>JBBANT010000050.1:1902-7846 GCA_040401815.1 Ilumatobacteraceae bacterium | reverse complement strand
GCTGCGGGCGATGTCGTTACCGAGTTAGCAAGCGGTTCGCTGCGGGTGGGTGTGGCTGTAGGGGTTGCCGGCAAGGCCCGTACATCGACGCTTAAATCATGGGCTGCGCCGCCTGCTTCATTCAGCGCGTCGCGAACCAATGACATGTAGCGAGTCATCACGCGGTCACGCACGAAAGTGTTCGGAACATGCAACTTCAAACTCATCGTGCCACCGACTTTGGTGACAGGTTCGTGTTCGACCACGATGTCGCTGAACGTAGAAAACCACACTGCTTCAGATACCTGTTGGCGCAACACTGCTGCTGCCCGCTCCCACAAGGCGTTCGGTGCCTCAGACGGTGGGCCAGTGATTTCGGTGTGGGTGTCCATGTTGGGTTCCTCCTTCATCCACAGGTATCCACAAGGTGTGGAGAATCCCAGAGATGTAACTTCGCAAGACTGTGTGCCGACGCCAAGTGCTCGTGCGGGGAGAGGGAACGTAGCACGTTTTCCACAGGGGTCAAAATGATGAATCACACGAAGGGTGTTTGGGTTCCTCTGAATTCGTGTTGTGAGCACTGATAGCCCGCCCTAGCCTGAAAGGCGTTGCTTCCGAATGCCTTGAAAGTGACGTCAGGAGAGAGGCGTGAAACGTACATTTCAACCCAGCAAGCGTCGTCGTGCGAAAAAACACGGTTTTCGCAAGCGAATGAAGACCCGTTCTGGGCGGGCCATTCTTAAGTCGCGGCGCGCTAAGGGCCGTGCACGTCTTTCGGCGTGATCAGCCGGATTCCTCGGCGTCTCGGATTCGCCCGTTTTCAGGGCATTCGACCGATACGGGAGGGTATTTTGACCGTGCGCATGGTGCTTGATTCCTCTGCTGCAGGCGTGCATGTCGCGTTTGCTACACCGAAACGAATCGGCCCGGCAGTAGTGCGCAATCGCGTGCGTCGCCAGGTGCGAGCATTGATGCACGCCCAAGCCCCCACCTTGCCTCGCGGCTGGTATCTCATTGGCATCGAAGCCGCACCTGTGGATAACAGCTGGGGACAACTTTCAGAGTTGCTGGCAGCAGCCCTGCCACGCGCCGTGCAACGAGCCAAACATCAGACACCAACGAACCCCCTCCCCCATGAGGTAACACTGTGACCACGGTCACATCATCGTCAGAAGTTACCCACAACGTGGGGATAACCCAAACGGCCGTCCAGCAGCGGATGCTGCGTGCAATCGAGTGGTACCAACAGCTGCGCCAAGGCGCGCTTTCCCCGTGTCGATTCTTTCCGTCATGTTCGAGCTACGCCCATGAGGCAATCGACCAGCATGGTGCCTGGCGAGGTGGGTGGCTAACAGCCAAACGGCTTGGTCGTTGTCGTCCGTTTGGTCCATCGGGTTACGACCCGGTGCCGTTGTGTTCTCACGAGAGCGAGGCGACTGGTGTTTGATTGGCTAGATCCCATTTTTGACGGCGTTGGTTGGTTAATTGCCTGGATCTATTCGTGGAGCAACGATTACTCCGTTGCCTTTGGATCGATGGCCATCATTGTGATGTTGGTGATTACACCACTCACGCTAAAGAGCACCCGCGGAATGCTCAATATGCAGCGTTTGCAGCCTGAATTGCGCAAATTGCAGATTGAGCACAAAGGTGATCGTCAGGGCTTAAACGAAGCCATGATGAAGCTGTACCAAGAACACAAGGTCAACCCACTGGCCTCGTGCTTGCCGTTGCTGGCCCAGATGCCGATATTCATTTTGATGTTTCGTTTGTTGACCGGATTGACGTATCGCCCGAGCCCTGATGCCGGGTTTGCTCCGAAACATTTGGCTGAATCATCAGAGATGTATCAGTCGCTGGTTGGCCAAACCGAGATGCGCTCGCTCGGTTTGGATCTTGCGGTGCGACCAATCGATGTGATGCAAGAGGACTTTGCTCGTGGCTTGATTTATGCCGGACTCGTCGTGGCCTTGGCAGGGTTGTACTTCGTGCAACAGCGGATGGTGGCGTCGCGCACTGTCAGCCCGACGATGTCGGCCAACCAGCAAAAACTCATGCAATATCTTCCCGTTGCATTCGCAGTTTTTCAGGTCGTGCTGCCCACTGGGTTGATCGTGTACTACTTCGTGCAAGGCATCGTGCGCATCGGTCAACAGAGTTACATTACGAAACGCTTTTATGGTGGTGACGAATCAATTGGTCGCCAAGCCCAGCAAGCCAGCGCCAAAGCACGCGAGATCAGCGACGCCGATGCCAAAAAGCCCAAAAAGCAAGCAAACTCAGGCAAAAACGAAGATTTTTCGAGCAAGCGAGTCACGCCTCCGAAGAACAAACCAGTTAACCAAGTTCGCCCTTCGTCGTCGGGCGCCATCACCCCACCAAAGCGACCCAAGCCACCACAACGCTAAATAGTGAATTCAGTTATATACCACAATCGCCCCACAATCATTTAACAGACATGCTCACGAAGGAGAACACAATATGGAATGGGTAACAATTACCGCCGCAACAGTGGAAGATGCAAAATCATTGGCACTCGATCAACTCGGAGTCGCAGGTGAAGACGCCGAAATTGAAGTAGTCGAAGAACCAAAACCAGGACTATTCGGTCGCCTGCGTGGCGAAGCCATTGTGCGCGCACGTGTACGACCAACTTCTGTGCGTGACACATCGCGACGCGAGCGCGGCGGAGAACGGTCTGCGCGACGCTCAGAGAGGTCCGAGCGCCCCCGCAACCGGAGCCGCGATGGTGTTCGTGACGGTGGTCGAGATGGTTCCCGTGACAGCAGTCCATCACGTCCGCCGCGAGGGCGACGCAGTGAACGCAGCGAAGCCGACCGCGGTGGCGAGAGCGATTCGCCACGCCGCAATGACGGCCCCAAGGTGCCACCGACCACAGTGCGTGATGCAGCGACCACTTTTCTCGAAGGATTGTTTGCCGCCGCATCGCTGCCGGTGCGTGTGGAGTCGACCATCAACGGTGACGACATCGAAATTGCAGTGCAGGGCGACGATCTGACCACATTCGTCGGGGCGCGCGGCATGACATTGACCCAACTGCAAGACATCACGCGAGTGGTGAGCCAGCGTCGCTTGGGCGACCATGACACACGCCTGCGGGTGGATGTGGGCGGCTATCGCCAGCGTCGCAAGGATGCCTTGGGTCGGTTTGCCATCAAGGTCGCCAACGACGTTGTCGAAACCGGTACACCACGTATTTTGGAGCCCATGAACTCGGCAGATCGCAAGATCGTGCACGACACGTTGTCCACCGTGGAAGGTGTAGTTACGCACTCTGAGGGTGATGATCCTTTCCGTCGCGTCGTGGTGTCGCGCGCTCCAGCGGCGTAACCCATTGCATCTACGCTGGGGTGGTGTCCACTACCCCAGCTGAGGTAACGCTTACCGCCATATTGCAGCGAGCCCAGGCCCAAGGGGTCTTGGGGGCTCGACCTATTGCCGAGGTACTGGCCCACGCGCGAGGTTTTGTCGCAGCACTTCCTGATGATGCCGTGTCAGTGGTGGATCTGGGTTCTGGGGCGGGTATCCCCGGCCTGGTCATTGCTCTGGACCGACCCACCCTGCGAGTCACCCTGGTGGACCGCCGTGCCAGTCGGGTCGACACGCTGCGGCGGGCAATCATTGCCTTGGGCTGGGCAGATCGGGTAGTCGCGGTGGAATCTGACGCCGAAGTGATGAGCCGTGACCCAGCCTTCCAAGGTACTTTTGACGTGGTGGTGGCCCGGGGTTTTGCTGACCCAGCAATCACCCTGCCGATTGCCGCCCGCTTAGCCCGCAACGGTGGATGGGTGATTATCAGCGAACCACCCCCCGAGCACGGTTCCCGCTGGGACCTCGAGTGGGTGCATTCGCTGGGGGTGGGGATGCCTGAACGGCAAGGCCAGGTAGTTCGGTTCCACGTGGAACATTGAGGCGCCACCCATCGGGTACGGTAGGAGAGTGACCTCCCCCGCCCCGCGAGTTATCGCCGTTGCCAATCAAAAAGGTGGTGTCGGCAAAACCACTGCCGTGGTGAACCTGTCGGCCAGCATTGCTCTGCTTGGCCATCGCGTGCTGGTGATTGATCTTGATCCGCAAGGTAATGCCTCTACAGGCTTGGGCATCAATATTCGTGAGCTCGAGCGCAGCGTGTATGACGTGTTGTTGCAAGAGGCGCCCATCGAAGACGTCGTGCAGTCCAGCGTGGTGAAAGGCTTGTTTGTGGTGCCCGCCAATTTGGATTTGGCCGGGGCCGAGATTGAGCTGGTGCCCATGATGGGACGCGAAACCCGCCTGCGCAAGGCCGTTGACCGTGTGGCGGCCGACTATGAGTACGTGTTTATCGACTGCCCGCCATCACTGGGGCTGCTCACGGTGAATGCGTTGAGCGCTGCGCAAGAAGTGCTGGTGCCTGTGCAGTGTGAGTACTACGCCCTCGAAGGTCTCGCCCAGTTGCTGCGCAACATTGAACTCGTCAATAGCAACCTCAACCCAAAGCTGCACGTCAGCACGATTTTGTGCCAGATGTATGACACCCGTACCAAACTTTCTGCTGATGTGGTGAGCGAAGTTCGTGAACATTTTGGCGACAAAGTGTTGCGCAGCGTCATCCCGCGCAACGTCAAGATCGCTGAATCCCCCAGCCACGGCCAGCCAGCAGTGGTGCTCGAACCGGGTGGGGCAGGGGCCAAGGCCTACATCGCAGCAGCACAGGAGGTAGTCCATGGCCGGGCTTAAATCAGGCAAGGGTCTCAATGCGCTCATTCCCGGTGGTGGGGGTGTGCCACCCGTCACAGGTGGGCTCACCGAGGTGGCGATCAGTGCGATTGAACTCAATCCGCATCAACCACGCATGCACTTTGACGATGACTCACTCAGCGAATTAGCAGCCTCGATTCGCGCTGTTGGCGTGTTGCAGCCGCTTTTGGTGCGCACGTTGCGCCCTGGTGTGTATCAACTCATCGCTGGAGAAAGACGCCTGAAGGCCGCTCAACGAGCCGGGCTCACCGAAGTTCCGATCATCGCTCGCGATACCACTGACGCCGGCTCAGCCGAACAGGCATTGATCGAAAACATTCACCGTGAAGATCTTGGGCCACTCGAAGAAGCCGCTGCATATCAGCAACTGTTGGAAGATTCTCGTTTGACCCACGATCAACTCGCCACACGGCTGGGCAAAAATCGGGCAACCATTAGCAACTCCATTCGTTTGTTGGCACTTCCGGCATCCGTGCAGCAATTAATTGCCGACCGTCGATTATCTGCTGGTCATGCCAAGGTGTTGTTGAGTGTTGCTGACCGCACCCAACAGGAACGATTGGCCGCTCAGGTCGTGCGCGATGGCTTATCGGTTCGTGCCACCGAACAAGCAATTACCAGTTCTGGTACATCTCGGCGCAAGAAGGTCCGTGCTACATCGGTTCGGGGTGCGAGTGATCCAGCGTTGGCAGAAGTGGCGCACATCATTGCCGAACATCTCTCGACTCGCGTCGAAGTCAGCGAGCCGACCCGAGCCACACGCGGCAAACTCAGTGTCGAGTTTGCGGACGTGGCAGATTTAGAGCGCATCGCCCGCACCATCCTGGGGGCGTAACGGCCGCCTAGTTAGGTAACCCTGCACTAGCCATTGAGGCTCAAGGTGAACCAGACAGTTTCCCCAACCTGTGGATATCACTGGGGATGTGGCTTGGGATAACGGGCAAAAGCTGTGGATAACAGCGCGGGGTTGGGGAAATCGACTGTTTTTGCGGGATTATGCGAGGTATTGCGCGAGATCACTCACGAGCGCAGTTTTACCACGAGCGCCGACGAATCTTCCGACGGCTTCGCCGTTTTTGAACACGATCATTGTCGGAATGCTCATGACGTTGAAGCGCAGGGCAATATCGCCGTGGTCATCGACATTGAGTTTGGCAACCGTGAGCACGCCGGCTTTTTCGGTAGCGATTTCGCGAATGATTGGATC
>JBBANT010000050.1:0-1802 GCA_040401815.1 Ilumatobacteraceae bacterium | reverse complement strand
CCACAGGCAAATACGCCTGGGATGTTGGTGCGCGTGGAACCAGGCTCGGTGACGAGGTATCCCGTTTCATCGCGGGTCAGTACGTCGGCAAACAAATCGGTATTAGGTCGGTGCCCGATGGCCACGAACAGCCCACCCACTTGCAGTGTTTCAGTGGCACCGCTGACCGTATCGGTTACTTCAATTGCGCTGAGTTTGGATTCACCGATTAAGCGCGTGACCTGGGCGTTCCAACGCACGACGATTTTCGGGTTGGCAAGCGCGCGCTCCTGCATAATTTTTGAGGCGCGAAACTTGTCGCGGCGATGAATGATCGTGACCTTTGAGGCAAATTTGGTGAGGAACGTGGCTTCTTCGATTGCCGAGTCGCCGCCGCCCACGACCACGATTTCTTGGCCGCGAAAAAAGAAACCATCACAGGTGGCACATGTTGACACGCCGTGGCCGATCAGCGAGGTTTCGTTGGGTAGTCCCAGCATCAATGAGCGCGCACCAGTACTGACGATGACAACGTCGGCGCTGTATTCATCATCACGTACCCAAACTCGATGTGGACGGGCAGAAAAGTCGATTTTTGTTGCCTTTTCGGTCAAAAACTCGGCACCGAAACGTGCTGCTTGGTCGCGCATGCGCTGCATCAGTTCGGGGCCCTGCACACCTTCGGGAAACCCCGGAAAATTCTCCACTTCGGTGGTGAGCATGAGTTGGCCACCTGGCTGATCAGAACTCGACGATGGCTCGCCCTCAATGACCAACGGCGCCAATGAGGCGCGTGCGACATACACCGCCGCCGTGAGACCAGCCGGCCCAGAGCCGATGATGATGACTTGACGATGTGGATGAATGGTCATGAGGGGTCTTTCGGGTCGGAGTGGCGGGCGCGCATAAGCAACGCACCTATGAGAATAAACGCTGAGCCCACCACGAAGTACGACGCCCACACGGCGCGACGCTCAGGGAGTGCCAATTCGAGCAACTCTTGTGAGGCGCGCATGATGGCAATTAGTGCCATGGCAATAAGCGCAATAGACACCACAGCAACCAATGCACCGAACACGATTCCACGGGTGATTGCCACGATGGGCTTGGTGGTGCGGTCGCGAACTGCACCAACGACGCGGTCGATGAAGTCGACGGTCTTGCGCGGAAATTCAGGATCACTGAGCGGATTACCAACCACGAGGTCAGGCTAACGCTGAGCTGAGTTAGGCCGGGATGAATGCCACTTCGTTGATGCGTGCTTGAAATGGATTGGTGGTCGAGCAGGTGGCGCTCTTGCCGATTTCGGTCAACACGATGAGCAAATGAGTAACAGGTGTCGTGACAGAAAACTTGACGATTTCACCGCGTGTGCGGTATTCCTTGGCAAGTGGTGCACCCCAACCCTCAAAACCCGATGGTGGTGTGGCGGTGGTGCCGTAAATTTCAGCACCCCACGGGCCGTTGGCGAAGTTCACTCGCAGAGCACCCGTGCCAGCTCCGGTCAACGTAACGAGGACTCCGACGTGTTCTTTAACACCAAAGAACTTGTCGGCGTAACACGAAGTCGCCCACGCACTCTGCGGGTTTTTGTCAATCAGTGCCCCGATGATCTCTTCGTTCTCTACGCCGTCGTCACCATTGGGGTCAAATGAGTTCACTGCTGCGATCGTCGCTGGGCCAGTTGCGACTGGTGCTTCGACTGCTATTTCCTCCGGAATGACCACATTTTCTGGGTCGCGCGTGCGCATGACGGCGGTGATGACCAGACCGGTGAGCACCAACGTGGCCAACAACAACCGGGCAGTGGTGGACCTAAAAAA
>JBBANT010000049.1:2928-7880 GCA_040401815.1 Ilumatobacteraceae bacterium | reverse complement strand
CAGATGTTCGGCGGCTTCGGCAGCCTGGGCGCGGCCAGCATCGGTGAGTTGGGTGTCGGCACGCCCTTGCCATTTACCCAGCACGTTCCACTCTGATTCGCCGTGGCGCACCACGATAAGCGGCGACTGATGTGTTGTCATCGAAGTTTCAGGCTGCGGTGTCGACGGGTCGTGGTTTGTTGGATGCATGGTGGTGAGGCTCAGATGTTCCCGTCGCAGGGTAGTCGCTTGGGTACGCTGACCACGTGGCACGACTCTTGCTTTTTGCGTCAGCCCGTGAAGCCGCCGGAACACCACGCGACACCATCGCTGGTGCAACTGTGGCCGAAGTTTTGTCGAGTGCCAAGCAACAGTTCGGCCCATCATTTGCCAGCGTGTTGGAATCTTGCACAGTGTGGCTCAACGGCGAAGAATGCACTCCAGATGCCGTCGTGAGCGAATCCGACGAGGTCGCAATTTTGCCTCCGGTTTCTGGTGGCGCCAACGATTTCTCGGCTCTCACGTTGCCCGAAGTACGAGCACTACGCACCGAACTACAAGCCGCCGAAGATGCAGTGTCGTTCGTGAGACGACTGGCCCAGGGAAGGCTCGACATGGTGCGCGAAGAGCAACGCCGTCGCTCCACGGGCGAAGAAGCACTGCTGGATGTCACCGATGGCATCGCCCGAGTGTTTGCAGCCGAGCGCGGCACGGGTTCGAATCGTCCTCCACGCGACACTGCCGTAGTTGCTGAGCATCCGCTGCTGAGTGAACTTGAGGCGCTGTGTGTGGAGTCGGAGTTTGGCAACCTGCGCAATTTGGATGACGCCGACTTGGTGTCGTGTCGCACGGTGCTTGCTGAGTTTGAGTCGCGGATGTCAATCGAACGAAAGCAGTTGTTCACGCGCATCGACGAACTGTCTGAAGAACTCGTGCAGCGCTATCGCACCTCGTCATCGGATGTGGATTCGTTGCTCGACGAAGGTCGCTAGAGCGTGTCGAGCCGCAAACGCCCGGACCTCGGTGCGTTCATTCGCCAGCAGCGCGAGATCGCCCAGCAATCCATTCGTGATTTGGCAAAACGTGCCGGTGTTTCGAACCCTTATTTGTCACAAATTGAACGCGGTTTGCGCAAACCATCCGCAGACATCTTGCAGCAGATCGCCCGCGCGTTGGAGATTTCTGCCGAGACGTTGTATGAACGCGCTGGAATGATGGACCCCAAAGAAGCACAGGGCAACGCGGTGGTCGACGCCGTGGCTAATGACACTCGGCTCAATGATGAGCAAAAGCAGGCGATGCTGGCGATCTATCGCAGCTTCGTTGTAGGAGATACGCCGTAGCCAGATAGGTTCAGAGGAGATGGCTGCAACCCCTGCGCAGCGCGTGGCTGTGCTGTCTTTACACACGTCACCGCTGGCCCAACCCGGCGTCGGTGATGGTGGCGGCATGAACGTGTATGTGCGCGAACTCACCTCGTCGTTGGCACGTCTCGGTGTGGAGTGCACCACCTACACACGTGCGTGGAAGCGCGGCTTGCCCGACGTCGTGGAAATCGAGCCCAACCATCGACTAGTGCATGTGCAGGCTGGTGATGTTGACTTGCCGAAAGAACAATTGATCGACATCGTTCCCGAGTTCACCGATGCGGTGGGCCACCATATTCGCACGCACTCCCGCGCCCAAGTGATTCACGCCAACTATTGGCTTTCGGGGTTGGCGGGGCATCAACTCAAGCACGAACTGAATCTGCCGCTCGTGACCACGTTTCACACGCTGGCACGAGTGAAGGCAATGCACGGAGACGCTGAGTCAGCTGCCAGAGAATTAACCGAGTCGGCAATCATCGGTTGCAGCGATGCCATCTTTGTGTCGTGCGAAGAAGAGCGTCAGCAGTTTCGTGAGGTGTACGGTGCGTCACCTGGCACTGTCGAAGTGATTACCCCAGGTGTTGATCGCGCCTATTTTTCACCTGGCAGTCGCGCGGGTGCGCGCAGTGCGCTTGGTCTGGCAAGCCATCCGGTGCTGTTGTTCGTGGGGCGTATCCAGCCGTTAAAGGGTGTCGACGTTGCAGTCGAGACGCTGGCCGCACTGTCGCACCGTGATGCAGTGTTGCTCATCGTTGGTGGGGCAAGCGGCATGGCCGGTGACCTCGAGTTGGCGCATGTCGTTGCACTTGCTGAACGCCTTGGCGTATCTGATCGAGTGAAGTTCATTGCACCACAGCCGCACCATCTGTTGAGCACGTATTACCGCGCCGCCGACGTGGTGCTGGTTCCGTCGCGCAGCGAAAGTTTTGGTCTGGTTGCACTCGAAGCCTCGGCTTGCGGCACGCCCGTTGTTGCCACAGCAGTGGGGGGCTTATTGTCGCTGGTTGAAGATGGCGTCAACGGCTTCTTGGTGCCTGATCGCGATGTGGATCTCTTCGCTCGACGCGTAACCGAGGTGCTTGACGATTCGCATTTGGCGCAGCGACTGAGCAGCCAAGCAGTGTTGCGCAGCTCTCGATACTCATGGCAGCATGCCGCAATGCGCATGCGTCGTGTCGTTGCCGAATTCGCCCGGCGCGATCTCGTACTTTGCGAATAGCCGCACAATGAGCGACCTCTTTGACGAAGGCCAGCGGGCCACGCTGGAGCGACGTATTGACGAGTGGCTGGCCACGGTGCACACCCAACACCCACAGACTGTGGCAACGGGGCGGGCCAGCGACGACCCTGATCGCTGGATGGTACGGCTGCACGGTGAAGCGAAGGAATTCACCACGATTTGGCTACGCCTCGGGCAGCGCACATTGCGGTATGAAACGTATGTGATGCCGTATCCCGAAGAACACGCCAGTGAGGTCTTTGAATTGTTGCTGCGCCGCAACGAACGACTCGTTGGGGCCCACTATGCACTCGGCGCCGAGCAGGCAGTCTTTCTCACCGGCGAGCTGGTGCTGACCGCAGTGGTCGAAGCAGAACTCGATCGCATCATCGGCACACTTTTTGCAACCGTCGAAGCCCACTTTGATGAACTCGTACGGCTTGGCTTTGCCAGCAGATTCTTGACTGCTGAGTAGCCTTCGCGGAGTGGCAACTGGTGCGGTGCTCGCCATCATTGGCGGCGGCAACATGGGTGGTGCCATGGTGCAGGGCTTGTTGCGCGCTGGACACGCGGCCAGCGACCTGGTGATTGTCGAAACCAGCGCTGAGCGACGTGCCGAACTAACAAAACTCTTTGCGGGCATCCACATTGCTGCAGACACACCACGCTGCGATGAAGCGATTATTGCGGTGAAGCCTGCCGATGTGGCGACTGCCTGCGCGAGGGTCGTTGCGGCCGGCGCACGACGGGTGATGTCTATTGCAGCAGGTGTACGAATTGCGGCAATCCAAGCTGCCTGCGGTGCCGACGTGCGAGTTATTCGAGCGATGCCAAACACGCCGGCAGTCGTTGGTCTTTCGGCTACTGCTATGGCTGTCTCTCACACTTGCGACGATGCGGACCGCACCTGGGCCCGCACGCTGTTGCAAAGCATCGGCATTGTTGTGGAGATTGACGAGGCAATGCTTGATGCGTTTACAGGTTTGATTGGCTCGGGGCCGGCGTATGTGTTTTACGTAGCCGAATCATTGCAGGCAGCTGCAGTCGCCGAGGGTTTTGACGAAGCAACGAGTGCGAAGCTGGTGGCGCAACTGCTGGTGGGTGCTGCTGCGTTGCTGGAACGTGAACCTCAACACGCCCGCGAGTTGCGACAACGAGTCACTTCACCAAATGGAACTACGGCAGCGGGTGTCGCTGCGTTGAGTGACCACAAGACGCATGACGCATTCGTCGCCGCAGTGCGAGCAGCGACACAGCGCAGCAAAGAACTCGGCGATGCATAGCAGCGCTCACGTCAGGATAGCAACCTCGAATCCTGCTCGGTGGTCGGTGGGTAGCACGGCAAAAACTCTGCAAAGTTGGTGTTGCATTTTGCTAAACGGTGCGTAAGGTAGCAATACAGATCACCGGGCGGCTTGCCGTTCCGGGAGTCGCACCCGCAAGGGTTGCGCCGTATGGGTCGGTGCCGTCGGGGGGTTGGCACCGGCCCTTACGTTTTTTCTGGCCTAGTTCGCCACATCGCTGCACTGGTCGTAGCGTGACCAAGCGGTGAACACACAGCGCTACGACACCATCTCGTTTCTCTCTGACTATGGAACGCGCGACGAATTCGTCGGCATCGTCAAGTGCGTTATTTCAGATCTCGCACCGCACGCAAAAGTGATCGACTTGACCCACGAGATTGCACCCTTCGACGTGCGCGCAGGTTCACTCGCTCTTGCACGCTGCATTTCGTATGTGCCTTCAGGCATTGTGCTCGCCGTGGTTGACCCTGGCGTAGGCACGAGCCGCCGTGGTGTGGCGGTGTCGGTCGGCGGGGGCCGCGGAGTGCTGATTGGCCCGGATAACGGCTTGCTTTCAATGGGTACGGCACTGGCGGGTGGCGCCGACGCTGCAGTCGTGCTGAACAACCCCGAGTATCAACTCGGCGCACCTGGCGACACGTTTGCGGGCCGCGACATTTTTGCACCGGCTGCGGCACATTTGTGCAACGGAGTTCCCTTCGCTGCGCTCGGCGATGCAATCGATCCTGGCTTGTTATTGCCGGGAGTAGTTCCGCTGCCACGCACCGAAGCAGAAGGAATTGTTGCTGAAATCACTTGGGTGGATCGCTATGGCAATTGTCAACTCAACGTCGGCCCCGATGAAGTTGAGTCACTCGGTTCGATTATGAGCGTCGTGATGACCACTGCATCTGGTGAGCGCACCGCTCGCGCCGCCAGTGTCGTGAAGAACTTTGCCGAGATCGGTGGCGGCATCGGGTTAGTCATCGACTCGTTCGGGATGTTGGCGATTTGTGCCAACCGCGGTTCGGCATCGGATGAGTTGAACATTGCGGTTGGTGACGCGGTCACGCTTTCTGCGTTGGACGAAACCGCTGGTGT
>JBBANT010000049.1:0-2828 GCA_040401815.1 Ilumatobacteraceae bacterium | reverse complement strand
GCACCTGAGCGAAATCGGTAAGGTTGTCGTCGTGCGTCCAGCCACCACTCTGGCTCTCGGTTTGTTGGTCGCGGCAATATTTGTCGCTGGCCTGGTTTCCATTTTGATGAGTTGATCAGTGGGCGGAAGAGGGGCAACACCATGAACGTCGCATCAGTGTTGGATCACCACCCAGCAACGTCGCCAGCAATCGTGAGCCGTGGCGTGACCACCAGTTATGGCGAACTACAAACGCAGATTGGTGCGATGCGTGGCGCACTTGACGGCCTCGGGGTGGGCAAGGGTGATCGTGTCGCGTTGTTGTGTGGCAACACGATTGAATTTGTCGTTGCGTACTTTGCTTGTTTGGGACGCGGCATTGTGTGCGTGCCGCTCAACCCAACTGCGCCAGCCCCCGAGTTGCAACGCGAGTTGAGCGTGGTTGGCGCACGGGCGGTAGTGATTGCGCCGTCAGCCGTTGCTGGGTGGTCAGGAGTAGATCGTTCGGCACTTGGGCATCTTGCGCATGTGATCGCCACGACGCAAGACCTCGATGGTGCGCTGCAGTTTCGTGATTTGTTGCAGCACGAAGCCGCACCAGTTGTGGACATGCAACCCAATGACTTGGCGATCATGTTGTTCACGAGCGGCACGGCTGGCTCGCCCAAAGCAGCGATGTTGTCGCACGGCAACCTGCAGTCGAATTTGGATCAACTCGCCCAAGTTCGTCGCCTTGATCACACCGACGTGGTGTTCGGAGTCTTGCCCCTTTTTCACATTTTTGGGCTCAATGTGGTGCTGGCGTATTCGCTCATGCGTGGGGCATCGCTAGTGCTGATTGAGCGGTTCGACCCAATGACGGCGATTGAAACGATTCGAGATCGCAAGGTCACGTTGATTCCCGGAGCGCCACCACTGTGGATGGCGTTCGAACAAATGCCAACTTTGCCCAAAGATTCGTTTGCATCAGTGCGCATTGCGTTGACAGGTGCTTCCAAGATGCCCGAGCACACCACCCGAGCATTGTTCGAGCGGTACGGCCTGCTCGTCACCGAGGGCTACGGTCTCACCGAGTGCGCACCAGTGGTGACCACTACGACAAATGTCGAAAAAACTACGGCTCTCACCAAGATTGGTTCAATCGGTCGCGTTTTGCCGGGCGTCGAAGTGCGTCTTGTTGATGAAAGTGGCGAAAACGCCTTGCGCGGTGATGCCGGAGAAATCTGGGTGCGTGGCCCGAACGTGTTTCTCGGCTATTTCGAAGACCCACAGGCCACGGCACGGGCGCTGACTGACGATGGCTGGTTGCGAACCGGCGATATCGCCGTCATTGACGACGATGGATTTTTCTATCTGGTGGACCGCGCCAAAGATTTGATTATCGTTTCGGGTTTCAACGTGTATCCAGCCGAAGTTGAAGAAGCAATTCGTGAGCATTCGGCAGTTGCTCAAGCGGCGGTGGTTGGTGTTGAACATCCACACTCTGGTGAAGCAGTTCGGGCCTATGTCGTGCTGCGGCCAGACGCGTATCTAGATGAAGACGCGGTCATCGACCATTGCCGCGCTCGGTTGGCACGGTACAAGTGCCCGACCAAGGTGTTGTTTGTGACGCAACTGCCCGTGGGTGCCACGGGCAAAGTGTTGCGCCGCGAACTTCGCTAGCTGCGTTACTTGTAGCCCTGTTCACTGTGGCTCTGTTGGCTGAGTTGAAACGAGGCGGGTCGCTGTGTGGCGCCTGCGCTCGGCACGAGGAAGCCAATAAACAAAATCACCACACCCACGGACAGCGTGATAGTGAAGGCGCGTTCTTCGCCAAAACGTCCAGCAAGTGATCCGCTGGCGGACAACACCAGTGTGCCGAGTGCAATCAGCACGTTGCTGGCAACCAAACGATTCGGTGTAACTGCCCCCTGTCGGCGAGCGCCGGCAAAAGCAGGTGTCCGTTTGGCGACGATCCGCGCAATCGACCACAGTGCCCCAAGAATGATGATGAGGGCAGGCACGCCCGAACCGATTGCGGCAAGAATTCTCGGCAGCGCACCAAAGTGATCACGAGCGCGGGGAAACTCATCCGCGATAAACGGCTTGGTGGTCGGTGCCACCACCATGACCCCCACAGCGAACGCACTGAGCAGCGCCAAAGTACGGCGCAGCGGAAGTGCAATTCGATCACCAGCAAGTAATGCGATTGAACCGAGTGCCAGCCAAGCGACGTTCAACACTGCACCAGCGGTGAAGAACACACGAAAAACACCATTCGACCAGCCGGTGGCGGTTGCCCACCAAAGCGCAAACGAGCCCACAGCAAACAACGACATGGCCATCGCCCAGGCCGAGTGATGGGTGAGTCGGCGGCGATGCCACCGATCGGCGGTCACCAGTGCAAATACCAACGCAACAAGGCTGGCGAAGGCAGCCAACGATGTAGTGAGTTCGTTCACGCGCAGTGAAGGCTAGGCAACGGCCGCGTGGCGCCATGGCCGCGGTGCGATGGAAATCCCACATTGATAAGTGAGGTCTCGTGGCATGCGGCACGCAGCTGCGAGGGGCTCGTGAAACTATGCGCAAGCGCCGTACCCTGAAGATATGACTGCTGCCGACAAGACTGCATCGCCCCGCCGACGTCGAATTCCGAGTGCGGCGGTGAATCGTCTGCCGGTGTATTTGCAGATTCTCACCGATCTTGAGCTCACTGAAACTTCGCAGGTGTCAAGTGATCAGTTGGCAGCCCTCGCCAATGTCAACGCAGCAAAGGTTCGCAAAGATCTTTCGTATCTCGGCACCTACGGCACGCGCGGTGTCGGTTATGAGGTGGCTTTTTTGATTTATCAAATCAAGCGTGAACTTGG
>JBBANT010000048.1:3259-8057 GCA_040401815.1 Ilumatobacteraceae bacterium | reverse complement strand
GCCCCCGTCAATTCCTTTGAGTTTTAGTCTTGCGACCGTACTCCCCAGGCGGGGCGCTTAATGCGTTAGCTGCGACGCAGAAACCATGGAATGGTCCCCACATCTAGCGCCCACCGTTTACGGCGTGGACTACCAGGGTATCTAATCCTGTTTGCTCCCCACGCTTTCGCTCCTCAGCGTCAGTATCGGCCCAGAGCGGCGCCTTCGCCACCGGTGTTCCTCCTTATATCTGCGCATTTCACCGCTACACAAGGAATTCCCCGCTCCCCTACCGAACTCTAGTTAAACAGTATCGAGTGGCATCTTTGGGTTAAGCCCAAAGTTTTCACACCCGACTTACTCAACCGCCTACGAGCTCTTTACGCCCAATAAATCCGGACAACGCTTGGAGCCTATGTATCACCGCGGCTGCTGGCACATAGTTGGCCGCTCCTTCTTCTGTGGGTACCGTCAGTTTCGTTCCCACTGAAAGCGGTTTACAGCCCGAAAGCCTTCTTCCCGCACGCGGCGTTGCTGCGTCAGGCTTTCGCCCATTGCGCAAGATTCCCCACTGCTGCCTCCCGTAGGAGTCTGGGCCGTGTCTCAGTCCCAGTGTGGCTGACCATCCTCTCAGACCAGCTACCCGTCGTTGCCTTGGTGGGCCGTTACCCCTCCAACTAGCTGATAGGTCCGCGAGACGCTCCCAAACCGGAATCCCTTTCGTCAGATGTCCATGCGGACTTCCGACGTTATTTGGTATTAGCAGTCCTTTCGAACTGTTATCCCAAAGTCTGGGGTACGTTTCTCACGTGTTCCTCACCCGTTCGCCACTAGATCTTCATGTGTATTGCTACACATTGGATCTCGTTCGACTTGCATGTGTTAAGCACGCCGCCAGCGTTCGTCCTGAGCCAGGATCAAACTCTCCGTCAAGAAAGACTCGCGTTACTCACAACGCAGATAAATCTGCGAGGCGCTGTAGGCGAGTTGAATTCTTCGAAAAGCCCGTATCGGCTTATCAGATTTGCATCTGTCCGCACCGATACGTCCTGACCGATTAGATGCTCATCTAATCTGGTTATTACTTTTGTCAATGTCACTGCTGAGGTGACATCAACGAATTGACGAACAGTATCCGTCGACACGAGGTCGCCGTTACTGCCCGCACTGGCGTTCAGTCTTCTCTTCCGTTTTCAAGGAGCCTCCGGGCGGACACATGCTTGCGCAGAGGTCTCCGACCTTTTCCACTTTCGGCCTCGACATAGTCGGGGCCTGAACAGCGGACTCGTCACCCTAGCGGATGGGTTGGGCACCCCCAACCTGCACCCCAAGATTGCTGTTAGCGGCCGAAGTCCACCAGGTGGTAAGTGGTTTTGCCTTTACGCACAAGTAGCCAGCGGCCGTGAAGTAGCGAAATAGCCCCTAAATCCGTGGTTTCTGTGAGTATTTCGCCATTGGCTCGCACGCTTTTTTGCGCCAGGAGGCGTCGGGCTTCGCTCTTGCTCGCAGCAATTCCGGGCAACGCGGCAAGTACTCCTGCCACGTCTGCCAACACAGCCGTGCCCATTTGCGTAGCCGGAACCTCGGCTGCAATGAATGACATCGCATCTGTTGACGCCGTCATCGGGTCGCCACCAAACAAAATAGCTGCAGCATCTTGGGCCGCCTGGGCGGCTGACTCGCCGTGCACGAGGCACGTCAGCTCATGCGCCAGCGCCCGTTGGGCGGGGCGTGCAGCCGGGTTGCTGCGTTGCTCGGCCAAGAGTGCTTCAACTTCGTCGAGCGGCCGCAGGGAAAATTGCGGCAGATATCGCTCGATATCGGCGTCGGCTATCTGCACCCAGAACTGGCGGAATTGATACGGAGACGTCTTTTTGGCATCCAACCACACTGCGCCGTCAGCAGTTTTGCCGAACTTCGTGCCGTCGCTCTTGGTCAATAGTGGCCATGTCAAGCCGTAGGCGCTGCGCCCGAGACGTTTGCGAATCAAGTCAATGCCGGCGGTGATGTTGCCCCACTGATCGCTGCCGCCCATCTGCATTTCGCAGTCGTGCGTTTCGCACAGATGGCGAAAATCGTTGGCCTGCAACAACATGTAGCTGAACTCGGTGTAGGACAAGCCGTTTTCATCGCTCAGTCGCGACTTCACGCTGTCTTTGGCCATCATCTGATTCACCGTGATGTGCTTGCCAACATCACGTAAAAAGTCGAGCACTGGCACATTGCGAGTCCAGTCGGCGTTGTCAACGAGCAGCGCCCGGTTCGTGCCGCCGTCAAAATCCAGCAGGCGTTCGAGTTGTGTTTTGATGTTGCTGACGTTCGCTGCCAACGTGTCGGCGTCGAGCAAGTTGCGTTCTTCGCTGCGGCCTGAAGGATCACCCACCATGCCCGTAGCGCCGCCCGCCAGCACGATGGGGCGATGGCCGAGCATCTGCAATCGGCGCAGCGAGATCTGCCCGAGCAAGTTGCCGGCATGAAGCGAATCTGACGTTGGGTCAAAACCGACATACGCCGAGAGTTGAGCGCTGGTGGTGCGCTCAGTGAGCACTTGGCGATCGGTGGAATCGTGAATTAACCCACGGGCAGAAAACTCGGCGACCACATCACCGAAGTTCGCCATGGATACAGAGTAGAGCGCGCGGATCGGGTCACGCGGGAGTGAGTTCTTCGTCGACACGCAGTGCCGAACGCACCCACTCGGGCACTGGGGTGGCCTTGGGGGCACCCGGCGTGGTCGAGACGTACACAATGGCAGTGTCAAACGACGGCTCCCCCGCCACATGGCCACGAATCAGCACGTCAAACGACGAGTTGCCCCAGCGTGTGACCACACAGTCGAGCGTGGCGATGTCTCCCAAGCGCAGCGGTCGATGCCAAATGATGTTCACACTCTTGAGCATGCAGTCGAACTCGTGCATGCGCGCAGCGAGACGACTGGTAAACCAACACATGACTGCATCGTCGCTATAGGCCAGATAATGGGCATTAAAGACCACTTGTTGCATATCGCAATCGCCGTAGCGAACCCGCACCTCGTGGCGATACATAGCCCCAGACTATGAGTCGTGACCCGCCTGAGGCGAGTAGCTATGCGACACGACTGCCCTATGTTCGGTCACCTATGACTAGTCACCTATGGTTAAGCACATGAACCTGCTTCAAGACATGAACCCCGGCATCATCCGCCTACGGCGACTCAACATTTATGCCGGTGCGTTGCACCTGGTGTCATTCCTCACCATTTTGTGGTTGTCGAACGATGTCTCGTTGCCTGTGCGAGCGACGTATCTGTCTGAAGCACCCGGCACTGGCAACTTCGCCGACCCGGTCGAGTTGTTCAGCCTGAACATCTCGTGGATGGTGGCTGCGTTCATGGCGCTGTCGGCGTTTTTTCACTTTCTCGTCGCATCACCGGTGGGGTTCACAAAATATGCTGCTGGGCTCACCAAACACATCAACGTGTACCGCTGGGTGGAATATTCGCTGTCGTCATCGATCATGATCGTGCTCATTTTGCAGCTCAACGGGGTGGCGGATTTCGTAGCCCTGCTGGCCGTGTTCGGGGTCAACGTGACGATGATTCTGTTCGGTTGGTTGCAGGAAAAATTCACCACACCTGGTGACGGCCAACTGCTGCCCTTTTGGTTCGGTTGCATCGCTGGCATCGTGCCGTGGATTGCCATGGTGATCAATTTGTTCTCGCCAAAAGGTGCACCCAACACCGTGGTACCAGGGTTCGTCTACGGCATCGTGGTGTCGTTGTTCATCTTCTTCAATTGCTTTGCGATCGTGCAGTGGTTGCAGTACCGCGCCGAGGGGCGTTTTGCCGATTATCTGGTTGGCGAACGCACCTACATCGTGTTGAGCTTCGTGGCCAAGTCAGCCCTGGCCTGGCAAGTGTTCACGGGCGCGCTCATTCCCCCAGCCTGAGCCCTAGTAAAACCACTTCACTATTCGTGAATCGGCACGGTGGGTGCCCAAAACGGGGAACCGACCTGCATCTGAATTATCGCCTCGGCTGGTAGCCCAAGAGCCGCCATCTGGGCCATGCTGCGCCGGCCCGTCAAACTTCGTAACACGTCAAAATCTGCTGCCCCGACTGCTGCAATCGCCGATGTAGTCGCAGGATTCGTGCGCGTGCACCACCCCATGAGCCAAGCCAAACCGGCGCGCACGGCCGTGGAATCGCGTGCGCCTGGCGCCCCTACTGCATGGCGCAGATCGTGCTCGTGGGTCACGGCATCCATCACCATCTGCGACCGCGACATCGCTGGAACGTGCGGCAACAGAGGGTCAAACTGCACGGCGAGCGCTGCCAACTCGTCGGCAATTTGGCGCAGCGACTTGGCTTGATGGCGAACTACTTGGGCTTGTGTCCAGGCGTCGCTAGCGACGCCTTCCATACGGCCATGCACGACATCGTCGGGCACCCCGAGCAGATGTGAGGCGAGTTCGTTGACGGTCCAGGTCGGGCAATGTGGCACTGGGCTGGTGGCGATTTGCTCTGGCGTCTGGCGCAACAGTGCCACCACACGGGCCCGCAGGTCCACATACGCCTGTGACACTTCGGCGTCGGGCAGCAGCTGCGACACGATGACTACGTCCTGAGGGTGCAGCCGAGTTTGACACCGGCTGCGATGCATGCGGCACGCGTGGATGCCACTTCGGCTTCGGTGAGCGTGCGATCAGCCGCCCGCAAACGCACCGCAAAGGCCAAACTGCGCGAATCGTCACCCGTCGTTTTGCGAAACACGTCAAAGAGACTTACTTCTTCACCCAGAGCACCAGCGGCTTGCCGCAATGCACGTTGGAGTGCACC
>JBBANT010000048.1:0-3159 GCA_040401815.1 Ilumatobacteraceae bacterium | reverse complement strand
CCAAAGACTGCGGTGATCTGTGACCACCAATTAACTGCTGTGGCGGCATCAGCGCCCACCATCATGATGCACAGCTGCTCGTGTTCGTCGGGCAAGTTGTGTGGTGCGTTGGTGTCGGCCCCATCGCGGGCGGGATACACGTGGCCCAGTTCGAACAGCGAGATGTGAGCGGCGCGATGCGCCACGTTGAACGCAACGGCCCGCAGCATGCCTGGTCGTAGCGAGTGGCGCAGCACGCTTTCTTCGGCCACCAGCGGGTTCTCCAAGGTCAATACGGGGCCGCTAACACCGACGCCAGCCCGTTCGTGATCGCCTGGCGCCAAGAACGGGTTGGGCATCGCTTCGCTGGCACCAAACGACAGCACCACATCGCGCAATGCGCGGCGGCGCTGCTGCAGCGGCGAGAGCCCGCCGGGTTGCGTCGACTGCGACACCTGCTTTCCGAGTGAGTCATAGCCAACATGGCGTGCAACTTCTTCGACCAAGTCGATTTCATCGGTGCAGTCGGGGCGCCACGACGGCACTTTCACACTCAGCCCGGCACCAGCGGCAACGAGAGAGCCTTTCTTCACGACAATCTTCTTCGGCGCACATACGAAACCAATACGGGTGAGCAACGTCGACACTTGGCGCACGTTGAGTGTCGTGCCCAACACCCGATTCACCTGTGCCACGCGCAACGAAATGGTGGCGGGCTTGGGCAAGTGCTTGGTCTTGGGGTCACTCGCCCCTGCGTGCACCACCAACTTGGGGCACGACTCGCGCAAAATGGCGGCAAATCGCGCGACTGAGTGCGCCACCCCGTGCGGATCTACACCGCGCTCGAAACGTGCCGAGGCCTCGGTGCGCAGCGCCAAGCGCTGACTGGTGAGGCGAATCCCGTCGGGGGCAAACCAAGCCGTCTCGAGTGCGATCTCGGTGGTGCTGCTGCTGATCTCGGTGTCTTGGCCACCCATGATTCCGGCAATGCCAATCGCCCGATCGTTGCCGTCACAGATCAGCAGGTCGGCCGAGTCAAGGGCACGTTCCACACCATCAAGGGTGACTAAGCGCTCCCCCAGCTTGGCGAGGCGAATGCGAAAACCCGATGCAACTTTCGTGGCGTCATAGGCGTGGTTCGGCTGATTGGTTTCGAGCATGACCAAGTTGGATGCATCGACCACGTTGTTGATTGGTCGCATGCCGGCCGCAATAATGCGCCGTGCCAGATGATCGGGTGAGTCACCCACAACGATGCCACTCATCACCGTGACGTTGAAGCGCGCACACGCCTGCTCGTCGACAATTTTTACTGGCAGCTTGCGCACGCCGCCATGTTTGGCGCCATCACCTTTGGGGGGTGTGAACTTCACCCCAAAATGTGCCGCCACATCGCGGGCAACACCCAAATGCCCGGTGCAGTCGGGGCGATTGCGGGTGACATCCAAATCGAACACGATGTCGCGCTGCATGCCGAGTGCTTCGAACACATTGCGACCCAACTGAGCAGTAGGCGGCAGAATCAAAATGCCCGAGGCATCAGAGGCAACACCCAGTTCGGCCCCCGAACACAACATGCCTTCGGAGTCGATGCCCAAAATGCCGCGTTTCAGAATGTCGCGACCATCGGGCATTTTGGTGCCCAGCGTGGCGAGCGGCACCAAGTCACCGGCCTGCATGTTGAACGCACCACACCACACATGGCGTTCGACTCCGTCGCCGGCATCTACCCACACGCGGTGCACTTTGGCGGCGTCAGCGTGCCGTTCGGTGCGCAGCACCTTGGCCACCACCACACCGTCGACTGGTGTGCCGACCATCTCGGTTGCTTCCACGGACAACCCGAGCGACGTGATGGCTACAGCCAACTCGTCATCGCTCCAGCGACGCAGGTCGGCGAATTCTTCGAGCCACGAGCGAACGATGCGCATTAGAACTGTCTCACGAAGCGCAAGTCATTGGCATACATATCGCGAAGGTCGGCAACCTCATGACGCTCTTTGGCCATGCGATCGATGCCGAAACCAAACGCAAAACCCGTGTACACCTCGGGGTCGATGCCCCCGGCTTGCAGCACGTTGGGGTGCACCATGCCGCAGCCCCCGAGCTCGACCCATTTGCCGTTGGCACTGCGCACGTCGAACTCGGCACTTGGTTCGGTGAATGGAAAATAACTCGGCCGCAGACGGCTCGTGAACTCGCTGCCGAAAAAGGCCTTGGTGAACGCTTCAATGGTGCCCGCAAGGTGCGCAAACGTAATGCCTTTGTCAACGACCAGGCCTTCGATCTGGTGAAACACCGGCATGTGCGTGGCATCGGGTGTGTCGCGACGAAATACACGGCCAGGCATCACCGCATAAATCGGCAGGTCCCACTCTTGCATCACGCGAATTTGCACCGGCGAGGTGTGGGTGCGCAACAAGGTTGAGCCAGGCTCGCCATATTTCACGAACAAGGTGTCGAAGTTGCTGCGCGCCGGATGATTCGGGGGCATGTTGAGCGCGGTGAAGTTGTTGAAATCGGTTTCTACTTCGGGGCCCTCGGCAACTTTGAACCCCATACCGACGAATACGTCTTCGAGTCGCTCCCAGGCCTGGGTCACGATGTGCGCGTGCCCACGTTGGCGTGACATCAGATGTTCGGTGAGGTCCATCGCCTCGCTGGCTGCAGCGTGACCGGCTGCTGCTCGCTCGAGTGCAACGAGGCGCTCAGCGACCAACGCTTCTAGCGATTGCATCGCCTCGTTGATTGCCCGTCCCGTGGCTTTGCGAACTTCGACATCAGCGATTGACCCCAACGACGACTTGAGGCCAATCAGCACACTGCCTTTGCCCGTATGTTCGTTGGCGACTCGACGCAATGAATCAACGTCTCCTGCAGCCTGGAACGCTGAGGTGGCCGAAGTCAGCGCTTCTGAGATCTGTTCTGGGTGACCGCCTGCGCTCGACATCACCACGAGATTACTGGAGATTGCGTGGTGTCTTGATCAGTCCTGCACGATGGCAATGCCGGTCTCGTCAGATGCATTTTGCAGCGAGCCCAGGTCTGTCAGAGTCGTAAAGCCAACTGCCTTCATGCGCTCGATGGCTTGCGCCGAGCGATTGCCCGAACGGCAGTACACCACGTAGGTAGCGGTGGCATCCAGCGCGGCGATATTGGCCTCAAATGATGGGTCTTGCA
>JBBANT010000047.1:3961-8189 GCA_040401815.1 Ilumatobacteraceae bacterium | reverse complement strand
CTGCGCACACATCGCCTGCCAGTAACCGCGCAGCGCCTTGCCGTGTTGCGCGCCGTGCACAGCAACCCGCACGCCACCGCCGAGCACATTGCATCGGTGGCCACACAAGACCTCGGTTCGATCTCTAAGCAATCGGTCTATGACACGCTCACGACGATGGTCGAGCGCGGAGTCCTTCGCAAGATTCAACCCGTTGGTTCGGTGGCTCTCTATGAAAATCGCGTGGGGGACAATCACCATCATGTGGTGTGTCGCTCATGTGGTGCAGTCGGCGACGTGGATTGCGCGGTCGGTTATCGGCCGTGCTTGACTGCATCGCATACGCACGGTTTCGTCATCGACGAAGCCGACGTGTCTTACTGGGGCACCTGCGCAACCTGTGCAAAAAATCGCAAGACAGCCGTGAAAAAGAAAATGAATACCAAAACAACCCCGAAACAGAAAACCACTAGCAAGAAAAGGAAAGTAACCACATGACCGACGTACAAAAATCAGCAGCAGAGGGCACCGCAAAGTGCCCGTTCACCGGTGCGGTGACCGACAACAAGATGGCGCCAACCAACAAGGATTGGTGGCCGAATCAGCTCAACATCCGTGTGCTGCACAACAACCCCGAAGTTGGCGACCCGATGGACCCCAACTTCGACTACGCGAAGGAATTCGCCAAGCTCAACCTCAGCGCAGTAGTTGCTGACCTGAAGAAACTCATGACCAACTCGCAAGAGTGGTGGCCAGCCGACTACGGCCATTACGGTCCGTTCTTCATCCGTATGACCTGGCACGCAGCCGGCACCTATCGCATCAGCGATGGTCGTGGTGGCGCAGGCACGGGCATGCACCGCTTCGCACCAACCAACTCCTGGCCGGACAACGGCAACTTGGACAAGGCCCGTCGTTTGCTGTGGCCAATCAAGCAGAAGTACGGCAAGTCAATTTCGTGGGCAGACCTCTTCGTCTTGACCGGCAACGTCGCGCTCGAGTCGATGGGTTTCCCCACATTCGGTTTCGGTGGCGGTCGTGCCGACGTGTACGAACCAGATGACACCTACTGGGGTGCCGAAACCACGTGGCTCGGCGACGAGCGTTACAAGGGCGATCGTCAGTTGGATAATCCACTCGGTGCCGTGCAGATGGGCTTGATCTACGTCAACCCACAGGGCCCGAACGGCAACCCCGATCCACTCGCATCAGCGCGTGACATTCGCGAAACGTTTGCTCGCATGGCGATGAACGACGAAGAAACCGTCGCTCTCGTTGCCGGTGGGCACACCTTCGGCAAGGCGCACGGCGCAGGCGACGCAGACAAGTACGTGGGTCGCGAGCCTGAAGGTGCACCGATCCAAGCGCAAGGCTTCGGCTGGCACAACTCGATGGGCAGCGGCAAGGGTGTCGACACCATCACGAGTGGCATCGAAGGCGCATGGACCACCAACCCCACCAGGTGGGATGACGATTACTTCGCCATCTTGCTCGAAAACGAGTGGGAACTCACCAAGAGCCCGGCCGGTGCACATCAGTGGGTGCCCAAGAACGGTGCGCTCAAAGTGGTGCCGGACGCACACGACCCAACACGTCGTCACCAGCCGATCATGACCACCGCCGACTTGGCGTTGAAGTTCGACCCTGCGTACGCAAGGGTCTCCAAGCGGTTCCGTGAAGATCACGACGCGTTCACCGACGCATTCGCACGTGCATGGTTCAAACTCACGCACCGCGACATGGGGCCAAAGGTTCGCTACATCGGCAAGTTGGTGCCAAAGGAAGAGCTCATTTGGCAAGATCCAGTGCCAAAGGCAACCGGCAAGCGCCTGACTGCAGCCGACGTGAAGAACTTGAAGCGTCGGGTGTTGAAGTCGGGCTTGAGCGTGACTCAGTTGGTTAAGACCGCCTGGGCGTCGGCATCCACATTCCGTGGTACCGACAAACGTGGTGGCGCCAACGGTGCTCGCGTTCGCTTGGCTCCGCAAATCAACTGGGAAGTCAACGAGCCAGCCGAACTGCAGAAGGTGCTGAAGGCACTGGAAAAGGTTCGCGACGCGTTCAACGCCAGCAACAAAAAAGGTGCGCAAGTGTCGATGGCTGACCTCATCGTGCTCGCCGGTTGTGCCGCAGTGGAAAAGGCTGCAGCAGATGCCGGTGTGAAGATCGAGGTTCCGTTCCGCGGTGGTCGCACCGATGCAACGTCCGAACAGACTGACGCCGAATCCTTTACGGTGCTCGAGCCCACCTTCGACGCGTTCCGCAACTACGTGCGCCCTGGCCACGTGGCAACCACGGAACAGTTGTTGCTGGAAAAGGCTTCGCTGCTCAACCTGAGTGCACCGGAAATGACGGTGTTGGTCGGTGGCATGCGTACCTTGGGCGCCAACTACGGCGGCACGAAGCACGGCGTGTTCACTTCCAAGCGTGGTGTGTTGAGCAACGAGTGGTTCGCCAACTTGCTCGACATGCGCACCGAGTGGTCGCCGATCGACAAGTCGGAGGAAACGTTCGTTGGCCGTGATCGCAAGACCGGCAAGGATCGCTTCACGGCAACTCGCGCCGACCTCGTGTTCGGCTCCAACTCACAGTTGCGAGCCCTCGCCGAGGTCTACGCTGCTAGCGATGCACGCACCAAGTTCGTGCGCGACTTCGCGTCAGCGTGGGTCAAAGTAATGGAACTCGACCGCTTCGACCTGAAGAAGTAAGCATCAAACAACAGCAATAACAATTCGAATTATCTCATCGCGCGGTGCCGCATGCCCTGCCCCCAGGGTGTGCGGCACCCGTGTTGTTACTTGCCGCCAGCGAGAGGGTCTAGCGGCCCCCGGCAACCTTTCGGCGCTATTGAGTCGTGCTGAGGTTCACGCGCCACCTCGGTACTGATGAGCACTCACCTCGCGCTCGGACGGCGCGACTTGGGTGACGAAAAAGTTTTCCGTGCTTGTCTAATTGTTTTAACAAGGGCTCAAATACTGTTAGAAAAGTGTTTAGCGGGAAGATGGCTCGGCGAGCCCCAATCCGACGCCCCGGCTCTAAAGCTCGCAAAGTAGTTGCTGTCGGTGTTTTAGCAGTCTTGTGCCTGATACCAATTCTCAATGTTTTCGTACAGCGAGTAAGTGCTTCGACCCAGGGTGGCATTCTCGACACCACGTGGCCCACCTCTGTTTCTGGTTTTGACCTGACAGCAATCTTGGTGGCCCCTGACGGCAAGATTTGGACTGCACACGCGCAAGGGACGAACGCGTACACCACCACCGGGTCAATATCTGTCGCAACCAAGTGGGAAGGATCTATTCCGTCTTCTCTCGCCACTCAGGTGACGGACGCAGGCACCTATGTTCTCGCGGGAACGTCAGCCGGCATCTATCGCTACTTGGCGAGCACCGGCGCGAAGGACACAACATTTGGCACCGGACAATCTGGCATCAATCGTGCACTCCTTGTTTATAGCACTGGAGCATCACAGAAGATTTTCGCCGCCGCCTCGAATGATTTGAAGCGCTATTCAGCGTCTGGTGCTCTGGAGAGCACGATCAGCCTCGGTAGCGCTGCGAACGCACTCGAGCAACAAACGTATTCGGGCACCGACTACGTGCTCGTTGGTGGTGCATTCGGTATCAAGCGATACACAACGGGCGGCGTCTTAGATAGCACTTTTACTGCCAACCCAGGTGGCACAGTAACTGCCATCAAGAAGCAAAGTGACGGCAAGATTCTTGTAGCTGGCACGTTCGGTCTCAAGCGTTACAACGCCGATGGTTCGAGCGACAGCACGTTGGGGTCGATTACAACTTCTTTGCTCTCGCTTGCCGTGCAGTCCGACGGCAAGATCCTTGCGGGAACCTCGTCGGCTCTGCTGCGCTATTCATCGGCCGGAGTCGCAGAAACCACCTTCAACTCGAACGCGGCACTGAACGGCTCGTTTAATAGTCGAGCGCTCGCGCTCGAGTCGTCGGGCAGCATCATCGTTGGTGGAACCAGCAACGTCACTACAAAGAAGTATCTCCGCCGCTATTCGTGGGAGAACGTGGCCCCTGGTGCGCCACTCACACCAACGGCTACGCCAAGCGATAGATCGGCGATAGTCACCGTTGCCAAGGGCTCTGGTGTCACACCAACCAGCTATGCGGTGTATGTGGTCGGTGATCTATCCAAAACGTGCACGGTGACCGGTGCGTCAGGAAGCTGCACGGTCTCGGGGCTTGTCAACGGAACGTCGTATCAGTTCTATGCCGTCGCTTACAAC
>JBBANT010000047.1:0-3861 GCA_040401815.1 Ilumatobacteraceae bacterium | reverse complement strand
GCCGACGTATGTGTCGTCAAATCTCAACACGACGGGCACCGTCCTCACACTTGTCTATAACGAGGCATTGAATGCAACCACCGCACCGGCGAGCGCATTCACTGTCACTGCCAATTCTGCGCCAGTTGCCGTGTCGTCGGTAATGGTGAGTGGATCCTCGGTGCAGTTGACGTTGGCCTCGACAGTCGGCGCGTCTCCAGTCACGGTGGCTGTTGCCTACACCGCACCTACGAGCGACGGCACCACTGCCAACTCGGCAATTCAAGACCTCGTCGGCAACGACGCCGTCTCGCTCACGTCTCGCACCATCAACACCAACTCGTCGACTGTCGATCTCACGGCACCGACCATCAGTACTACGGGAACTCCTCGGGCAATTAACACAGCAGGCACCGTCCTCACGTTGACCTACAACGAATCACTGAACGCAACAACTGCACCTGCGTCGGCCTTCACGGTCATGGTGGCTGGCGTTGAACGAGCAGTGAGCAGTGTGGCAATCAACGGCACGAAGGTAGAACTCACCCTGGCTTCGCCGGCCGGCTCAGGGCAGACGGTAACGGTGTCATACACAGCACCAGCAGTCGACGCCACCACTGCCAACAGCGCCGTGCAAGACCTGGTTGGCAACGATGCCGCAAGCATCACTGGGCAATCCGTGAGCAACTCGTCAACTATTGATCTCACACCACCGACGGTGAGTTCCAGGGCAATCAACACCGCAGGAACTGTCCTCACAATCACCTACAACGAAACATTGAATGCCACCACTGCACCTGCGTCGGCCTTCACGGTGATGGTGAATGATGTTGAGCGTGCAGTGACTGGTGTAGCAATCAACGGCACCAAGGTAGAGCTCACGCTTGCATCGGCGGTGGAGAGACTCCAAACGGTGACGGTGGCGTACACGGCACCCACCGCAAGTTCGGCGACTTCGAACAATGCGGTGCAAGACACAGTCGGCAACGACGCCGTGAGTTTCACGGCGACATCAGTTACCAACAGCTCCTCGCTTGACCTCACCCCACCCACGTTCGTCTCGGGTGCGGTGTCAGCAGCGGGAACGCTCCTGACCTTGACTTACAACGAAACGTTGCATGCCACCACCGCAGCCACCACCGCATTCACCGTGATGGTGGACGGTGTTGAGCGCTCGGTTACCGGGGTATCGGTGAGCACTACACAGGTGCGGTTAACGCTTGCTTCTGCAGTTATTGGTGGGGCCTCCGTGACCGTGGCCTACACGGCCCCAGCGATCAACTCGACTACGGCGAATTCAGCGATTCAAGATTCAGTCGGCAACGATGCAGTGTCGCTTGCAACCACTGCGGTGACCAATGGGTCTACCGACGGCCCGCCCGTGCTGTCGAGTGTCGAAGTGTTAAGTAATGGGTCCCAAGTGCGCGTCAACTGGAACGAGACTCTCGGCTCCAATTATCCACCACTTTCAACTTTCACGGTGATGGTGAATGGCGCGCAGGTTTCAGCCACCGGCATGAACACGGCGACCCCGAGCAACTATTTCGTGCTCAACTTGTCAAGCACCGTCAAGGCAGGGCAAACGGTAACCATTTCGTATGCCGCGCCAACCCCCGACTCGACAACAGCGAATCAAGCAGTGCAAGACACCGGCGGTCTTGACGCGGCGTCAGTCACCGATTATGCGGTCACGAACAACTCGACCGTGCCTGCAGATACAACGGCGCCAACACTCAGTTCGGCATCTGTCAGTGCTGCTGGCACGGTGCTCACGCTTGCTTACAACGAAACGCTTTCTGCTATCACGGCACCGTCGAGCGCTTTTGTGGTCAAAGTGAACGGAATCGTGTATTCCGTCTCCAGCGCTGTTGTCAGCGGTTCGAATGTGCAGATCACGATCGCTCCTGCTGCTCAAGCGGGCGAAACGGTGACTGTCAGCTACACGGCACCAACACCAGATGGCTGGGCAACGAACTCCGCAATTCAAGACACCTCAGGCAATGATGCGATTTCCCTTACCGATCGGGCGGTAACCAATAATTCCACCGCTGGCCCCGACATCGCGCCACCGACGTTGAATACGGTCACCTCAAGTGGCACGTCGCTCGTGCTGTCGTTCAATGAACCTCTCGCTTCTGCGCTACCGCAATTGAGTGCGTTCACCGTGTTTGTGGGCTCCACCGCCGTAGTGCCCACGGCAGTCACGATCAGTGGCTCGAGCGTGGTGTTGACCCTGCCGAGTTCGGTTACGCCCGGAACCGAAGTGCAAGTGTCGTACGTGGCACCAACTGCCAGTTCGTCAACAACGAACCTGGCAATTCAAGACTTGGCGGGCAATGATGCGCTGTCGTTCAATGGCACCACTCAACCACATTCAACGATCTGGGAGTGGAGAACGCCGTTTAATCCTGCAACCAACACCACAATCTCGTCTCGCTGCCCGGGCGGCGGAAGCATCAATCGCGAGAAATACACGACTTTGCCCAACGGAGTGGAGTATTCGGTAGTCGTCGAAGGCGACATGACATGCATTCACGATGCGACCGAATCACTAGCTGCGCGCGGCGGCCAAGAAGGCATGTTCGTGGCCACTGGTCTGGTCACCGAACCGGGGCTCAAGCTCACCACGACAAATGACGACTGCTTGGCAGATGTCGTCTGCAACAATCGTGGCTTCGTCACATTGAAGTTCAGCCAGCCCGTGACGAATCCGGTGTTCTCGTTTGCTGGCTGGGGAGGATCTGCGTCGGGCAGGTCGTGGACAGAGTTGAAAGTGCTTACTGCGGGTGTCACCCTGACGAAGCTGAGCGGCACCAACATTGCAATAACACAAGACGGCACGTACATCGAAGACAACGGTCAGGCAAGCTCCACGAGGTGTAGCACCGACACTGCGGGTAGCTCAGCCGTGTGTGGATCAGTACAAATCAACGGAACAGTCTCGTTGGTGCGTTTTGAGGTGTTCATGCAAACATCGGGTGGCACTGGTAACGAAGACACATGGAACCTGACGGCGAGCATGGCCGAAGACTTCGGCTTGGTGCCAACGACGTACGAGGCAGCGGGCGTTGCAAGCCATGGTGTTGTCGCCCTCAAGTTGGGCCCCACCGTTGCTGCCGACAACGTATCAAGCCTGTATTCAACGACTAACGGCGACGCAGTGTCGCGTTGGACATCTCTTGATAATCATCCGAAAGAAGACGATGGTGTCGCTACTTGGAAGGACTCCCCAACAGTGGTGTTCGTCGCTGGTGACCCGTACAGCGTCACGGTTGCGCTTGGTGGGGTGACCCAAACGGCGTATCTGTGCGCCTGGATCGACTTTAATCGTGATGAGACTTTTGCCTACGGCGAGCGTGCATGTTCAGCACCTCTTGCAATTGGTGCAACGTCTGCAACGTTGACATGGACAGTGCCTGCTGGTGCTGTGAGTGGCCTTACTTATGCACGTGTGCGAATAAGTCATGAAGAAATCACCTTGCCCACGGGCAAGTTGGGTTCTGGCGAAGTTGAGGACTACTCACTCGTCATTTCGTCTGATGCGCTACCCACTGCGGTCAATGACGTCTCCACCAATGGGCAGGGTGTCACTCAAACCCTGTCACCACTGACCAACGATCTCTTTGAAACCAGCTATCCGGCCAACACTTCCACGCTGCGGCTCTGCGGTTCGCTAGAAAGCCCATCGGCATGCACGCAAACCACCCTCACGGTGACGGGCGAGGGCACCTACACCGTGAATACCACGACTGGTGTGGTCACGTTTGTGCCGCTGCCGAACTTCACTGGCACTGCAACTTCGGTTCGTTATCAAATCACCGACACTCAAGCCACGCCCGAAACAGCATCGGCGCTCATTACAGTCACGGTGTATCCGCGCCC
>JBBANT010000046.1:6874-8384 GCA_040401815.1 Ilumatobacteraceae bacterium | reverse complement strand
ATGGTGCCACTGCCGTTTTCGGCAACATTCACGCTCGTTGCAAGATCTACCCGACAGCCCGAAAGCACGACCACTGCCAGTGCGAGACCGATGAGACCACTATGGCCAGTCCCACGAACCGCATCTACTTTCCTCAGCGTGCGACGGATGAATCCGCCGGAGGTATTCACTCGCTGGTGGCGTTGCCGCCTTCGCCTGCCCCTGCGAGATCGACACCTACAGGTGGCTTGAAGCCCTCAACTGCAGTGAATGTGATGCGTTGTTCGCCTGGGTTTTCGGGGTCATCTTCGACTCCGACCACCACGATTTCGCCCGCAACGAACTGCTTGTTCAAGAGTCGCTCTGATAGCGGGTCTTCGATCATGCGTTGCAACGCACGACGCAATGGACGGGCACCCAGTTGTGGGTCGTAGCCGCGCTTGGCGAGCAATTCTTTGGCTGGGTCGGTGAGTTCAAGACCCAGACCGAGGCCTTCGAGTTGACCGACAAGGCGCTTGCTCATGAGGTCCACCATTGACACGACGGCTTGCTGGGTGTGTTCGTGGAAAACGATGACTTCGTCAATGCGGTTCAAGAACTCGGGGCGGAAATGCACCTTCAGAGCATCGTTCACCTTGGCCTGCATGCGTGTGTACGACATTGCTTCGTCGTTCTTGCCGAACCCGACGTTGGCTTTGCGCAAGTCTTGCGTTCCAAGGTTCGACGTCATGATGATGACCGTGTTGCGGAAGTCCGTGGTGCGGCCCTGTGCGTCGGTGAGGCGACCTTCTTCAAGAATCTGCAGCAATGTGTTGAACACGTCGGCGTGTGCTTTTTCGATCTCGTCAAAGAGCACAACCGAGAACGGCTTGCGACGCACGGCCTCGGTGAGTTGGCCACCTTCGTCGTATCCCACGTATCCCGGAGGTGAACCCACGAGACGACTGACGGTGTGCTTTTCCATGTATTCACTCATGTCGAGTGAGATCAGGGCGTCTTCATCGCCAAACAAGAACTCGGCCAATGTTTTGGCCAGCTCGGTCTTGCCGACACCGGTTGGGCCCAAGAAAATGAACGATCCGCTCGGACGCTTCGGGTCTTTGAGGCCCGCCCGTGTGCGACGAATGCTTTGGCTCACTGCTTTGATTGCGTCTTCTTGGCCGATGATGCGCTTATGCAGCTCGGCTTCCATGTTGAGCAATTTCGCAGTTTCTTCTTCGGTGAGTTTGTAGACCGGGATGCCCGTCCAAACGCTCAGCACTTCGGCGATGGCCTCTTCATTGACCTCGTCGTACAGGTTGATGCCCTGGGCTTTGACATCCGCTTCTTTTTGGGCGCGCTCATCCAGCAGGGTGCGCTCTTGGTCGCGCAGGCGGCCCGCTTCTTCAAAGCGCTGGTCTTCGACTGCTTTCTTTTTGGCAGCTTGAATGTCTTTGATTTTGTTTTCAATTTCTTTCAAATCTGGCGGAGTCTTCATGCGCATGATGCGCAGGCGGCTACCGGCTTCGTCAATGAGATCGATTGCCTTGTC
>JBBANT010000046.1:2482-6774 GCA_040401815.1 Ilumatobacteraceae bacterium | reverse complement strand
ATGATGTCGCCGCGGGTGCGAATTTCTTTGAGCACTTTCTTGAGGCGCTCTTCGAAATCACCGCGATAACGGCTACCAGCCACAAGGGCACCGAGGTCAAGTGTGTAGAGCTGTTTGTTGGTCAACGTTTCGGGCACTTCGTTGGCGACGATGCGCTGAGCGAGGCCTTCAACGATGGCTGTCTTGCCAACGCCGGGTTCACCGATGAGCACCGGGTTGTTTTTTGTGCGCCGTGAAAGAATCTGCATGACGCGTTCCATCTCGCGCTGTCGACCGATGACTGGGTCAAGCTTCTTGTCGCGCGCCAACTGGGTGAGGTTGCGGCCGAACTGATCAAGAATCTGGCTGCCACCTTTTTCGCTCGCCGTTTCTTTGGCACCAACCGGTTCGCCCTTACCTTCGCCGCCAGCACCTTCGTAACCGCTCAGTAGTTGAATGACTTGTTGGCGAACTCGCGACAAGTCGGCACCCAATTTGACGAGCACTTGGGCAGCGACGCCCTCGCCCTCGCGAATGAGCCCGAGGAGAATGTGTTCGGTCCCGATGTAGTTGTGCCCCAATTGCAGGGCCTCGCGCAACGACAACTCGAGCACCTTTTTGGCGCGGGGGGTGAATGGAATGTGCCCGGAAGGCGATGATCCACCTTGTCCGATGATTTCTTCGACCTGAGCGCGCACGGCCTCGAGCGAGATATTGAGCGCCTCGAGCGCTTTTGCAGCTACTCCTTCACCTTCGTGGATAAGCCCCAGCAGGATGTGTTCGGTACCGATGTATGAATGGTTGAGCAGACGCGCTTCTTCTTGAGCCAACACGACCACTCGCCGGGCCCTGTCGGTGAAACGTTCGAACACTGCTTTTACCGCCTTACTGGGTTGGTAGAGATTCGCTGGGTAGGAAAAGTGTACCCCCACGACCACTTGGCCGATTGTGACGAGCTCGTGAAAGACCCGTAAACAAGTCACGCACGCAAAACGGCATTTTGTGACATCTTTCTAAGCAGTCCCACGGCACACCGGCATGCTGCGTACCACGGCTGGCGTGCTTCACGCATAGCCTGAAAGCGTGAACTTGGCTTCGCCGTTGCTTGATTTGCCGTTGATGACCAGCGATCGCGAGCGCATCGAAACTGCGTTACGTGCCTCGGTCCACACTGCTGATGCATACCTCACCGAGATTGCTTCGCACCTCATCGTGGCCGGCGGAAAACGTCTACGCCCTGTGTTGGCAGTGGCCGCAGCGCAAGTCGGCACGGATACTCCCGTTTCACTTGAAGTAATTCAGGGCGCCATTTCTTGCGAGCTCGTGCACCTTGGCTCGCTGTACCACGACGACGTCATGGACGAAAGCACCACTCGTCGTGGCGTTGAAACGGTGAATGCCAAGTGGGGCAATCTGCAGGCCATCGTTGCCGGCGATTTTTTGCTGGCGCGCGCATCAGAAATTGCCGCCTCGTTGGGTAATGAAGTATCGGGTCTGCTGGCGCGAACGATTGGGCGCTTGTGTGAAGGCCAAGTCGAAGAGCTGCGCCATACCTACGATCGGGGCCGCACCGTTCCGTCATATCTAGTGAGCATCCAAGGCAAAACCGCGTCACTGTTTGCGACGTCGGCGCGAATCGGTTCGTTGATGGCTGGCCATTCACGCCAAGTGACCGACACAATCACCAACATCGCTGATGCCTATGGCATGGTGTTTCAAATTGTCGACGACGTGCTGGATGTGGTGTCAACTGATGAACAGTTGGGCAAGCCGGCCGGCCACGATATGGAAGAAGGTGTCTATACCTTGCCGGTGCTCTTGACCTTGGCCGTCGACTCGGCTGAGTCTCGCGAACTGTATGACTTGCTCGGTTCACCTCTCACCGCCAAAGAGCGCACCAAAGCGCTCAAGATTGTGCGCAATGGTGGTGGCCTTGCTGCCGCCCTCGACTCGGCACGTAACTACGTGGCCATTGCCGAAGCAGAATGTGCGAAGTTGCCCGTTAGTGCAGCCACTGATGCTCTGCAACGCGCACCGCGGGCGCTGCTTGATTCACTTGTTGATCTCTAACACTGCTCAGTAGTCGAGCACCCGTTGTGCGGCGGCGAAACCCGAGAGCACGGCACCTTCGATGCGCGGCCCACCAAATGCGTCGCCAGCCAACACGATGCCGTCCTTCGACCAGCATCGCTCTGGCCAAGTGGTGCGTGGGGTAGCCATTCGCCACCGCTTGGGTTGATGTTCCACCACTGTTGCGTCGCCAATCCAGTCACGGGCTGCACTCATCACCAACTCGTGGGTGACGGTTGCATCGTTCCACCAATGTGTTTCGCTGAATGCAGCATTGCAGTGCAGGGTGAGTGCACGAACGGGGCTCACGCCCTTGAGCAAATTGTCGGCAACGAATGAAAACGTTGAATCACCGTCCTGCACACCACCGGGAGCGGGCACGGCAGTCACGCCATCAACCACCACGAGTGCTGCAATGGTTTTGTCGTATTCAATCGTGCGAATCGCATCGGGAATCCCCAGCTCGGTGTTCACCAGTAGTGAAATTGTCTGTGGCACCGGGCAGGTAACCACCACTTGGTCGGCATCAATATGGGTTCCGTCATCCATTCGTACGCGCCACGATTTGCCATTGCGTTCAATGTTGAACACCATTTGCGCACAACGCACGTCAAGACCTTGTGCCAAGTGTTTGGTAATAGTGGTCATGCCGTTGGTTCCGCAATAGCGGGGGTGTCCATCACCCGCGCCGAACCCACGACACCACTCGTAGGCGATGCCATCACTCAACCATTGCTGCACCTGCGCGGTGAATTCGTCACTGCGGGCAGTAAAAAATTGTGCTCCATGATCAACTACGGCGGCACCGATTCGACGAGTGGCACATCGCCCACCACTCGAGCGTCCTTTGTCCAATACCACCACTTCGTGGCCGGCGTCAGCGATGTGGCGCGCCGCAGTGAGACCACTGAACCCAGCACCAACGACCACGACTTTCATCGCTGGTCAACTCGCCTTTGCTACAGACCTGCTTAGTCGGTCGTTACGTTCGGTGCGTTCAATGAAGTCGATCACAATGTGATTGAACGTCGATGCGTGTTCGACCATCAACCCGTGCGCAGCACCGGAGATTACGACAAGTTCAGCCTGGGGGATTCGCTCGGCTATTTCTTCGCTGTCAGCGCGGGGGGTCAAGATGTCTTGGTTGCCCACCACCACTAATGCCGGTACAACAATGTTTGATAGTTCTGCCACCATCGAGTCGTCGGTGTCAAGAATTGCGGCTACTTGTTTGCTGAAACCCTGTGAAGGGCGAAACGATGCCCACGGCCCCAGCCAACTCATTGCCGGGGCCAGCCGACGAAACGATCGGGGCCCTACCAACCAGCGCATCGACTCGTCTCCCCATTGCCGCATGCCGCGCGCGGTGGCGGTGTCTGCCCAGTGACGCAACAACTCGGTTCGCCATTGCAGGTTGCGACAGGCGGTGCACGCCAAGGTGAGTGAACGAACACGCTCTGGGTATTTGACGGCAATAATCTGGGCAATTGCTCCACCCATTGACGCGCCCACGATGTGTGCGTCACGCACTCCGTGGTGGTCGAGTACGGCGATTGCGTCGTCGGCCATGTCTTGCAGCGAGAAAGCCTCGGCCGGGATCGTGCTGCGACCTGACCCGCGATTGTCGAAAGCAATCGTGCGAAATTTGGTGGCCATGGCAAAGCGTTGCAGAGCCCAGCCATTTTTGTTCATGCCCAAGCCCTGAATCAGCAGCACCGGTGGCGCATCGGGGCGCCCAGTGACCTGTGAATGGATGCGCACATTGAGAGGGCGTTGAATCCAGGGCATCAGGCAACCTGTTTTTCGACACGCACCACGGATGGCCAAGAAAATAAGTTAGCGATCACTTCACTAGTGGAATGTTCTGGACGATATTCGACATCGCCAACAATCGTGTTGGCGGTGCGACCATGACGAAGAAGTTCAACGACATGGTCAGGTAACGGCGCACCCGCCAACGTGGTGAGTTGGGCGGCGACTCGCCAGGTGTATGGCACCACCGGCGCAATCACTCGGCGGCCTTGGCGTGCAACGGCACCGATGGTGGTCGGTTCGCTTGCCGCAATGTTCACCGCACCGTGGTGGCCGCATGTTGCTGCGTGCACCACTGCTCGGGCAGCGTCGTTGTCGGCCAAAACTTGAAACTCGGCACGCGACAGCGGGTCAACCGGAATGACGGGTAATCGCAAGAGTCGACCGAGAGGGCTCGGCACGTGGGCACCAATCACCGATGCAAATCGCAA
>JBBANT010000046.1:0-2382 GCA_040401815.1 Ilumatobacteraceae bacterium | reverse complement strand
ATCTGGCGCACGAAGTTTGCTGGGTCGTTGTGTTCGACACGTATATATGAGGTGCGACGTAGGCGCCGCCTCGGAGGGTGCACATCAAGGCCGACGATGTCAGTGAACCCTGGGTGGCGCTCGAGCAGCGATGCGGCTAGTGAACCGAGTTCGCTGCCGACCCCAGTGATCAATAGCCGCTGTTCGGACATGGTCTTTACAGTACTGAAGGTCGGTGTCAGCGACGAGTGCTAAGCGGTATGAAGTTCGTGCACGCGGAATATCAACGCTCGCGAGGATGGCTCAAGCGCACGATTGGTGAGGCGTTCAATCAGCGTGACGGCATCAGTGGGTTCTTTGACGACCCCCAACCAACGCAAGTAGGCCCCCATGATGCTGACAAGTTGGTCGCTCACTTCTTCGGCATGCACGATGGTGCGAGTTCCTGATGACAACAACCCGTTCAATTCGGTGAAGAACATGCGACACCATTCATCGATGTTGTTGCTGGTAAGTAGCGGCAGGTGGCGGTATGGCATACCGAGTTCGTCGTAGGTGCTGAGGTTGTGTGGCGCACTGCTGATGTTGGCGATGCAGTGAAAATCGTTTTCACGTAGCCAGATGACTTCTTCTTGCCGGCGAACTTTGCGGTGGCTGGCACCGTAGCCACCGGGGCGCTCACAAATTGCCAGTTGATCTTTGATGATCCAAATCAGGTCGCGCGGTTGAATACCGAGGGCCCACTTACCACGAAGCTTCTGAGACATTGGAAAAAGATGTTACCTCATGTCGGGCGAGCGAAGTTTTAGCCGTTGCTGGCTGCGACGAACCTCTCGACCCTGCCCGATATCGCACGCTCCTGCTTCGCCGCGCGCAACACCAAGCACTCGGTCAACAGTTGCCGAATCTGGCGGCTTGGGGTTAGAAAGCCATTGTCGGATTGCCCTACGGGCGAGCGCCACGGGTGCTGCGGTAAGTGCTTTTGCATCGGTTGGGTCGATCATTGCTGCGAGTTCTTCGAGCACGTCATTGTCTTCGCGAATCACCTTTGCCTGGCGCGCCAATACATCAACGATGTCGCGCTTAGAGATATCGACGAGGAGGGGCAGCAGTTCGTGGCGTACCCGCACACGCTGAAAGCGGTCATCTTTGTTCATCGGGTCATCCAGTGGTGTTAAACCCAGTTCGGCGCACAGCGCCTGTGTTTCGTGGCGTCGCAACCCGATGATTGGTCGTTGGTCGTGTCGCATACCGGCCAACCCGGCGGTGCCAGAACCCCGCAACAAATTGATGATGACGGTCTCGGCCTGGTCGTCTGCGGTGTGACCTGTCAACACACCGTGTGGCAGCGCACCGTAGCGCACATCACGAGCACGGGCTTCCAAGTTGGGGCCTAGTGCCACGTGAACGGTTCGTGACTCAAACTCGGCACCCAATTCACCAGCGATCCGTCGAACCAGGTCTGCTTCGGCTGCCGAGTCGTTGCGCAAAGCATGATCGACATGCCAGGCGGTAATCGGTTGCTCGGTGCGTGCGGCGAGCAAGAGCAATGCCAACGAGTCGGCCCCACCTGAAACTGCGCAATGCAGATGGCCTTGCGTAGCAAAAGTTGAACGCGCCAAAAGCCCAGTGGCCAATGGGGATGTAAAGAGCGCAGAGCGCAGGGCAGTCATCGCCCGATCCGTTTTATTCGGGTTGTTGTTGAGCGCGACGCTGGGCGCGTGTTGGGTGCTTTTTGGCTTCAACTGCTTTTAAGTATCCACCCATGAGCGAGATGACAGCGCCGAGACTGGCCAGCAAAAGACCTGCACCAAGCCACCAATGCCAGGGAACTGCTGCAAACATCATGTTCAGTGTACTTCGGTAAGGTTGCCGCATGCGAAAAATCAATGTGGCAATAGTTCTAGCGGTGAGTGCATTTGTGCTCGTGGGGTGTGGTGACACGGTAAATGTCGGGGATAACGGAGTGTCGCAAGGCATCACCGTGCAAGCAACCGGGGTGGCCGATGTAGTGCCCGATGCGGTGCAAGTGTCGTTGAGCGTCAGTGTCGTTGCCGAAGCCAATGACGTTGCGTTGTCACAAGTTGCGGCAACCGCCGAGGTGGTGCGCACGACCCTTGAGCAATTGGGTATTGATGCAGCTGATATCGCGACGCAAAGTGTGTCGGTGAATCCTGAGTACAGCTACACCGAAGCCGAAGGGCAAAAAATTGTGGGATACCGGGCTTCGCAGACGTTCGATGTTTTGGTGCGCGATGCGAGTGCGGCTGGCGCTGTAGTCGACGCCCTGGTTGCGGCTGGTGGGGCAAACCTTTCGATCAACGCGACGTATCCAGTGGTAAACGACTCAACTGCCGCGGCACAAGCCGCGCGTGACGATGCAGTAGCAAAAGCTCGAGCCAA
>JBBANT010000045.1:3128-8511 GCA_040401815.1 Ilumatobacteraceae bacterium | reverse complement strand
GATGGACACGGTCGCGCCGAGGACATCGACTTGTTGTTTGAGATCAGCGAAAGCATCAGCCCAGGCATCGCTTGGCCTCCGCGACAGACCACCATTTGTCCGCTTGGGCCGTCGGCAGTGTCGCCAATTGCATCAGCAGTGCGACGTTTCCGTCCTGAGTTTGAGCACTACATCGAACACGGCCGCCCGATTGACGGTGTTGAGTCACCGTTTGCCACTCACCTAGCCACACACGTCTGATTCGAACGCCATGACCGACACCGCAGCACCAAAGACCACAGTCAGCATCACCGTTGACGGCCGCGCAGTCGAGGCCAAGCCTGGCGAATTGCTCATCAATGCCTGCGAGCAGTCGGGTTCGTTCGTTCCCCACTTCTGCTATCACCCCCGCATGTCGGCAGTCGGCATGTGTCGCCAGTGCATCGTTGAAGTAGAAGGCCCGCGCGGCAAGGCGCTCGTGGTGTCATGCATGACTCCGGTCGCCGAAGGCCAAGTGGTGTCCACTACTTCTGAACCCGCCAAGCGCGCGCAAGAAGGTGTGCTCGAGTTGTTGCTTGCCAATCATCCGCTGGATTGTCCGGTGTGCGACAAAGGCGGGGAGTGCCCGCTGCAAGACCAAGCGTTTTCGCATGGCCCCGGCGAAAGCCGTTACGTTGAAGAAAAGCGCCATTACGAAAAACCGATTCCCATCAGCGACTTGGTGTTCTTGGATCGTGAGCGTTGCATTTTGTGTGATCGCTGCACGCGCTTTGCTAGCGAAGTGGCTGGCGACCCACTGATCTCGTTCACGAGCCGTGGCAACAACACGCAAGTCATGACGTTTCCCGACGAACCGTTCAGCTCGTATTTTTCTGGCAACACCGTGCAGATCTGTCCGGTCGGCGCCCTCACCGCATCGCCATACCGCTTCAAGGCACGCCCATGGGACTTGGAACAAGTGGAAAGCACTTGCACCACCTGCAGTGTTGGTTGCCGCACCGTGGTGCAAAGCAGTCGAGACGAACTCGTGCGCTATCAGGGTGTTGATATCGAATCGGTCAACTGGGGTTGGCTGTGTGACCGCGGTCGATTCAACTTCGAGTCGGTGAATTCAAAGAACCGTGTGCACGCGCCGTTGGTGCGCAAGGACGGAGAACTTGTTGACGCCACATGGTCGTCGGCACTTGACGCGGCTGGTCGCATCCTGCGTACGGTGATCAACGACAAGGGTCCCGATGCTGTGGCCATCATTGGTGGCGCGCGGGGCTCGAACGAAGACGCATTCGCTTGGGCCAAGTTGGCCGATGCACTCGGCATCACCGCTCGTGACTCGCAACTTGGCGATGGCATGCCGGCCGAAGTGTTTGCGCTGCCGCAGGCGACTATTGCTGAAGTGTGCGCTGCACGCACCGTGTTGTTGTTGGCGCCCGACCTAAAAGAAGAACTTCCTGTTTTGTATCTACGACTGCGTGATGCTGCAGAAAAACGCCAGACCCGAATCATCGAAGTATCACCCCGGGCCACCGGATTGGCCGACTACGCGTGGAAGTCGGTGCGCCACGACCCAGGTGACCAGCCGCGCGTGGTGAGCGAGTTGCTTGCTTCGCCAGATGTCGCTGCGCAATTGGCGCTGGGCAATGTGGCTGTTGTGGTGGGTCGCGGCAACCTCGCCGAGTCACCCGAGTTTTCGCTGCTTGCCGTGGGCGCAGTGCTCAGTGCGCAACCCGAGGCACGGGTGTTGCCAGTAGTGCGTCGTGGCAACGTGCGTGGCGCAGTGACCGCCGGCTTAACACCGCAAAGGGCAGATGGTGACACCAATGCGATACTCGCCGCAGCCGCAGCAGGCAAGGTGGAGTGCCTTGTTTTGCTGGGTGCCGACCCATTCACCGACGTGCCGGATGCCGACTTAGTGCGACGTGCCTTTGCTGGTGTCAAACATGTGATTGCTGTCGACACGTTCGTGACCGAGTCATCCCGCCACGCCGAGGTGTTGTTGCCGGCCGCGGCTTATGGCGAAAAGATGGGAACCACCACCAACTGCGAGGGTCGCGTCAGTGATGTGGCCCAAAAAATCACGACTGCCGGCACAGCACGACCCGACTGGATGATCGCTGCGGAACTCGCGATGGAACTTGGCGTTGATCTTGGTTATTCGTCGTACGGCGAAGTGCATGCCGCAATGACAGCGGGCATCGCAGCATTTGCGCCTGTCGCCGAAGCTCGTGCGGTGCGGCGCGAAGGTGTGGTCATTGCGCACCCAGTAGCGGTGCGCATCACTGCGGCTGCCACCTCGGCAGCGCCACGACTGAATCATCAGTTTCGATTGCTGGTTTCACGCGTGTTGTACGACCAGGCAGTATCTACGAGCCAGAGCCCGTCGCTCGCCCCGTTGGCGCGTGACGCCGGAATCCACCTGCATTCAAGTGATGCGCTTCGACTTGGGGTGCGTGAGGGCAGCGACTTGCGTGTTGCTGCCAATGGCTCGGCAGTCGTATTGCCACTGGTGATCGACGATGCAGTGTCACGCGGTGTGGCTTTCGTTCCGTTCAATCAGCACGGCAATGACATTCGGGTGTTGATTCGCCACGATGTGCCGGTGACCGATCTGGTTATCGAGGTCATCTGATGTTGGCCCTCGACCCGATGCTCGAGGGTGGTTTGTTGTGGACACCTTTGTTGATCGTGTTGCTCAAGGTTGTGGTGGTGTTCGTTATTGGTTTGGTAGCGACCATGTTGATGGTGTGGTTCGAGCGCAAGGTCATTGCTGGAATGCAAAATCGAATCGGGCCGAATAAGGCTGGTCCGTTTGGTTTGTTGCAAACGCTGGCCGACGGCATCAAGCTCTTTTTCAAAGAAGATTTGATTCCGCGTCGTTCCGATCGCTTCGTGTTTGCCCTCGCCCCGTTTTTGGCACTGGTTCCAGCGTTCCTCGCGTTTTCCATTATTCCTCTCGGTGGAGATTTTCGGGATGGCAACGATGGCATCGTCACGTGGTTTGGCGTTGAAACACGGGTGCAACTCGCTGACCCGCACATCGGAGTGTTGTTCGCCCTCGCAATCTCTTCAATCGCGGTGTATGGAATCATGCTGGCCGGCTGGTCGAGTGGTTCGAAGTATCCGCTGCTGGGTTCGGTGCGTGCCTCGGCTCAGATGGTGAGCTACGAAGCAGCGCTCGGGTTGTCGCTGGCATCGGTGATCTTGGTGTCAGGAACTCTCTCCACGAGCGGCATCGTGGGCACACAGACGACGCTCACCAACTGGAACGTTGCGGCCACGGGCATTGTGCCATTCATTATCTTTCTTATCGCTGCCACCGCCGAACTGAATCGTCCACCGTTTGACCTCGTGGAAGCCGAGCAGGAACTCGTCGGTGGCTTCAACACCGAGTATTCGTCGATCAGGTTTGCGTTGTTCTTTCTTGCCGAGTTCATGAACACCGTCACGATGTCGGCGTTGATCGTGACCTTGTTCTTCGGTGGGCCACAGCCCCCTTCATACGGTGGAGTCACACTGGATATTCCATTGATTCCGAACGGTCTTGAAGGCACGATCTGGCTTCTTGCCAAGGTGGTCGTGTTTCTCTACATCTATGTCTGGTTCCGGGCCTCGCTACCACGCTTGCGCTACGACCAGCTCATGGATTTCGGTTGGAAAGTGCTCATTCCAGCCTCGCTTGGATGGTTCATTTTGTTAGCAGCCCAGCGCTTGGCACGCAATGAGGGCTGGAATATTTTTGCAACCACCGCAATTGCTGTGGCGGTGTTGGGGGTGTGTTATGTGCTCATGCAGGCGGCATTCGCTGTGAGCAACAAGACTCGTGAGCGAGAAGGAGCACAGTTCTAGATGGGTTATCTCGGAGGCTTCCTCGTAACGCTGCGCCAGCACGGTCGCAAGAACCGCGTGACCACGCAGTACTCAGGCGGACGGTTGTTCAAACGCGACAAGCGCAATGCCGCAACCATGGACGAAAAAATTGACAAACCTGAGCGTTTGCACGGGCGCCACGTGCTCAATCGCTATGAGGACGGCATGGAGAAGTGCATCGGTTGTGAATTGTGTGCGGCAGTGTGCCCAGCCAAATGCATTCATGTGCGCGGCGCCGACAATGATCCCGATAACCCAACATCCCCAGGTGAGCGCTTCGGCTGGATCTATGAGATCAACTATCTACGCTGCATTCACTGCGACCTCTGTGTTGAAGCGTGCCCAACCGAGGCAATCACCGAGACCAAGTTGTTCGAATTTTCATTCACCAATCGCAAAGATGCGATCTACACCAAGAACGAATTGTTGGTAGGGGATGACGGCAAGCCGCAGCATTTGCCATGGGAAGACTGGCGCCCAGGCGAAGACGAGCACACTTCGGCGTGGATGCGGGCCACCGCATCCGCAGGTGATGCCGAATTCGTCGGCGTGGTGTCATGGGCAGGCGAGCTCGGTTATGGAGTGCGAGCGGCCGAAGCAGCCCAGAGCGAAGCCGACGAATCGTCGACACAAGGTGATGGTGCACGGCACTAATGGAGCTCATTGTTTTTGTTCTCGCCAGTGCGATGATGCTGATCGGCGCATTTGGCGTAATCACGCGCCGTAACCCCGTGCATGCAGCACTGTCACTGGTGCTCACGTTGTTTGGTGTGACGGTGCATTTCGTGGCGCTCGAGGCGTATTTTTTGGCAGCGGTGCAGATCATCGTCTATGCCGGAGCAATCGTGGTGCTGTTTTTGTTCGTCATCATGTTGCTAGGTGTTGACAAAGCAGAAGATTTGCACACCGAGCCACTCGTGGCACAGCGCTGGCTGGCGGGCATAGCTGGCCTCGGTTTGTTGGGTCTGCTGGTCATCGCCGTATCACGCGGGGTGGAAATGCTCACCACACGCGCAGAAGGTCTCGCAACGTCGGCGGAAGGTGCTTCTGGTGATGCCAACATCCAACAACTGGCCCGCTCGGTCTTTGGTGACTATGTGGTGGCGTTTGAACTCACATCGATTTTGTTGGTAGTTGCCGTAGTCGGCACCGTGATGCTCGCGCGTCGGCGCGTGCCAGGGGAGGCGTGATGCCCGAGCCAACGACGCTGTCCTACCTAGTCGTCGCCGCCCTGTTGTTCGTCATGGGCACGGTGGGCGTGATGGTGCGGCGTAATCCGCTGATCATGTTCATGTGCATCGAACTGATGTTGAATGCCGTCAACTTGTCGTTCGTTGCGCTGGCTCGCGAACTTACTGATATCAATGGCCAGTCAATTGTGTTCTTCGTTTTGGTTGTTGCGGCAGCCGAAGTGGTTGTTGGGTTGGGCATCATCGTGGCAATCATGCGTAATCGTTCCAGCCTGAGTGCCGATGACATGGCGGAGTTGGCGGGCTAGGAACATGACGAATCTGGTGTGGTTGGTGCCGTTCTTGCCGCT
>JBBANT010000045.1:1963-3028 GCA_040401815.1 Ilumatobacteraceae bacterium | reverse complement strand
AAGTTTGCCAAGTTCTTTTTGTATCTCAACTTGTTCGTGTTCTCCATGTTGATGTTGGTGCTCGGCGAAAACCTGCTCGTGACGTTCCTTGGCTGGGAAGGCGTGGGGGCGTGCTCGTATTTCCTCATTTCGTTCTGGCACACCCGCAATAGTGCAGCGGTGGCCGGCAAAAAAGCTTTCGTCACCAACCGCATCGGTGACTGGGGTGTGATGACAGCGATGTTCGTGGCTTTCTCGGCTGTTGGCTCGGTGTCGTACAAGGCCATCAACGAAGCGGCACTCGAGGGCACCATTTCGCAAACGGCAATCTCAGCGATTGCAGTGCTGCTCTTCGTCGGTGCGTGCGGCAAGAGTGCGCAATTGCCGTTGTACTTCTGGCTGCCAGATGCCATGGAGGGGCCAACACCGGTGTCAGCGCTCATCCATGCCGCAACGATGGTGACTGCCGGTGTGTTCTTGATGACGCGAGTTGGCCCAGTGCTCACATCGTCGTATGGCTGGGTGCCCGACACGATTGCCATCGTTGGTGCAGCGACTGCACTCTTTGCTGCATCAATTGCTGTGGCCCAACACGACATCAAGCGAGTGTTGGCGTATTCAACTGTCTCGCAACTCGGGTTCATGTTCCTGGCGATCGGCTCGGGGGCCTATGTCGCGGCGATTTTCCACATGATTACTCACGCGTTTTTCAAAGCGCTGCTGTTTTTGGGTTCGGGTTCGGTCATTCACGGCATGCACCACGAGCAAGACATGCGCAAGATGGGCGCTCTGCGCGTGGCCATGCCGGTCACCGCGTTTACGTTCATCATCGGTTGGCTGGCGATTGCCGGTGTGCCGCCCTTTGCCGGCTTTTGGTCGAAGGACGAAATTTTGTTGTATGTGTATGCAGATAATCGACTGCTCTACGTGGTGGGTATGGTCACTGCTCTACTCACGGCGTATTACATGACGCGCCAAGTCATCATGGTATTTTTTGGCGAAGCACGTTGGAATGATGCTGCGACCGAGCATGGTGCGCATGGCGATTTTCGTCCGCACGAAAGCCCCAAGGTCATGCTCGTGCCG
>JBBANT010000045.1:0-1863 GCA_040401815.1 Ilumatobacteraceae bacterium | reverse complement strand
CATGGCTTTATGACGCCACCGTCGCTCGCTTAGTTGGCGGTCCAGGTGCTGGCGTGTTTCAGGCCGTCACCAATTTTGACGCCAGAGTTGTGGATGGTGCAGTCAACGGTGCAGGTGCCGTGGCGCGGGGACTTGGCACACAGGTGCGGCGTTCGCAGTCGGGTTTTGTGCGCGCTTACGCAGTGATCATCTCGCTGGGCACAGTGGTCGTGCTCGCATGGTTTGTATGGCGTGGATGGCTGGCATGAGTGTGATTGTCGCAGCGGCAACTGGCTCGTCAACCGGCTCATCGACCTTGGCGTTTCCTGTTCTTACTGGCCTGGTGCTTGCGCCGTTGATCGGCGCACTTGCGGTGTTGTTTTTTGGTCGGCTGCGACCTGAGTGGACAAAAATGGCTGCGCTCATATCGAGTGTTGCCACTGGTGCTCTCAGCCTGTGGGTGCTGCAAGCATTCGACTCGACCAACGCTGGCTTTCAATTCGTGTCACAACACGAGTGGATTCCAGCCTGGGGTATTTCGTGGCATCTCGGCATTGACGGCATTTCGTTGTTTCTCGTGGTGCTCACCGGAATTTTGTTTCCGTTGGTCATCGCCGGGGTCGACCCACACCATGACGAGCGCCCGTATCTGGCGTGGATGCTCATCCTGCAGGCAGGTGTGATGGGTTCGTTCGTGAGCCTCGACTTGTTTTTGTTCTTCGTGTTTTTCGAAATTGTGCTCGTGCCGATGTATTTCTTGATCGGCGGTTGGGGTTATGACGACCGCGTGTATGCGGCTACCAAGTTCTTTTTGTTCACCATGGCTGGGTCGGCGTTCATGTTGGTGGGCATTGTGGCAACGGCATTGTTGTCGCGTGACTCGGTTGGCGAAGTCACGTTCGATCTTGTGGTCTTGGCCGAGACCGGTTCGCTCTCGGTTGCCGAGGGCCGCTGGTTGTTCGTTGCGTTTGCCGTGGCGTTTGCAGTGAAGGTGCCACTGTTTCCTGTGCACACGTGGTTGCCCGATGCGCACACGCAGGCCCCGACTGGTGGCTCGGTCATCTTGGCCGGTGTGTTGTTGAAAATGGGCACTTACGGTCTGTTGCGTTTTGGGGTGTATTTGTTCCCAGAAGCCAGCGTGTGGGCTCGGCCGGCGTTGTACACATTGGCAGTCATTGGCATTTTGTACGGCGCAATTGCGGCCACCATGCAAACTGACTTGAAGCGTCTTGTGGCGTATTCGAGCGTGGCGCACTTGGGCTTTATCGTGCTTGGCACGTTTGCACTCACCGATCAAGCCGTCACGGGTGGTGTGATGCAGATGGTCAACCATGGTGTTTCGACGGGTGCGTTGTTTTTGCTCGTAGGCATGATCTACGAACGTCGTCATACTCGCCTGATTGCTGAGTTGCGAGGCTTGCAACACGTGGTGCCTATTTTTGCAGGCTTTTTTATGATCGTGATGTTGTCGTCAATCGGCTTGCCCGGGTTGAACGGTTTCGTTGGTGAATTCCTGATCTTGATTGGTGCGTTTGACACTGCCCGCTGGTGGGTCATCATCGGCACTGTGGGTGTGGTGTTGGCGGCGTTGTATTTGCTGTGGGCCTATCAGCGCGTGTTTCATGGCGAGCCCGATGAGGCGAACCAGGGCTTTGCCGAATTGCGCCTGCGCGAGGGTCTCTTGTTGAGCGTGTTTGTGGCAATCATCGTGTTTACCGGTGTATATCCCAAGCCGATGTTGTCGCGCATTGAGCCAAGCGTGACTGCACTCATCGAACACGTTGAGTCGCGCACCGATTATCAACGCCCAATTCAGGGTGAAGCAAAGGACTAACTCATGGAGCTTGACACCGACTTCACTGCACCCACCATCGAATGGTTCGC
>JBBANT010000044.1:0-8858 GCA_040401815.1 Ilumatobacteraceae bacterium | reverse complement strand
CTGCCGACTGTTTGGCTTAATGAGTAGTTGTCGGTCGGGTCTTTGGAAAGTGTCCAGCCCCCGATTACGGCAATACCGAGTGCAACAATCAGCGAAACAACCAGCAGCGATGTTCGCTTGCGCACGTCAGCGAGGCTACCGATGGTGGGGTTGTTCGGTAGCGTCGTTTCGTGTCGCATATGCAACAAGTGCCGCCACCAGCGCCGTATCCGACAGCGGGGCGAACATATCGCGCGCAACGGCGAGTGCGCCTAGGTGATGTAACACCCAAGGGTCGTCTGCGACTCGATGCCGTGGCCCGATATCTGCAAGACATCGCCACAGACGACTCAATTGATGGCGCTTATGACGACCCGCACGGCTGGGTGGTGCGGCGCACTGAAATGTGGGTTGATCACTTTCCGAAGTATCTCGATGACGTCAAGATTGAAACATGGTGTGGTGGAGTTGGCTCGCATTGGGCTGAGCGACGCACACGCATCACGGTGTTGCATGGTGATGCAGATTCTGTATCGACAACCACTGCAGCAATCGAGACTGCAGCGCTGTGGGTCCGCGTCGATCTGACCACCCTGAAGCCCTTGGCTTTGTCCGATGATTTTCGCACTCGCATCGGTGAAGCCGCTGCTGGCCGTAAGATTTCGGCACGACTCCATGTCGGACGCGACTTGGCCGATGGGCCTGCACCGGTCGCCCAGTTCACCCAACCGTTGCGATTCAGCGACTTTGATGCAGTCGGACACCTCAATAATGCCGTGTACTGGGAGTCGCTCGAAGAGTATCTCGGTGCCAACCGCGAGCGTCGTGCCCCATTGCATGCCACCGTTGAACATCATCGGTCAGTCGAGCCAGGTGCATCGTTGCAAGTAGCGGTCCACGAACTGCAATCGCGCACGGTGTTGCGATTGGTGGATGACCAAGAGACTGCAGCCCTCATTCAACTCGTTACCGACTAGTCAGGTCGCGCAATGGGCGAGTGGAGCAATACGCCGACTGTCCTTAGTGCAGCCATTTTTGCAATTGGTTGGTGTGCTGGATGGGTCGGGTTCATGCGTGCAAGACGGTTGCCCGCAGCATCATTACTGCCGCACACCGATGGCGTGGCTACGAAACGGTCACCCGTCAGCGTGGTGATTCCGTGTCGTGACGAAGCCAACAACTTGGCTGAATTGCTGCCAAATTTGTGCAGTGCGTTGCTAGCCGACGACCAAGTGATTGTGGTCGACGATGGGTCAAGTGACGACACCATCAACGTGGCACGCAGCCATGGTGCAAGCAGACGCACCTCAACCGGAATCAATATCGAAGTAGTGGAAAGTGGCGTATTGCCCAACGGCTGGGCCGGCAAACCCCATGCATGTTGGCGCGGAGCGCAGCACGCAGTTCACGACATTGTTGTGTTCCTTGATGCCGATGTGCGACTTGGGGCTGATGCAGTGAATGCGACGGTGGGCGTACTACAGCAGCACCCTGATGCACTGGTGAGTGTGATGCCGTGGCATCGCACGGTGATGCGGGTTGAACGCCTGAGCATGTTGTTCAATGTCATTTCATCGATGGTTGCCAGCGTCACCACAGTTCGCAGCCGCCGTCGGGTTGCCTATGGCCCGTTCATGATGGTCAATCGCACTACCTATTTACAGAGCGGTGGGCACTCCCATCAACTAGTGCGCGGGGCAGTGGTTGAAGATCTTGCTCTCGCCCGCATTGTGCCTGCGGCGATGCCAATTGTGGGGCGACAACATGAAGTGGAGTACCGCATGTATGCCAACGGCTTCAGGCAACTCATTGAAGGATGGACAAAGAACACTGCGATTGGTGCCGCCACGGTTCCCCGCTGGTCGAGTGTGTTCATCATCGCTTGGGTGGCCAGCCTGTGTGGTGGTGTGCTTACCTCGCCGTGGTTTTATGTGTTGTCTGCACTACAGATGTTTGTTTTCGCCCGTCGCGTCGGCAATTTTGGCGTGCTGAGTGCCGTGTTTTACCCAATCCATGCTGTGGTGTTCGTAGTGGTTGCCCTACGTAGCGCTGCACGCGTGGTGTTATTCGGCAGTGTCACGTGGCGGGGTCGTCGCATCAACACCCGTTGACGGAACGAAAAACGAGGTGCGGTAAAAGCGCATCTCTTTGACACTGTTGTGAATGTCGGTGAGCGCGCGATGCGCACCAGTCTTGGGGGGCCGCGAAACCAATGTTTCGGGATACCACCGCCGGGCCAGTTCTTTCACACTCGACACATCAACGCTGCGGTAGTGCAGGTAGTTCTCGATCTCAGGGAGGTACTTGGCGAGAAAACGCCGGTCGGTACCAATGGAGTTGCCACACAATGGCACGCTGCGCGGATGCGGCACGTGCTGCTTGATAAAAGCCAATGTTGCGGCACCTGCTTCGGCCAGGGTCATGTGCGACTCGCGGATCGCCGACAACAAACCCGACTCGGTGTGCATGGCGACCACGACTGGGTCCATCGCTGCAAGGGCCGCCTCGGGGGCGTGAATGACCAAGTCGGGGCCTTCGGCCACGATGTTGAGGTCATCATCGGTAACCAGCGAAGCGATCTCGACGATCACATCCACATCCGGATTCAGTCCGGTCATCTCTAAATCCATCCAAACGAGCACTCCGCAACACTACGGCGATGGCCGTAATCTCGGGGGGTGGGTTTGCCGTCTCATTCGTCGCTAACTGTGCCGATTCGTTTGCTCGACCCAGGGCTGGCGTTGCCAGCCAAAGCCCACGAGCATGACGCCGGGCTGGACTTGCATGCACGGGTTGATGCGGTACTCGCTGCCCGTGGCGGCCGCATGTTGGTGCCTACGGGTATCGCCGTGGCAATTCCGGTCGGCTACATGGGCATGGTGGTGCCGCGCAGTGGGTTGGCCCTCAAGCACGGCATATCACTCGTCAACTCACCAGGCATCATCGATGCTGCCTACCGCGGTGAGTTACAGGTCATCATGATCAATCACGACCCTGAACACGACTACCACGTGCAACGTGGTGATCGCATTGCACAACTCATCGTGCAGGCGATTGCACATGTGGAGTGGTCACCTGTTGCCGAGTTAGACGACAACGATCGCGGTGGTGGCTTCGGCCACAGCGGTCGCTAACTATTTGTCGCTTGGCTGGTGACTGCTTGTTACCCCGTCATGGGCCAATTGGGTAATTGTCGCATCATCAACACCAAGCAGGTCGCGTAGCACCGCAGTGTTGTCTTCGCCGCGATATTTCGGAATCCCGCGAATACGCACATCAGCATCGCTGAACTTCCACGGGCTTTGCGGGATGCGAATCGTGCCGCCACCGCGATCTGAGACCTCGGTGATGACGCCACGTTGCTTGGCCCAGTCAGTGCGGGCAACATCGGCCACGCTGCGTAAACGTCCAGTCGCAAGATTGTGCTCAGCAAAAATTGTCTCAATTGTTTCCGCATCGGTGATGGTGGCGGCCCAAGCCCGCAGGATGGCATGAAAGTCGGCGAGATGCGCCAATCGGGCAGGAACGTCGACGAATCGCTCATCGTTCAACAAGTCGTTGCGCTCCATCGCAGCACAGAACCAACCAAAGTTGGTTTTTGATGCGGGATGGCCACTGACCACCACGATGCTGCCGTCGCGGGTGGTGAGCACTGGATAATCAGCCGGTTGAAATGACCGAATCCAGTCAGCGGGTACTTCGCCTTCCCACAGTTGGTCATGAGCGTGCTCGTTGACATACAACAAGGTTTCAGCCATCGAGATATCGAGGTATTGGCCTCGCCCGGTGCGACCACGCTGCACGAGTGCCGCCAAGATGCCGGCTGCGGCTTCCATCCCGGTGTACACATCCCCGTGGCTGAAGGGGTCGTTGGCATATGCACCGCCACGCACGTCACCTTGGTGCTTGGTGAGCCCCACTTCGGCGTTGACCACTGGCGCGTAGGCGCGGCGATCAACCCATGGGCCCGTTGCCCCGTAGCCACTGATCGATGCATAGATGAGGCGTTCATTTTGTGCAGCCAGCGTGTCGTAGCCGAGGCCGAGACGTTGCATTACCCCAGGTCGAAAGTTTTCAATTACGACGTCGCTCATTGCGACGAGTTTTCGCACGATATCCACAGCGCGGGCATCGGCAAGATTGAGCGACACGTTTAACTTGCCGACGTTTTGCTGGATGAAATACGTCGCCAACGAATTAAGTCGCGGTTGGCCAAATCGTGTGAGATCGCCCTCGGGTGGCTCAATCTTGATGACCTCAGCCCCCAAGTCGCACAACATGCGTGCCGCGTGTGGCCCAGCCAGCACGCGCGTGAAATCCAGCACGCGAATGCCGTCGAGCGGGCGAGTCATAGTGTGACTAACTGAGTCGAACGCCGAGCGTGCGCAACGCCAGCGACGCGTACAACGAAATACCGGTCTTCATTGCTCGTTCATCAAACATCACTCGATTGGAGTGATTCGGTGCAGCCGACGCAGGGTTCACCCCGTCGGGCGTGCCCCCGATGAAGATCATTGCTCCCGGCAGTTGATTCAAGACGTACGAAAAATCTTCAGCCCCCATCACTGGGTTGGGTAAGCGCACCGACTTCTCGGCCCCCACCAGTGCATCGGCAATCTCCATGCCAAAGTCGGCACTTGGCCCGTCATTGACGGTGACCGGATAGCCGATTTTTACGTTTACATCAGCCGACATCTCGTGTGCAGCGGCAATGCCCTCGGCTACTCGCTGCAAGTGCTCGTGCACTTTCTTGCGGGTGCTTTCACTTACGGCTCGAATCGTGCCATTGATGTATGCAGTTTCAGGAATCACGTTGGATGTTGTGCCTGTATGAATCTGGGTAACAGTGACCACTGTCGGGTCAAAAACCGGGATGCGACGGGTAACCATCATCTGTAATGCCTGCACGATCTCACACGCCACCGGCACTGGGTCGTGGGCGCGGAACGGTTCAGATGCGTGACCACCTTTGCCATTGACGACGATTTCAAATGTGTCGGACGAGGCCATGATCGGCCCACCCTTGGCAGTAACCCAGCCAGCCGGAATCGCCGTGGTGATGTGCAGCGCATACGCTGCTGCAATCGGCGAGGCACTGCCGTCGGCAAGTGGTGGCACGTCGAGCAAACCTTCTTCGAGCATGAACTTGGCACCGTGATGGCCCTCTTCACCGGGCTGAAACATGAACAGCACCCGCCCTGGCAGTTGATCTTTGCGTTCGGCTAGCAAGCGTGCCGTCGTGGCAAGCATCGAGGTATGTGTGTCGTGTCCGCAGGCGTGCATGATGTTTTCGGTGCGTGACGAAAAATCCAGCCCAGTATCTTCGGGCATCGGGAGAGCATCCATGTCACCCCGCAACATCACCGTTGGCCCAGGCTTGCCACCAGTGAGCAGGGCTGCGATGCCACTCGTTGTTTGATGCAAAGTGATGTCAAGCGGCAGGTCTTCAAGTGAAGCGAGCACTGCATCGCGCGTATTGGGGAGATGATTGCCCACCTCGGGCCATTCGTGCAAACGTCGCCGTAAGGCGACCGCACCGTCGTAGAGATCGTCCACGTGGGCGGCCAATTCTTTTGCGGTGCCGTGCACTTCGCGTGCAGCAGCGGTTTGTTGGTTTTGCGCCATCGACTCATCGTAGGTCGCAGCCCAGCGTCTACGCTGGGGTCAGATGTCGGCACTCGTCGTTGAATTCACCATCGAGCCATTCGTAGAAGGCCAACCCGGCCCGCATGTAACCCAAGCCGTTGCTGCCGTTGAGCAGCAGGGAATCACCGTGGAGTTTGGCCCGTTTGGTTCCACCTTCACGGTAAGTGACGACCTCATGCCAGCGGTCGTAGCCGACATGATGCGCGCTGCGTATGCACATGGGGCCACGTTTGTGAGTGTCAGCGTGGCGCGTCAGCAAGCCTCATGACGCCGCGACATCCACTGCTGGATACGGTGCAGCCATTGTTGAGTGCTCTTGGTGCTTCGTTGGTGTCAGCAGGTGAGATGAACAAGGCCGATGTGCCGCTCGTGTGGGAGGGCAAGGTAGTGGCAGGTGTGCGATTACCGGCTCTACATGGTGCCATGGAGCGGTTGATCGAGTCGGTAGAACGTGAACTTGGCGCCAAACTAGCCCTGCTTTCGCGTGCCGAAAAACAACGGGCTATTCGTTTGCTGGATGAGCGCGGTGCATTTATCTTGCGGCGGGCCGTTGAAGATGTGGCAGACGCAATGGGCGTATCACGCATCACGGTGTACAACTATTTGAATTCTCTCCACCGCTAATTTGGCGGTCAGAGTTTGCGCAAGAACACGTCGGTCACCCGATGGTCGGCGCCCTTTTCGATTATCAGCGAAGCTCGGCCCTTTGTGGGGGCAATATTTTCGCGCAGGTTACGTCCGTTAATGGACTCCCAGATTTGAGCAGCCAACGCGGTGGCTTGTTCATCGGTCAAATCAGCGAAGTGCTTGAAAAAACTCTGGGGGTCTTGAAACACCGTACGTCGTAGTGCATGGAAACGCTCGATGAACCATGATTCAATTAACGACTCTTCGGCGTCGAGGTAAATCGAAAAATCGAAATAGTCGCTCACGAATTCGTTGGCGTGCGAGTCGACTTGCAGCACGTTGAGACCTTCCAAGATCAAAATGTCAGGTTGATGCACAATTTCGTGGCGGTCGGGAAGCACATCGTAAATCACGTGGCTATAAATCGGCGCGGTCACTTCGGGTTCACCACTTTTCACGGCGCGCAGAAAGTCGAGCAACTGTCGGGTGTCGTAACTCTCAGGGAAGCCCTTGCGGTCCATGATGCCGCGCGCTTCTAGCTCGGCGTTGGGAAACAAAAAACCGTCGGTGGTAATCAATTCCACGCGGGGGTGTTCTGGCCAGCGCGAGAGCAACGTCTGCAGCAAGCGAGCCAGCGTGCTCTTGCCCACGGCAACACTGCCCGCCACACCGATGATGTACGGCAGCTTCGGGGCGATGGTGCCTAGAAATGTGGTGGATACACGATGCAGGCTTTGCGTGGCCGACACATAGAGGTTCAGCAAACGAGTGAGCGGCAAATAGACCGCGGTGACTTCATCTAGGTCAAGTTGGTCGTTAATGCCGCGCAGTGCCTCGAGGTCTTTTTCGCGGATGGTGAGCGGTGTTTGGGCCCGCAATGCCGCCCACTCCTGGCGATCAAATCGCTCAAAGCGCGCTACGTCACCCCTGTCAATCACGCAGGCTTAACGCTAGGCGACTCGTTCCAAAAATGCTCGAAGCGGCGGGTTCACAATTTGTGGATGGGTGAGGTTTGATGCGTGTGCAGCACCTTCCACCCACACAATGTCGTCGGCGTTACGTAAACCTTTGCGCAGTGCTTCAGCGCGTTCGGCGCTGATTGCTGTGTCATGGGTGCCATGAATGATGAGTGCTGGGCAGGCGATCTCGCCAATTCGCGAAGTGATGTCGTCGCGGTCGAGCAAACATCCTGACGAGTGCACCATCAATTCCTTCGGCCGGGCCTTCCATTTGGCGATCCACTTCGCATTCTCGGTCGGCTCGGCGATGATGATGTTGGCGATGATGTTGGCCAGGTCATCTGATGGCCCGTTGGTAACCCAAGCGTCAACCATGCCGCGGTAGGCCGCGAGTGTTTCAGGGCCATCGTTGTCCGACGCAGTATCGATCAACACCAGTGCGCGCACTCGTTCTGGTGCCGTCAGTGCAGCGCGCAGCGACAAAAAGCCACCCTGTGACATGCCACCAAGAACAGCGGTTTCCACACCAAGGTGGGTCATGAGTGCCAAGCAGTCGTTGGCTGAATCCCAATAAGTAAATGGCTTGCCGTCATATTCGGTGTCACCAAAACCGCGTTCGTCCCAGGTGATAACCCGAAACTTGTCGGAGAGTGCTGCCACTTGTGAGTCAAACATTGTGGAGTCCATCAAAAAACCGTGTGACAGCACCACGACCGGGCCACGCCCACCGCTATCGCGGTAATGAATCTTTTGGCCGTTCAATTGGGCAAAGGGCATGGCGCCTCCTTCGTTGGTTGGACTTACTAGGCGAACCTTAGTGGAGGTTGGTCAACGCGCAAAAGGTGATTGCGACGACACCGCATTTGGCGCCGTAAGCACATCAAAACCGTCGTCGGTAACGAGCACGGTGTGCTCAAACTGGGCGGTGCGCTGGCCGTCAATGGTGACGGCAGTCCACTCGTCGTCCCACATGCGGTGCTTATCCGAGCCGAGAGTGATCATCGGCTCGATGGTGAAGGTCATACCGGGGCGCATGAGCATGTTGTTGCGCGGCTCGTAGTAATGCAAAATCTGCACGTCAGTGTGAAACTGCTCACCGATGCCGTGGCCGATAAAAGCCCGCACGATGCCCATTTGGTGTTTTTTGGCGTGGGTTTCAATTGCTCGGCCAATATCAGAAAGCGGGGCGTTGGGTTTGACCGTTTCAATACCTAGCCACATGCACTCTTCGGTCACCTTGATGAGATGGCGATCTTCTTCGCTCACGTTGCCAACGGTGAAGGTGGCATTCGTGTCGCCGTGTACGCCGTTGATGTAGCACGTCACATCCAAGTTCACGATGTCGCCGTCTTGTAGCTCGCGCGAATCGGGAATGCCGTGGCAGATCACTTCGTTCACACTCGTGCACACGCTCTTGGGGTAGTTCTGATAGTTGAGCGGGCTCGGGTATGCACCCCGAGCGATGCACAAGTCGTGCACATAAATGTCGATGTCATCGGTGGTGATGCCAGGCTTGACCATCTCGCCAGCCAAACGCAGCACCTCGGCTGCCGTGGCGCCCGCGTGGCGCATGCGCGCGATGATGTCGGGTGACTTCACTGCTGGCTCGGCTCGACGCTTGACTTGACCCGTTTCGGCATATGGGGG
>JBBANT010000043.1:6376-8966 GCA_040401815.1 Ilumatobacteraceae bacterium | reverse complement strand
CCACACCCACCCGCAGCGAACCGCTTGCTAACTCGGTAACGACATCGCCCGCAGCAAGTGGTACCGCAAACGCCACGCGGGCCGGGCGTGGTGCGGCCATCGGGCTCAACCCGCGATACACCTTTGACACTTTCGTGAAGGGTGCCTCTAACCAGTTTGCGCTGGCTGCAGCGCAACGAGTTGCTGAAACACCGGGTCGGTCCTACAACCCGCTGTTCATCTATGGTTCTGCAGGGCTTGGCAAAACCCACCTGTTGCACGCAATTGGCTCGTATGTGCACGAGCATTATCCCAATTACGAAGTGCGGTACGTCTCCACCGAAACCTTCCTCAACGAATACGTGGACGGAATCCGCAACAACACCATCAGTGCGTTCAAACGTCGTTATCGCGAAGTCGACGTGTTGTTGATTGACGACGTGCAATTCATGGAAGGCAAAGAAGGCCTGCAGGAAGAGTTTTTTCACACGTTTAACTCGTTGCACGGCTCAGGCAAACAAATCGTGATTTCTAGCGATCGTGTGCCTGACGCAATCCCCACACTTGAAGATCGCCTGCGTGGGCGTTTTCGCTGGGGTCTCATCACCGACATTCAGCCCCCGGATGTGGAGACTCGGTTGGCGATTCTGCGCAACAAGGCCGAGCGTGAACGCCTTGATGCTTCGCCAGATGTGTTGGAGTTCATCGCCTCAAGCGTCACCACAAACATCCGCGAATTAGAAGGCGCGTTGGTGCGGGTAGCTGCCTATGCGTCGCTCAACCGCACCCATATCGACATCGAATTAGCTCGCCAATTGTTGGTGGATTTGGTCACCCGCCGGGTAGGCAAGCAGCGTCCGGCTGACCAGTTGCTGCGCGAAATCTGCGATTACCTCGGGGTCACCCATGAGGCCATCTGTAGCCATAGTCGGCAACGCCCTCTGGTCACGGCTCGGCAAACTGCGATGTACGTCATTCGCGAACTGACCGACTTGTCGTATCCGGCCATCGGTCGCCTGTTTGGCGATCGTGACCACACGACAGTGATTCATGCGGTGGCCAAAACCCAGCATGTGATGAAAGATCGCCAACGCGTCTTTGATCAGGTCAACGAACTCTTGCGAATGTTCAAGGTGGCGTAATGACGAGCGTCACTGTGGGCCGCCAGTGGATGTCGTGTGGACAATCTGTGGGGTTTGCCCGAGTTATCCGACCCCGACAAACCACACGCCTGCAAGGTGTGCACGCTGACGCACTCCCTGTGTGGACTACAACCCTTGTCTACGCTGGGAAACATCGCCTTTATCCACAATCCACAGCACTTATTACTGATATCAGCTTTCATACATCTGATCGTTGTAACCACCACCCACGAGCGAGGCCACAGTTGTGAAATTTCGAGTTGAACGCCAAGAACTCACCGAGGCTTTGGCCGATGTAAGTCGCGTGGCGACTGCCCGCACCAGTGCGATGCCGGCACTGGCCGGAGTGGAATTGGCAGTGTCAGGCGAAACCCTCACGTTGTCGTGCACCGACAAAGAGATTTCCATTCAGTCCACCCTGTCTGTTGGCGGACAAAAAGACGGTGTCGCTGTGCCGAGTGCTCGAGTGCTCACCGACTTGGTGCGTGGTTTGCCAGATGGAAAAGTGCAAATCGCTCTGGAGGCCGAATCTTTGGTGGTGGAAGCTGCACGCAATCGTTCTTCGGTGATGTGTTATTCAGCCGCAGATTTTCCCAAAATCATTCAGGCCAGTGCGGCCGAAGGAACAGTTTCAGCAAGTCTGTTCGGCGAGGCCTTACGCCAGGTGGTGCGCGCTGCAAGTGCTGATCTCAGCCGCCTGGCTCTTACCGGGGTGCTCATCAGCAATCAAGCCGAGGGTCTCACCTTCGTGGCTACCGACAGTTATCGCTTGGCCGTACGTCAAATTGCAGGAACTTCATTGGCTGGTGAAAGCACAGTCATCATCCCGGCGCGTGCCTTGGGTGAATTGTTGCGCTTGATTAAAGATCACGAAACCATTACGTATCGCTTGGCCGCCGATCGAGCAACGTTCAGTGTGGGCAACACCACTTTGTCCACGTCGTTGTTGGCTGTGCAATTCCCGAACTATAAACAATTGATTCAACCCTCGTACCCGAACAAACTCAGCGTCAACCGCGAAGCCTTGTTGGATGCAGTGCGACGCTCCAAAGTGTTTGCCCGTGACACGATCCCGGTTCGACTCACACAATCGACAGGTTCACTCAAATTGTCGGTGCACACCAACGACACGGGTGAAACCATCGAAGAACTCGACGCCGACTACAAAGGCCCAGAAATCATGATCGGCTTCAACCCCGACTATTTGCTGCAAGGTATCGAGGCTTGTGTGGGTGAAACCATCACCATCGAATCGAGTGACCCGATCAAACCAGCCGTGCTGCGTGGGTCGACAAATGACGGCTATCTCTATCTGGTGATGCCGCAACGACTCACGTCGTGATTGTTCGCTCGTTGCAGCTCACTGATTTTCGCAACTATTCGTCGCTACAGCTTGAACTTGGTGCAGGTGTTCACGCCTTGATTGGCGACAACGCCCAAGGCAAAACCAATTTGGTTGAAGCACTCGT
>JBBANT010000043.1:3111-6276 GCA_040401815.1 Ilumatobacteraceae bacterium | reverse complement strand
GACGATGCAGTGGTGGCAGTGGAGCCGAGCCGACTTGATTTGGTGAGTGAACTCGAACGTGTAGTGCGCCAACGCAATGCGCTACTTAAAGACGCGGGCTACCGACCTTCAAGTGCAGTATTGGCAGCACTCGATGCTTGGGATGAAAAACTCGCAGTGCTGGGTGATGAAGTCGGTGCAGCACGGGCTGCACTCTTGGCAGAAATGACACCATTCGTGCAGTCTTCCTATGCCGCATTGGCTGGCGAAGCTCGCGAAGTATCTCTTACATACAGCGCGGATTGGCGGGGTGGTGGTTTGGTGAAGGCACTGGCGGAATCGCGCGAAAACGACCTACGTCGGGGCACCACAACAGTGGGACCACATCGTGATGATGTTGTTGTACAACTTGACGACTTTGCTTCACGCACCCAAGGTTCCCATGGCGAACAACACTCCTTGGGTATCGCTTTGCGAATGGCGGTGCATCAGGTGGTGACCAAGCGTTGGTTAAGCCCGCCAGTCGTGGTGCTTGATGATGTGTTGTCGGCCCTGGACAACAAACGAGCAGCAGCCCTGTTTGAGCGGTTGTTGGTGGCCCTTCCACATCGTCAAGTGCTCGTGACCAGTGCCCATCCACTGCCGGCATCACCACACATCACCCGCTGGCTACAAGTAGAGGCCGGAACGATCACTCCCGTCACACAGGCTCCATGATGAACAACACCAATCCCGACAACTCACTCAGCCTGCAAAGCCAGTTGACCCGGCTACTGGCTTCACTGGGCTCAGACGATGCCGCCAGCGTGAAAGGCGTCTTTGGTGCCTGGACCAATTTGGTAGGCGCAGCCGTGGCAACCCATGTGCAGCCGGTCAAGTTGGTTGACTCAACACTCATCGTCGAAGTCGATGATCCGCATTGGGCAACCGAAATGAAGTTCTTAGAAGCGTCATTGTGTGAAAAAATCTCGCAACTCACTACGACTCCAGTCACGTCACTCGAAGTGCGAGTAAAACGCCGATAATTCTGGTGTTTTTCTCGACTAAGTTCCCTGTTTCCGAACCACCAAAAAGGTAGAATCATGAGGCTGTTTATGAATCATTTGTGCATCTCAAGCCCACACCAGTGGCAGGGCAGTACATGGCAGTAAATAGCCCCAGTGACGCCACAGAAGGCACGGTTCGCAAGGCCGCTGGCACCTACGGCGCCAAGGACATCCAGGTGCTTGAGGGTCTTGACCCGGTGCGTCGTCGTCCGGGTATGTATATCGGCTCGACTGGTTTGGCTGGCTTGCACCACCTCATTTGGGAAGTCGTTGACAACTCCGTAGACGAAGCAATGGCGGGCTTTTGCGACAAGATCACGGTCACGTTGCACGACGATGGTGCATGTGAAGTAGTGGACAACGGCCGCGGCATCCCCGTTGATCCGTATCCCTCGGGGCCACACAAAGGCAAGAGCGCTCTAGAAGTAGTGCTCACCGTGTTGCATGCCGGAGGAAAATTTGGTGGCGAGGGCTACAAGGTTTCCGGTGGTTTGCACGGCGTAGGTGTCAGCGTGGTTAACGCATTGTCACAGCGAGTGTTGGTAGAGGTGCATCGTGAGGGCACCCATTTTCGTCAAGAGTTTGTCGATGGTGGCAAGCCAAAAGGCAAACTGCAAAAAGTTGGGGCGTCACCCACCAAAAACACCCGCGGCACATCCATTCGTTTTTGGCCCGACCCTGAAATTTTTCAGGCTGAAGGCATCGAGTTTGTGGCTCGAACAGTTACCGAGCGACTACAGACGATTGCCTTCCTCAACAAAAATCTCGAAGTGGTGTTTGTTGACGATCGTGGCGACAAGAAACAAAAGGTCACCTATCAATACAAAGGTGGCATCATCGATTTCGTCAAGCACCTCAATCAATCGCGTGAGGCGCTCTTCACCAAGGTAGGCCACTACGAAGCCGCCGAAGACGACCAGACGCTCGACATTGCTTTGCAGTGGAACACGGGGTACTACGAGGGCATTTATGGCTACGCCAACGGCATTTCCACCATTGAAGGCGGCATGCATGTTGAGGGTTTCAAAACTGCGCTGACCTCGGTGGTCAACAAGTATGCGCGCGCGTCCGGTGGCCTGAAAGAAAAAGACGAGAATCTGCTTGGAGAAGACATTCGTGAAGGTCTAACGGCAGTGGTGTCGGTCAAGCTGCGCGAGCCGCAATTCGAAGGACAAACCAAAGCAAAACTCGGTAACGTTGCAATGCGGTCGTTTGTTCAAAAAGAAACCAACGTCAAACTCGAAGAATGGTTGCAAGAAAACCCGACTGAGGCCAACCGTGTAGTGAAAAAAGCAGTCGCTGCCGCTCAAGCGCGTATCGCGGCAAAGAACGCACGTAATGCAATTCGACGCAAGACCGCTCTTTCTGGCGCCGGAATGCCCGACAAGTTGAAAGACTGCGGAAGCGGCGACCCAGCCGAAAGCGAATTGTTTATCGTCGAAGGCGACTCAGCCGGTGGCACCGCCGTGGATGCCCGCGATCCGCGCACGCAGGCAATTCTGCCGATTCGCGGCAAGATTCTCAATGTCGAGCGGGCGCGGTTGGACAAGATGTTGAAAAACAACGAGATTCAAGCGCTGATCACTGCTATTGGTGGCGGTGTCGGCAACGACGAGTTCAATGTCGAAAAAGCGCGGTACCACAAAGTCATCATCTTGGCTGATGCCGACGTTGACGGCAGCCACATTCGCACTCTGCTGCTGACGTTCTTTTATCGCCAGATGCGACCGATGGTCGAAAGTGGCTACATCTACATCGCCCAGCCACCATTGTTTTCTACCGAGATCGGCAAAGAAAAGACCTATTTGAAAGACGAAGCAGCACGCCAGATGTTCTTGGCTGAGCACCCCAACCACAAGAAAGAATTCCAGCGTCTGAAGGGCCTCGGCGAAATGGACTGGCAAGAACTTAAAGGCACCACGATGGACTCCGCTACTCGCACGTTGCTGCAAGTCAATGTTGACGAAGCGGCCGAGGCCGAAACCATGATGAGCACGCTCATGGGCGACGATGTGGAAGTTCGCAAACATTTCATCACCAGCAACGCACGCGATGTGCGCAATCTGGATTTCTAGCAACGACAAGTAGGAACCTCGATGGCCAAAAAGAAACCTGACGCAACACCCAAGGCATCGCCCCG
>JBBANT010000043.1:0-3011 GCA_040401815.1 Ilumatobacteraceae bacterium | reverse complement strand
CACGGCAACTACGGTTCACCCGACTTTGGCCCGGCTGCCAGCCGCTACACCGAAGCACGTTTGCATCCCTTAGCGATGCAGCTGTTGGCCGACATCGAAGAAAACACCGTCGACTTGATGCCGAACTATGACGGCACCACCGAAGAACCAACGGTGCTGCCGGCTCGGTTTCCCAACTTGTTGGTCAACGGCTCACAAGGCATTGCCGTCGGTATGGCAACCAGTATTCCGCCGCACAACTTGGGTGAAATCATCGATGCCACCTTGCACCTGGTGGAAAACCCAGACGCCACGGTGAAGGATTTGATGAAGTTCGTGAAGGGCCCCGACTTTCCCACCGGTGGGCTGATCTTGGGTCGAGACGGTTTGACCGAGGCCTACAAGACCGGGCGCGGCAGCATCAAGATGCGTGCCAAGGTGGCGATTGAAGAAGGCCAGCGAGGGCAAATGCGAATCGTTGTCACCGAACTGCCGTACCAAGCGAGCTGTTCGGCAATCGCGGGTCGCATCCAAGAACTCGTTGACAACGACGGCCTCGACGGCATTGCTGACGTGAATGACAACTCGGCTGGTGGCAAAACCAACTTGATCATCACCTTGAAGCGTGACGCCAATGCCAACGTGGTGATGAACAACTTGTTCAAAAACACCCAACTGCAAAGCCAGTTTCCCGTCAACATGGTGGCGTTGGTCGACGGTGTCCCGCGCACACTCAATTTGCGAGACGCCATCACTGGCTACATCTCACATCAGATCGAAGTCATCACACGCCGTAGCCAATTCCGGTTGGACAAAGCCAACGAACGCAACCACATTCTGGAAGGTCGCCTCAAGGCGCTCAACGTCATTGACGAAATCATCAAGGTGATTCGCGCCAGTGAAGACGCTGCGGCTGCCAAAGAAGCGTTGATGAGCAAGAAGTTCGGTTTCACTGAGCGACAAGCCATTGACATCCTGGACATGCAGTTGCGTCAACTCACCAAACTGTCGCGAATTGACTTGGAATCGGAACAAAAAGAGATTCAAGAAAAAATCAAAGAACTCACCGCCATTTTGCGTGACGACAAAAAGCTTCGCGCGGTGATCTCTGGTGAACTCACCAAGGTGAAAACCACGTTTGCCACACCTCGGGTGTGCCAAATTGCTGCCGATGTGAGCGAGATGGGTGTTGAAGACCTCGTCGAAGATAAAGAACTCGTCATTGTCATGACCCAGGAGCAGTACATCAAGGCTGTTTCGGCAGATTCGTTCCGCACTCAGGGTCGTGGCGGTCGCGGTGTGAGCGGTGCGCGAATGAAAAGTGACGACATCGTACGCAACATCATTTTCACTACAGCGCACGCGTATTTGTTGTTTTTTTCCAACCGGGGTCGGGTCTATCGTCTGCGGGCGCTCGAAGTGCCCGAGCGCGAGCGCACGGCCAAGGGCATCCCCATCGTCAACTTGTTACCACTGCAGCAAGGTGAAACGATTCAAGCAATCATCGATACCCGTGATTTCCCAGGGGAGCGCAACTTGTTCTTTGTGACCAAACAGGGTCAGGTGAAAAAGACCAAGTTTGACGAATACGACTCGAGTCGTCGCGATGGTTTGATCGCCCTGAAGTTGCGGCCCAAGGACGAACTTGTTCGAGTGATTGAGACAAACGGAACCGATGACGTGTTCATGGTGACGCGCAGCGGCCAGACGATTCGGTTCAGCGAAAAGTTGGTACGCCCAATGGGGCGGTCGGCTGCTGGCGTGCGTGGCATGAAGATGCGTGCTGGTGACGAAGTGGTGGCAGTCGACGTTGCAAGCGATGAATCGTCGATCCTCATGATTACCGAGTCGGGCTATGGCAAGCGCACACAGATCTCCAACTTCGCACGCAAGGGGCGTGGCGGAATGGGCATGATCGGCATCAAACTCACTGGCAAAAAAGGTCGCGTAGTCGCTGCGTTCATGGTGGGGCTAGAAGACCAAATTGTCGTGGTGGCCACTGGTGGCACCACCATTCGTATGCCCGTGCGCGAAATTTCAAGTCAGGGGCGGGCAGCCACTGGTGTGCGCGTCATGACATTAGAAGCCGGACAAGTGGTGGCCTCGGTGGCACCCATCTTCGCCGGTGACGATGCCTAGCCATCACGAATGCCGTTTGCTCTAGCAATCATTGCCGTTGCATCGACGGTGTTGCTGTCGTTGTCACATAGTTCGGCTCAACTCATCGAATTTCAGCGAGCTACAACGGCTGCTGATGCACTCGCACTGGCCGTGGCAACTCATCGAGGTGTGGAACCGGTGGTTACCCAGCATCACATTGTCAACTACGTAGTAAGCGTCGACGACGACGACATGGTGACCGTGAGCATTGTTCGCAATGGGGTAGCGGCAACCGCAATCGCCCATCGTCATACACTTACAAGCGAACAATGAGCAAGACACCAGCACCATCTGCGCCCATTGAGCGTCGCCCGCGCATGCGGCGCGTTACTCGCGTAGTGCGTGACATTGATGTGTGGAGCGTGTTTAAAGTTGGCATCGTTTTTCACCTTGTGGTGTTCATCATTGTGCTGGTGGCAATGGCCCTGTTGTGGAGTGTCGCCACTTCCACCGGCACTATTGACAATGTCGAAAACTTCTTTGAGTCATTCGGTTGGGAATCATTCACGTTCAATGGGGCGGCACTGTTTTCCAACTTCTTCGCTTTTGGCCTACTTGCGGCGCTCCTTGGCACTGCGCTCTGGGTTATTGGTGCGGTGATGTTCAACCTCATTACCGAATTGGTTGGCGGCGTGCGTGTAACGGTGCTGGAAGAAGAAGTGGTACTTGATTCGTCTGATGAATAACCCCTTAGGATGAAAGTCCCGATAAGGGGCTATAGCTCAGTTGGTTAGAGCGCATCCCTGATAAGGATGAGGTCACAAGTTCGATTCTTGTTAGCCCCACGAACAAATCAGGACGATGAAACTCTTCCGGCGCCTCCTCCTCGTGCTTTCCGTGGCGTCTGCCGTCGTTGGCATTCTGCGCTTCGG
>JBBANT010000042.1:0-9020 GCA_040401815.1 Ilumatobacteraceae bacterium | reverse complement strand
ACGTCGAGAGGAAAGTGGCGAAAGCCGTCATCGAGGGAACTGTTGATGTCATCCTGGCCAATGTGGCCAAGGGTGAGATCGTCAATATCTCAGGCTTCGCTAAGTTCTTCAAGAAGAAGCGCCCAGCGCGTATCGGTCGCAACCCAGCAACGGGTGAGCAGATCCAGATCAAGGCAAAAACAGTTGCCAAGATCACCGCGCTGAAGGGTTTCAAAGACGTGGCACTTGGTGCGGTTCCTGCTCCAAAACTCAATACCTCAGCGCCAAAGGCTCCGGCCTCGGCAAAGAAGCCCGCAAAAAAGAAGCGCTAAACACGCTTTTTCTTCGTCGCCGACGGTGACGCACGCGAGCAATCGCTGCGCATCGTCGGCGCGAGGGTTCTTCTGTGGCCCTCGTACCGCACACCGAGTGGAGTATCGACTCCTCGGTTCGCTATCTCAACCACGGTTCCTACGGAGCCGTCCCGCGTGAGGTCGCTGCTGCTCAACAACTGATACGCGAGCAGATGGAACACAACCCGAACCAGTTCGTTCGCTCTCACTTGCCAACGATGTTGCGCGCTGCCCGCGCGCGCTGCGCCACGGAACTCGGCACCGTTGAAGATCGACTCGCCTTCGTGCCCAATGCATCACAGGGTGTGATTGCCGCTGCTGCTGCCGTCGTGCGACGCGGCACGAAGATTGCGACGATGACCACCAACTACGGCGGTGTGGTGCTCGGTTTGCGGGCACTTGCGCGACGCGCCGAGGCTCACCTCGTGGAGTTGCCTGCCTTGCCCCCGCTGTCAGCCACTCCCGAAACGTGCGTTATAGAAGTTGCAGACCACATCGGCGATGCCGACGTGTTGGTGCTCGACCAGATTGTTGCAACGAGTGCCCAGTTGAACCCGATCGCCGAGATTGCGCGGGCAGTTCGTGCAACGCGCCCTGACTGCTTCATCGTGGTGGATGCAGCACATGTGGTTGGACAGTTGTATCCGGCGCTGCCCGCTGGCGTGGATGCGTGGGTGAGCAATTTTCACAAGTGGGTCGCAGCCCCTCGCCCATCTGCAGCGTTGGTCGCAATCTCCGATCGTGCCGCCAGCGTGCTCGAGCCATTGGCTGGCAGCTGGAATGCAGAGCGCGGCTTTCCTTTGTCATTCGACCAGCAAGGCACCGCCGACTTATCGGCGTATCTTGCAACACCAGCCGCGTTCGATTTTCTTGCTCGCTGGCCGCGTGAGGCACGCGATCAACATTGTCGCCGCACGGTGAGTGACGCGGCTGAAATGCTCGCTGATGCCTGGGGTGTGCAGTTGCCAACTCACCCAGACTTGTGTGCGCCGTACATGCGCGTGGTGCCGTTTCCAGGTGAGCGACGCTTCACCCCGGACCAGGAGAACGCTGCAATCGTTGCTGCGCAACAGCACGTGGGGGCGGAGATCGCAGTGACGAGCCCTGGCGACATCAGCGGGGTACGACTGTCAGCATTTTTGTATAACAGCGTGGCTGACTACGAATGCCTGCGCGATTTCCCGCAACATTTTGGCACTCCCAACGGGATTTGAACCCGTGCCGCAGCCTTGAGAGGGCTGTGTCCTAGGCCGCTAGACGATGGGAGCCCGAACGGCTCACAACGCTACCGCTGACGATTTTCATTGCGAGTGCGCTATCTGTTGAGACAGGTTTGTTGGGGAGCAAGGAATCGAACCCTGAATAACAGATCCAGAATCTGCTGTGTTGCCAGTTACACCACTCCCCAGAGTGTTGCGATCTTTATTGTAGCCAAGCCTCTAGTTGACGAAACCCCGTGATTCGCCCGACCATAATGCCTAACGCTTCGCGAACATTACGCCGCAGTGCAGCAGTGCCCTGCGTGACTCCTGATCGTGTGGCAGACACATCGACAACAAAGCCCAGTTCGTCGGCCACCAGCCTGGCCCGCAATACGTGATACGGATCGCTCACGAGCACCACATGGCCGATCGCGGGGGCGACTAGATCGCGACGTACGGCAGCCAACGACGCATAAGTGGATGCGCCGTTGGGTTCGACCAAAATCGCCGCAGCAGGTACTCCGTTGGCGATGAGATATTCGCGGCCGGCTTGCGCCTCGGTAAAACGATCGTTGGCTTGTTTGCCACCCGTCACCACGATGAATGCCGCCGCCTCGCGCTTCCATAACAGCAAGGCATGGTCGAGTCGAGCCTGCAGCTGTGGCGACGGTCGACCGTCGTATTGCGCTGCACCAAGCACAACAATGGCGTCCGCAGTACGAGCGCCGGTGGCAAACGAGTCGTCACGGCCAGTCGACCACACTTGAGCGAGGGTCACCAAGAAGTAGACAGCCACCGATACCGATGCCACACCAACAACGACAATCGCGCGGCGCACGAAGTTAGCCAGCGCGAGTGAGTGCAGCGTCAATTCGACGCAGCGTTTCGTCGCGACCCAACACTTCGAGAGACTCAAACAACGGTGGCCCGACACTGCGCCCCGTCGTGGCCACGCGCACTGGTGCCTGCAGTTTGCCGAGTTTCACGTCGCTGGCTGCGCCCACCACTTCAACCACACTCTTTAATGCTTCGGGGTTCCAGTCCACCGTGGCGAATTGATCACGAATCGAGCGCAAGAGCGGTCGTGCCCAATCGGCTGCGAATGCTTTGTCAAACGCTGCAGAGTCGATAACCACGTCGGCCACGAATAAGAAATCAACCATCGCTGGCACCTCTGACAACACCGCCACGCGGGTCTGCACGTGCGGTGCGATGCGCAAGAACACACTCTGGTCAAAACGGTCTGCGGGCCACGGTGCCTTGTCGGGCGCCAGCCAAGGTTCACACGCCGCCACGAATTGCTCGACGGTCATCTTGCGCAAGTATTCACCATTGAATGCATTGAGCTTCTTGACGTCAAAGAATGCTGACGAGTGATTCACCGAAGACAGTTTGAAGTCGGCGACAATCGAAGCAAACTCGACTATTTCGGTGTCACCAGTTGGCGCCCACCCGAGCGTCATCAAATAGTTCACCATTGCGGGTGCCACCACACCCTCGTCGCGATACTGCTCGAGAGCCACCTTGTCGCGACGCTTGGATAATTTCTTGCGCTGCTCATTCACCAGCACCGGCACGTGCGCCCACGAGGGCACGGGGTGGCCCAATGCCTGCCACAGCATCTGTTGTTTAGGGGTGTTCGGCAAATGCTCTTCGGCTCGCACCACGTTGGTAATTTTCATCGACACATCGTCGACCACGTTGGCCAAGTTGAACACTGGTGAGCCATTGCCGCGCAGCAAGACGAAGTCTTCAATAGTTGAATTGTCAAACTCCACTTGCCCACGAACTTCGTCAATGACGACAGTTGTGCCGGTCGGTACCCGAAATCGCAGACTGTAACCCGGCTGGGCCGTCAACCCGCGATCGCGTGAATAGCCGTCGTAGCCCGGTTTGCCCGATGCCTTGGCACGCTCTTGAATTTGCTCGGATGTGAGATCGCAGTAATAAGCGTGCCCGTCGGCCAACAACCTGTGGGCCGCCTCCACGTGTGTTGCTGCGTTCGCTGATTGAAAGTACGGGCCTTCAAAATGTGGGTCGCTGCTGTCGATGCCGATCCACGCCAAGGCATCAAGGATTCCCTGCGTCCACTGGGGCTCGTTGCGCGACTCGTCGGTGTCTTCGATGCGCAAAACGAATATGCCGTCGTTGGCCAAAGCCAGAATCCAGTTGTATAAAGCAGTTCGGGCGCCACCCACGTGAAAAAAGCCGGTCGGCGACGGCGCGAAACGATAGCGAGGAGTGCCAGACACCACATTTGATACTAAGCGCGACCCAGCACCTCGCATCGCGAGTAACTTTGAGCCATGACCGAAACGGCACGCGCCGAGCACGAAGACCACCCCGACCACCGCGGTCTTGCTGGCGGCACCGCACGTGCTGGCATTTTTGGGTTGAGTGACGGTCTGGTCACCAATGTGTCGCTCATCATCGGGTTTGCGGCGAGTGGCTTGGGTGGAGACGTGGTTCGACTCGCCGGCGTGGCATCTGCCGTGGCGGGTGCGGCGAGCATGGCAGCTGGTGAGTGGGTGTCGGTAAAGGCCCAGAACGATCTCATCGAACGCGAGATGGCGCTCGAGATGCGCGAACTCATGCACAACCCCCAAGCCGAGACCTCGGAACTTGCTGGCATGTACCGCTCGCATGGTATGTCGGCAGCGCAGGCCACCGCCGCAGCCACCGAAGTGATGCGCGACCCGAAGCGCGCCGTGCTCGTGCACGCCCGCGAAGAATTTGGCCTCGACCCTGCGCATCTTCCCAACCCGTTATCCGTGGCGATGGTGTCGCTCATCAGTTTTCTCCTCGGCGCGTTGCTCCCCGTGATTCCATGGATCGTTAGTTCGGGCGACCAAGCGCGCATCGCATCGGTGGCCATCGGTGTGGGTACTGCGGCTGTCGTTGGTGCATCAATCGCCAAGCGTTCCGACCGGCCGATGCTGTTTGGTGGCTTGCGCCAAGTTGCCATCTTGATCGCGGCCGTAGCCGTCACATACCTCATCGGCAGCCTTGTTGGCGTCAACTTGTCATGAGCGAAAGAACTTCGACCCAACCCAACGTGCTCGGTGAGCCGCTCGAGTCGTGCAGCCTTGACCCCGTCACGGGCTGGTATCGCAACGGCTGTTGCGAAACGGGTGGCGACGACACCGGTGTGCACACCGTGTGTGCAATCATGACCGACGACTTCCTTGAATTCTCCAAGGCAGCTGGCAACGACTTGTCGACACCGATGCCGCAATACGGTTTTGCTGGGCTCAAAGCTGGTGATCAATGGTGCTTGTGTGCCGGACGCTGGCAAGAGGCCTTTGAAGCGGGCAAAGCACCCCGTGTGCGCTTGCGGTCAACGCATGCGCTCACGCTCGAGTTCGTGCGGTTGGACGACCTGCGAAAACTGGCTATCGACTAAGCGCCGACCAGCGCGCGCCACGAGTTGGGCATAGCTTTTTTCACCATCTCGGGCGTCATGATGATGGTTGATTGCGGCACCATGTCGACTATCTGGCGGGCTTCCACATAGTGGTGTACCACATTGCCGACGCCGGCAAACACGCTCTTGCGCACGGCCACCAATTCCGCCGGTGGCGTGTCAAGAAAATATCCCCAAATGGTGAGTGCAATATCAAGGTCGTGGATGACCGGAGCGCGACCAAAATGTGAAGCACGGCGCAATGCGATGCCGATGCAACCCTGAATCGCGTCATCCACATGTTCACCTGCAGACACCTTGATGCGTGGGCGCATTCGCTCGGCCAGCTTCAACACATAGCCCTGGTCTGGGCCAGGGTGGCCAAGCCGGTCGGCGCGGGGCTGGCTACCTGTTACCGATGCTTTGCGAGTGTTGGTCCAGGGTGCGGGCACGAATTCGGGCGAGGTGTAGGCCCGCGGACGATCAGTTGGGTTGACCGGGGTGTGTTTCGGTGCTGCCACGCCGACAGACGCTACTCAGTCTGTTTGGCTGAGCAGGGACACCAACGTGCGCGGATCTTTCGCCCAGGTATCGGCACCCAGTTGCCGAGCGTCAGCATCTGAAGTCACTGCTGCCCCGCCGACATACACCACCACGTCGGTGGGCACTACGCGATTGACGGCCGCAATCACACTTTTTGCCGCCGGCAACGACTCACGCAACGTGACACCAACACACACGGCACGCAACTGGTCGATGTTTTGCACCGCCGTGGCAAACGACTCTGCCGGCATATCCGGGCCGATGTCCGAGACGTTCCAGCCACGACTCCGCAGCAAGTCGGCAACCATCGTGAGCGCCAACCCATGTCGCTCGCCACTCGGGCCACCAATCACGATCGTGCCGCGTGACGGCCCGCGATGGGCAAACCGAGCACTCACTCGCGCAAAGAGTCGCGCCACGATGGTGCTGGCGCGATGTTCTTCGTGAATATGTAAGTTGCCCCCCGCCCAACGAGCGCCAATCGCAACGAGCGCTGGCGAAACAACATCCAGATACAACGAAAACAAGTCGTGGCCACTATTCAGCGCGTCGTTGAGCAACTGTTCGGCACCGACTTCGTCACCAGCCAAAAGACAGGTTTCAAAACGCCCAGCCCAATCGGCCGCGGCCCGGGCACCGCGCTTGGCGCGCACCACACGTTTTGACCCTGGGCTTCGTTTTGCTGATGTGCGCGTCGCAACGAATGCCCGCACATCTGATGCCAGCACCTGCCATTCGCCATCCTGCTGGCGCGCTGCGAGTCGACCCGAGCGCACGTATCGATACACCGTCATGTAATGCACGTTGAGTCGCTGGGCGACTTCATTAAGCGACAGCGTGGTGTTTACTGCGCTCGGCACGCCATAACGCTACGACGACACTGTCGTTGTATCTATGACTGTGCTTACGTGCTTATTGCGCGCTTGCTGGTGTGCTCGCCACACTTCCAGGCACCACGGGCACCATGCCTGGCTTCCAGTACTGATACAAATCTTGAATAATTGAAGTCAACGCTTGGGCATCGGCACCAACCACCAGATCCACCGTCACCACGCTGGAATAAATATGCACGGCACGCACCAAGCCGGTGGCAAACAGCCGCTCCGCCAGCACCGCGCCAAAAGTCTCGGTGCGGTGGGGTGTTGACTCGTAATTTTCGTGCTCCTGGCCCGTCAGCGAACGGTTGAGCTCATATCGCACGCGGCCTGGCTCATTTGAGCGGGTGACCGTAACGGCAACTGGTTGACCCATGGTTTACCAGACGCTAGTTGCTCGGCTAGCAGTCGACGCACCCGTGCAACTACGGTAAATGTCGTGGAAATTACCGAGTTCACTCAACAAGCCAAAACCTTTCTTGACGCCAATCTGGAGCCGAAAGAAACCGACAAGAAGTTCGTCTGGGGTGAGGGCTCTGACAACATGTCGATGTTCGAAGAAAAATCCCGCGAGGCCGAACAAGAAATGGTTGCATCGGCCAAAGCGTGGCGCGGCAAGAAGTTTGATGCAGGTTTCGGTTGGATCACCGGCCCGCGTGAATTTGGCGGAGCCGGGCTCACCGCCTCCCACGAAAAGGCGTACGCCGCCGTCGAAGCCAACTACAAAGTGCCCAATCAAAGCATCTTCACCATCGGCCTCGGCATGGTCGCGCCGACCATCTTGGCCCACGGCTCGCCTGAAGCCAAAGAAAAGTTCTTGCGTGCAATGTGGCGCGCCGACATTGTTGGCTGCCAATTGTTCAGCGAACCAGGTGCCGGAAGCGATTTAGCGTCACTGCAAACCAAAGCCGAGCGTGACGGCGACGAATGGGTCATCACCGGGCAGAAAGTGTGGACGTCAGGTGCTCATTACAGCGACATCGGTGAAGTCATCTGTCGCACCGACCCGAGCCTGCCCAAGCACAAAGGCCTCACGGGTTTCTTGGTGGATATGAATGCGCCTGGTGTCGAAATTCGTCCACTTCGTCAGATGACAGGTGGGGCAAGTTTCAATGAAGTGTTCTTCAACGAGGTGCACGTGCCCGACTCGTATCGCCTGGGCGACGTGAACTCGGGTTGGGGTGTGGCTCTCACCACCCTCATGAATGAACGAGCGGCAATTGGTGCGGGCAGCGGTGGCGGAGAAGTCTCGATGATGACCCGCATCAACGCAATGGTGCGCCATTTTGAACTCGAAAACGACGCACTCGTGCGTGACATGGTGGCCAACTTGTACATCAACTATCGGGTTGCCAACTTCAACAACAAGCGGGCCATGGACAAAATGAAGGCGGGTCAAACACCAGGCCCCGAGATGTCGATTTCGAAAATGGCGTTGGTCAACAACCAACAGTTGCTCAACAACCTGGTCAGCCATGTGCTCGGCGCCAAACTGCAGGCCGACACCGGCGAATGGGGCACCTACGCCTGGCACCAGCTCGTGCTTGGCGCACCGGGCATGCGAATTGCTGGTGGCTCAGACGAAGTCATGCGCAACATCGTGGGTGAGCGTGTGCTTGGCCTGCAAAAAGAACCTGGTATTGACTCCAAGTCGCCGTTTCGCGAACTCAAGGTCGGCACCCAGAAAAACTGAGCTGCGCTTTTTGGGCTAGCCCACTTGGGCGAAACCGTGTCGTCTAGCGAACCGGGCTCAAGCCCAGGTTCTCCATGAATGCCCAACTGGTGCGATGCAAAGGCGAAACGCCGTGCTCAAGCAACCCGCTGCGATGTTTAGGGCACGGATAGCCCTTGCTAGTGGCAAAGGCCCAGTGTGGATGCACTGCGGCTGCCTCACGCATCAATCGATCTCGCGAAACTTTGGCCAGCACGCTGGCAGCTGCCACCGACAATGACTCGGTATCGGCCTTTACTTGCATGAGCACCTGCGGCACATTCGGCGACACAAAATTCCAGCGCCCGTCAACCACGGCCGAATCTGGTTGCACCGATTGTGCTGCGAGTTCGGCAAAGGCCCGCGTCGTAGCCAAGCGCTGGGCAGCACTCATGCCCAGTGCGTCGCACTCTTCGTTGGTTGCGCTTCCCAACGCCCACACTGCACATTGCCGTGCCACTTCATCAAATATTTGTTCGCGGCGAGTTTCGGTCAACGACTTGGAGTCGCGAGCCACAAAATCGCCCTCGGCAACATCGTTAGACAACACGGCCACACACACCACGAGTGGCCCAGCCCACGAACCCTTGCCAACTTCATCCACACCACACACCACACCCGACAATGAGCGCTCTAAACCCAACGATGGACGCTTTTTGGCCACTCGTGGTGCCGAAGCAGTCCTCACGAAGCCACCTGCAACAGCGCTTCGCCTTGTAACTCGGTGGTCTGAAACTTGGCGTCGACCAACGGTGCACTCAGCGACAACCCGGGCGGGCCGTCAATTTCCCACAACAACGCCACGTTGGCAGCGTGCCAACGCAAGGCCAACGAAATTCGATGGTGCGGCGACGCCACCAGGCCGTGTGCTTCGACACTTACCCCACGCCATGCGTCAGGAATACCCGTTGGCAACACCGCAGCACTCGTGCGACTCACCGCGCGCACGAAGCG
>JBBANT010000041.1:7192-9143 GCA_040401815.1 Ilumatobacteraceae bacterium | reverse complement strand
GGCGAGTTTCATCCGTTTCAAATCATGTCGCTGCTGCACAACCACTACACCAAGGCGTTGCGGTTGGATGGCTCGGGTGCCAGCGACCCATCCCAAGCGATGGCACTCATCGGTTCGCGCAGCGATTATCAGGGCCGCAAATATCTCGAGCTGTCGCGCGCGCTTGGCCCCAAAAAGATGTTCGATGCGGTGCAGTTGCTGGCACGCTCAGATCGCGCGTTGCGCGGTGGCACAGGGTTAGAAAACGAAGTGGTACTCGAAATCATGATTGCTCGGCTCAGCCGATTGCAACCAGCGCGACCAAAACGCGCCAAAGGCGCTGGGTCTACTTCGCGGCGTTGAGTTGACGCATGAGGCGGCTCTTGCGTCGGGCTGCCTGCTTGGGGTGAATGATTCGCTTGGCGGCAGCCATGTCAAGGCGCTTGACGGCCATGCGCAATGCTTCGGCGCTCTCTGGTGTGCCGTTGGTCTCGCGAACGGCTTTAACGCGGGTGCGCAACTCGCTCTTTACGGCTTTGTTGCGCTCGGTGCGCTTGGCGTTGGTGAGGATGCGCTTTTTTTGACTTTTAATGTTGGCCATGGCTCGCTCACGCTACCAGCGACTGCGAGCATCGCCCAACCCCCCACGCATACCAAGAGTAGAATTTGGCAGGTTTCAACCCAAGTGCCGTGGGGTGAAACAAGCCCTCATGGAACAGTCCACAATTCGCAACTTCTCGATCATTGCGCATATTGACCACGGCAAATCCACGCTCAGCGACCGCATTCTTGAATTAACCAACGCCGTCGAGGCCCGCGACATGCGCGCGCAGTACCTGGATTCGATGGATCTCGAACGTGAACGTGGCATCACGATCAAGGCTCAAAATGTGCGCGTGGATTGGAAGGGCCACACGCTGCACCTCATCGACACACCCGGGCACGTGGACTTCGGCTACGAAGTGAGCCGTTCGCTCGCCGCTTGCGAGGGCGTGGTGTTGGTGGTGGATGCCGCACAGGGCATCGAGGCCCAGACCTTGGCCAATTGTTATCTGGCTTTGGAAAATAATTTAGAAATCGTGGCGGTGCTCAACAAGATTGACTTGCCGGCAGCCGACCCAGATCGCTTTGCGATGGAAATCGAAAAGGTGCTCGGCATCCCAGCCGAAGACATCCTGCGCATTTCAGCAAAGACTGGCTTGGGCGTGCCCGAGTTGTTGGATGCCGTGGTGGCTCGCATTCCGGCGCCACAAGGCGACCCCGATGCGCCGCTGCAAGCGTTGATTTTTGACAGTCAGTTTGATCAATACCGCGGCGTGGTCTCGAGCGTGCGTGTGATGAATGGCCGCATGCGCAAGCGCGACAAGTTGCTGTTCATGCAGGCTGGCGCCGAACACGAAGCACTCGAAATCGGTGCACGTCGCCCCACCACCCAAGAAGTCACCGAGCTCGCTGCTGGTGAAGTGGGTTATTTGATTGCTGGCGTTAAAGATGTGGGCGAAGCGCGCTCGGGTGAAACCCTCACGCATGTAGCACGGCCGGCAAGTACGGCACTTGATGGCTATCTCGACCCCAAGCCGATGGTGTTTTGTGGTTTGTTCCCAATCGAAGCCGACGATTTCGAAGTGTTGCGCGACAGTTTGCAAAAACTCAAACTCAACGACGCGTCAATTTCATATATGCCCGAATCATCCGGGGCGCTGGGTTTCGGCTTTCGTTGTGGGTTTTTGGGTTTGTTGCACATGGAAATTGTCAAAGAGCGCTTGGAGCGCGAATTCAACTTGGCCCTCATCGCCACAGCGCCATCGGTGCAATATCGGGTGTTGCGCACCGACGGTGATGTCGAAGTGGTCGACAACCCGAGCGATCTGCCGGCCACGGTGCACATCAGTTGTATTGAAGAACCATTTTTCAAGCTCAGCATCATCACGCCCAAGGACTACACGGGTGCGTTGATGGAGTTGTGTCAAAA
>JBBANT010000041.1:5239-7092 GCA_040401815.1 Ilumatobacteraceae bacterium | reverse complement strand
GGCCGGCGCATGTGTGAAAAACTCAAGGCGCTGATTCCGCGGCAGATGTTTGATATTCCGATCCAGGCAGCAATTGGTGGCAAGGTCATTTCGCGCGAGACCGTCAAGGCCAAGCGCAAAGACGTGCTGGCTAAGTGTTATGGCGGTGACATTTCGCGCAAACGAAAACTTCTGGATAAGCAAAAAGAAGGCAAGAAGAAGATGAAATCCATCGGCCGTGTCGAAGTGCCCGGCGATGTGTTCATCACGGCGTTAAAGCTCGATGACTGACACAGCCGTCGGCTCGCGCGGCATGTTCCGCTCACTCAGTTTTTTCAACGCCCGTTTGTATTTCGCTGGCTTGCTGTTTTCCAACATCGGGTCATGGTTGCAACTCACCGCCACGTCGTATTTGGTGTATCGACTCACGGGTCGGGCTGCCGACCTCGGCTACACGGTGGCGTTTCAGTTTTTGCCCATGTTGTTTCTTGGCACGTGGGCGGGTTCGTTCGCCGACCGTTTTGACCGCCGCACGATCATGATCATCACCCAGGTGTTGTTGGCTGCTCAGGCAATGGCCCTTGGGGTGCTGGATCTGACCAACAACATTTCACTGCCCGTGGTGTGGGGGTTGGCATTGTTTTTGGGTGTGGTCGGGGCCATGGACAACCCCGCGCGGCGTGGGCTCATCACCGAATTGGTGCCAACCGCCCAGTTGGGCAATGCCATGTCGCTTAACACCACGGTGATGACGGGTTCACGCGTGTTTGGTGCAGCCTTGGCCGCCGTGCTCGTGGGCCCACTGGGCACAGGTTGGTTATTTATCTTGAACGGGTTGTCGTACGCCGCGATGATCTACGGCATCGTCGGGTTGCGCTCGAGCGAAATGGTGCCCGCCGTCAAGCGGCCGGCAGGTGGCCAGCCCGTGCGCGATGTGTTTCGTTACGTGCAATCCAACCGCCGTTTGTCGTCGATGTTTTTTGCCTATGTGGTGGTGAGCACGTTTGCGTTTAACTACAGCGTCGTGTTCCCCAAGTTGGCCGACGTCAAATGGGGCAGCCCTGACGCCTTCGGCTGGCTGCTCACCGTTACGGGCATCGGCAGTGTGGTGGGTGCGTTGGCGACTGCACGTTTACAAACCGTGCCGCTGCGCTGGCTCATGTTCAACGTGGGTGTGCTGGGTGCAGCGAACGTGTCGATTGCATTTGCCCCCAATCTGTTGGTGGCGTTCGTGTTGTGTGTGCCGCTCGGCTTTGGTGGGGCAGCGATGATTGCCTCTGGCAATGCCATCAGCCAACAAGAATCTCCACCCGACATGCGCGGGCGATTGCTTGCCCTCACCGCCGTGGCGTTTCTTGGCAGCACGCCGATCGGCGGGCCAATCACCGGCTTGATTGCCGACTATGTGTCGCTCGAATGGTCCATGGCCTATGGCGGCGTGTCATGCTTTTTGTGTCTGGCCGTGTTGGCCTGGCGCTGGAGGTAGTCGCAACCATGGGCACGTCAATCATGTGGTTTCGTCGCGATCTGCGACTGGCTGATCACCCTGCGCTGCTGGCAGCCCTTGCGCACGGCACCACCACACCGTTGTTTGTGCTCGACCCGCTGTTTGTCAAACGCTCGGGGGCAGCGCGTTTTGCATTTTTGCTGCGCAACATTCGCGCGCTCGATGCTTCGATGAATCGTGCCATCGTGGTGCGCCATGGCGACCCGCTCGACATCGTGCCGCGTTTCGTGCAAGAAGTCGGCGCCGACAAAGTGTTTATCAGCGCCGATTTTGCGCCGTATGGTTCGCAGCGCGACGCCGAAGTGGCATCACGTTTGGCAGCCATGAAAGTCGAACTCGTTGCTGTCGGCTCGCCGTATGCCGTCAA
>JBBANT010000041.1:2357-5139 GCA_040401815.1 Ilumatobacteraceae bacterium | reverse complement strand
AATCTGCAGCCGAAAATGGCATCGATGCCCGTTGACACCGACGATCGCGCCAAGCAGCGTTTCGCAGCATGGTGCGCCGGGCAAACGGGTTATCCGATTGTGGATGCCGGCATGCGCCAGATGTTGGCCACAGGTTGGATGCACAACCGCGTGCGCATGATCGTGGCCAGTTTTTTGGTGAAAGATCTGCATCTGCCGTGGCAGTGGGGTGCCAAGTTTTTCATGCAACATTTGGTGGATGGCGACATTGCATCAAATAACCACGGTTGGCAGTGGACTGCTGGCACTGGCACCGACGCCGCACCATATTTTCGTATCTTCAACCCCGCTACGCAGGCCGAGAAGTTTGATCCAGACGGCGCGTATGTGCGCACGTGGATTCCTGAACTTGTCAATGTGCCCGACAAGTTCGTGCACACGCCCAGCGACAACCCCGCTGGTGTGCCCAACGGTTATGTTGCACCGATGGTGAATCACATCGACGAGCGCAACGAATCGTTGCGTCGCTACAAATTGCTCAGCGGCAAATAGCCCGGTGTTGTTCCAGCAGTCACTGCCTACTTCGGTAGTCTGGTAGGCACGACCATGGCTACGAGTGGTGTTGATGACCGCAGAATCGCCGTTCTCCGGCGGGTAATCGAGCATTATGTGGCAACCGGGCAACCCGTTGGCTCGAATCATGTGGCTTCGTTGCCTGGGGTGTCGGTGTCGCCAGCCACGATTCGCAACGACATGGCTGCACTCGAAGCCGACGGTTTCCTCGCCCAGCCACACACGTCAGCTGGCCGCGTGCCCACGGACAAGGGTTATCGGCTGTATGTCGACCATCTCACCTCGACCGATGTCGCCAAAGCCGGCCGCTTGAGTGCTGCCAGTAGCCAGCGTCTCGGCGACTTTTTTGATTCAGCCCATGTTCGCCTCGAAGAAACTCTGCACCGCACGTCGCTGTTGCTGGCCCAACTCACCAACTACACCGCGGTGGTCACCGGGCCATCGGTTTCAGAAGCTGTGGTGCGCTCGGCGCATGTGGTGTCGCTTAACGATCGCGTCGGCACGGTGGTTGCGGTGTTGTCGAATGGCGATATCGAAAGCGAACAAATCGAATTCACCACACCCCCGAGCGAGATGCACATTGCTTTGGCCAATGCACGGCTCAACGAAACGTTGGTGGGTAAAACACTCGGGCTGGCACCGTTCGAGCCGCGTCATGGTGGCAGCGACGCTGGTGTCGATGTTGAAGTCGAAGCATTGGTCGGTCGCGCAGTGGCCGCAGTGTCGGGCGGCCACAGTCGAGACAGCGTGTTTGTGGGTGGTACCGCAAGTTTGACTACATCGTTTGACGCCGTCGAAGTGGTGCGCTCGGTGCTCGAAACGCTCGAGCAGCAATATGTGGTGGTGTCGTTGGTGCGCGACATGTTGAGCCGTGGTGTCAGCGTGGCCATCGGCGCCGAGACCGGTGTCGAGCCGCTCAGCGTGTGTTCAGTGGTGTTGGCACCGGTGATTCGCGATGGCCAAACGGTGGGCAGTGTGGGTGTGCTCGGGCCAACCCGTATGAATTATCCGGCAGCGTTGGCAACGGTCGAAGTGGTGAGCGATCGCCTGGGTCGCCGACTCACCGAAGGCTGAGCAGATCATGGCGACAGATTTTTACGAGCTGCTTGGCGTTGCCCGCTCTGCGTCAGCCGACGAAATCAAACGTGCGTATCGCAAATTGGCGCGCGAGTTGCACCCCGACAAAAACCCCGGCAACAAAGAAGCCGAAGAACGCTTCAAGCAGGTGTCACACGCCTACGAGGTGTTGAGCAACGACGAAACCCGCGCGCGCTATGACCGCTTCGGTGAAGCCGGTATCAGCGGCAGCGGTGGTGGTGGCGGTGATCCGTTTGGTGGTGGCGGGTTTGGCGACATCATCGATGCGTTCTTTGGCGGTGGTTCACCATTTGGTGGCCGTCAGGGCCCGGTTGGCCCACCCCGTGGCCAAGATCTAGAAAAGATTCTCGAGTTGTCGTTGGTGGATGCCGTGTTTGGTTCACAACAAGAGTTGCGCATTCGCAGTGCTGTGGCATGCGGTGACTGCAATGGCAGTGGTGCCGCCCAAGGCACATCAGCCACCACGTGCAGCGAGTGTCGTGGAGCGGGCCAAGTGCGGCGTGTGCGGCAAAGCGTGCTGGGGCAAATGGTCACCACGAGTGCTTGTTCGCGTTGCAGCGGCATCGGGCAAACCATCGCATCACCATGTGCCACGTGTCGTGGTGAGGGTCGCAAAGTTGAAGAAGTCACGCTCACTGTTGAAGTGCCCGCTGGTGTGGCAACGGGGCAAACGTTGCGCCTCACTGGCAGTGGTGCAGTTGGCCCGCGTGGTGGGGCAGCAGGCGACTTGTTCGTGCACCTACGAGTGGCCGAGCACCCGCAGTGGCGTCGCGAAGAAGACGATTTGGTAACCGACGTGCCGGTGTCGATTGCGCAGGCCACACTTGGCACCGAACTTGATTTAGAAACCTTGGATGGCATCGAGCATTTGGTGGTGCCAGCCGGTGTGCAACATGGTCACGAGTTTGTTTTGCGTGGTCGTGGCGTGCCACGCCTTGGCAACAATGGGCGAGCACGTGGTCGCGGCAACCTGCGAGCCCGACTAGTGGTGACGGTGCCCACCAAGTTGAGCAACGACGAGCAATCGTTGTTGCGTCGCTTTGCCGAGTTGCGTGGTGAAGTGGTCACCGAAGAAGGTTTGGTTTCCAAAATCAAATCGGCTTTTTCGTGATTCACGCGTTGCGCCATTCTG
>JBBANT010000041.1:0-2257 GCA_040401815.1 Ilumatobacteraceae bacterium | reverse complement strand
TGGCGCAGTGGTGCACTTGAAGTTGCTGGCGAAGTGGTGGCAAGTGCAGCACCGAACGTGGGTTGTTCAGTGGCATTCACCCCGGTGAAAGGTGATCGCAACGAGTGGGCGGTGCAGAAACTCACCGAGATTGGCATCGACGAAGTGATCATCTTGGCGCCTACCCAGCATTCGGTGGTGCGTTGGTCAGATGCCGACAAACAGTTACGCAAACTGCGCGTGGTGGCTCGCGAGGCTGCCATGCAATCGCGTCGGGTGTGGTTGCCCAACATCGTCGGTTTGGCTGCGTTGCACGAAGTGTGTGCAGGTGATGGCGCGGCGGTGGCCGACCCCGATGGCGTTGCGCTACATGCGGGTGTGTCGCTTGTGGTGGTGGGCCCCGAGGGGGGTTTCGCCGAAGAAGAACTGCCCGCTGGTGTGCCACGAGTGCAACTGGGTGACACCATCTTGCGCGCTGAAACTGCCACACTGGTGGCAGCAACACTGCTGGTTGCACGCCGCGCCAGCTCGTAACGCATAAATAACCGCACAATGAAAACTGGTCTGGCATGAACGACAACAACATGGCCGATGGCACCGACGAGGTGTCGTCACCCTTTTTGCGTCTGGTCGGCGAGCGTTTGCGCTCGATTCGTCTGCAAAAAAATATGTCGCTGGGCGATGTAGAGACGCGCAGCAATAACGAGTTCAAGGCGTCGGTGCTCGGCGCCTATGAGCGTGGCGAGCGAGCCATTTCGGTGCCGCGCCTCGAGCGGTTGGCACGGTTTTATGACGTAGGTGTTGATCAACTGTTGCCGCGCGACCCGCTGCGGGTCGAGCCTGGTTCGTCATCGGCGCCGCAGGGCAAGTTGCGCATCGACGTGGCCAAGTTGGCCCAGATGCAGGGCCCACAGTTTTCGATGCTCGAGAAGTTGCTACGCATGATTCAGGTGCAGCGGCAAGACTTCAATGGCAAGGTCATCACGGTGCGAGCCCACGACATTCGCGCGATTGCGGTGATGCTCGATGTGAGTGTTGACGAAGTTCCGGCGCGTTTGGCCAGCCTCGGGTTGGTGTTCGTGCCCCCACAAACGTGACTTGGTCTACCTGCGCACCTGCCGAGCAGATCGGTTTCGGGGTGTATGTGCACGTGCCGTTTTGTCGGCACAAGTGTGATTATTGCGCGTTCGCCACGTTCACCGACAAAGCCCACATCGTGTCGCAATATTTGCTGGCGTTGCGCACCGAGATTGAACGTGCTGCAGCCTCGCCGCCGGCTGCGGCAGTGTTTGTGGGCGGGGGCACACCATCGCATGTGAGCCCGCACGAGTTGGTGCATGCGCTCGACGCCATCGTGCGCCATGACAACGCCGAGTTCACTATTGAATGCAACCCCGACGATGTAACGATGGAACTGTTGCAGGTGTATCGCTCGATTGGTGTTAATCGGGTGAGCCTTGGCATGCAGTCGTCGTCGCCCCATGTGTTGGCAACGTTGGGTCGCACGCATTCACCCGACAATGTGGTGCGCGCAGTCGACGCCATCACCGCAACTGGTTTCACCACGTTCAATCTCGACGTGATGTACGGCGGGGCAGGCGAGTCGCTCGACGACTGGGCAGCAACAGTGCAACAAGTAGTGGCACTCGGTGCACCACACGTGTCGGCTTACGGGCTGACGGTCGAGGCGGGTACGGCGTTGGCTGATCAGCCCGCGCGGCATCCAAATGACGATGACCAAGCCGATAAATATGACATCGTCGACGACATTTTGGGCGCCGCAGGTTATGTGAATTACGAGATTTCCAATTGGGCCAAGCCTGGTCACGAATGCAAGTTGAACGCCATTTATTGGAGTGGCGGCAACTACGCCGGGTTCGGCAGCGCAGCCCACGCGCATGTTGATGGTCGCCGTTCGTGGAATGTGCGCACGCCTGATCGATTTATCGAACTCATCGAGGCTGGTCGCCCAGCGGAGTCGTCGTTTGAGGTGTTGGATGCCGCAACGCGCAAGTTGGAGCGCTTGCAGTTGCAGTTGCGCACTCGTGATGGTGTGCCGCTTGATGCGCTCGACCCGAGTGATGTTGCGGACATGGGGGAGTTGCTTCAGCACGTCGGTGATCGCCTCGTGCTCACGCGTGCTGGTCGGCTGTTGGCCAACGAAGTGTCGTTACGCCTGCGCGTGTAGGCTGACGGTGCTTTCGGGCGTGTAGCTCAGTTGGTTAGAGCGCCACCTTGACATGGTGGAGGTCCCGGGTTCGAGTCCCGTCACGCCCAC
>JBBANT010000040.1:2818-9397 GCA_040401815.1 Ilumatobacteraceae bacterium | reverse complement strand
TCAGGGTGTGCAGCACGCGGCTCGAGCACGGTGCAGCAAAATACAACTCGAGGTGCCGTGCCGAGTTCCACGCGAGGGTTGCCACACGTCCATATTTAGAAATTTTCAAGATGTCGAGCACGCCACCCAATAGTCGCGTGCGATCGGCCCATGCGCCGTAAGTTGTAGTGAGTTTTCCGGTGGCAGTCGCGGTGATGATGCGTTTGTCTCGGCTGTAGCGCTCTGCGCGTTCAAACAAATGCACGAGCGTGAGTTGTGTCGGTTGCATTAAACCCTTCATGGGGCCCCCTTTAGGTCGTCAGCATTACGCGGTGTCGGTCATCGCTCAGAGTACACAGCGTGGCGCCGCGCCGTATAAACGGCGAACTACCGTTCATGTGTGCCCTCGTCTCTTGCCCGTCGTTCGGTACTGGCGATCACCTCGGGATTGTTCGTCTTAGGCACAATCGGGTCAAACATCGGGCCCGCGCTGGTTGACGAGCGGCCCGAACTCGTGCTGCTGCTGTCATCACGTAACCGAAACCTATTCGGATCGGTGCCGTATATCGATCTACTTCCCTACGTGCTGATCGGGTTCGTGCGGGTGCTCGCCGCTGCGGTGGCCTTGTATTTCTGTGGAAGATATTTTGGCGAAAAAGCAGTGCGCTGGCTCGAGGGCCAAGCCGGTGAGCCGCCACGTATATATGTGTGGCTAGAGCGCGCCGTCGACAAAATGGGGGTGTGGGCCGTCATCATCTTCCCCGGCAGCAACGTGGTGTGTTTGCTGGTCGGACACCGCGGCATGAAACCTCGTACGTTTTTGATATTTGTCTCAATTGGTATAGCGATCAAGTTGTGGGTGTTGCGAGTATTGGGTCGTGTATTTGAGTCGGAGATTCGGTCATTTTTGGATTTCATCGACAAATATCAGTGGTGGCTGGTTGGCGGACTATTTGCATTGTCGTTGCTCCAGGGACAGTTTCGCCGCGGCCCCAAGGGCGGCCGAGAAGGCGCTTAGTCAGGGTCATCGCTGCCCAACAGCCACCTGGCAAAACCGCCCTCTTCGTGACTGGCTTTGAGTTGCCTGAAATCAGTTTCGCCGTTGATTACCCCATTTTGAATGAGGTCAATGGCGTACCAAAAGGTCATGATGCCGATGAAAATATCGTGCTGGCGACGACATGCCTCGAACTCAACCACTTTCACGGCACGTACGGCAAATCCCGCCTCTGATCGGTGGGGGAAATCATTCTCGCCGTACACCACCGAAAATGCCCCATAGTAAGGAAACTCATTCCATCGATCACAAAAACGGTGGGGTGCACTCGGCACAAAAATGACGGTACGACACAACACATCTGTATAGAACTGCGAGGCTGGACCCAGATCGAGGCACATGATGCTGTCGGGCCGATCGAGCTGGATGGTCACCGCGCCATCATCATCGTTAAGCGTCACACAATCACCCCACTCGAGGGCGAGATCGGCAAGTTCTTGGGCGGTATAGAACTCGCGGGCCGGGGTATCTGGTAACGAATCATGATTCATTGTTGTCTCGCTTTCTTGGTTTGTTTCATATCGATGTGGCGCCGGCTGTGACTGATCGGGTTATTGCAGATCGGTGGGTGTTGTACCCGAACATGCAGGGTGATGCTGTTTGGGCACTCTGGGCATTGCCAGAGATGAGTACGTCGTGGAGTTGGTTCGTTGAACATGGGGCAGCACTATGCGGCACCGGTCGTGGCAATTGCAACTACCTTTCTGAGTTGGAGGCTCCTACTACGTAGGAGCCTCCAAAAATATTTTGCAGTGCGTGTGCTTGCGCGAGCACAGACAAACACGTGTGCGTTTGCCAAAGCGCACACCCCTGTGCGAGACTGCACGCATGGCCACCACCAAACTCGGCGGCAATCCGGTGAACACCAACGGATCGCTCCCCTCCACCAACTCCCCCGTCCCTGCGTTCACCCTCGTCAAAGACGACTTATCAGAAGTCACCAACACCGACCTGGCCGGCAAGCGTGTCGTACTCAATATCTTTCCTTCGGTCGATACACCAACCTGCGCCAAGAGCGTGCGCAAGTTCAACGAACTAGCAAGCACCATGAACAACACTGTTGTGTTGTGCGTGTCGGCCGATCTGCCATTTGCGCAAAAGCGTTTTTGCGGCAGCGAGTCGCTCACTAATGTGCAGAATGCATCTTCATTCCGCACCAACTTTGGTGATGTTTTTGGTGTGACTCTGGTCGACAGTGTGCTTAAGGGTTTGCTCGCCCGCGCTGTCGTGGTAATCAACGAGTCGGGTCAAGTCACCCACACCGAGCTTGTCGACGAAATCGCCAGTGAGCCAAACTACGACGCCGCACTCGCAGCGCTCAAATAATTAGTCGCGCAGGTGCGCAACCTCATTGAGGGTGGCGAGCGAACGTAGCCCTTCCCGCGACGCGACAACTCGATGAATTGACGTGTATTGCGGATAGAAAAAGCCGAGTTGGGTCTCAATACCCAGAATGTGCGCGAGGTATTGATTGATTACGCCACCATGGCAAACAGCCACCACTCGCTGACCAGAGTGGGCGGCAATCATGCGCTCGAATGCTGCGATTACGCGCTTGCGAAACTCGCCTGGGTCATCATGCCCCTCTTCCCACTCGCCGCGCATCATCCTGAGCCAGCGCGGGTCGTTGGTGCCGCGCAACTCTTCGACTGGCACATACTCACTCGAGTTGCGATCAAACTCACTGATGTCATCATCAATAGTTGGTGAGATACCGAGCAGCTTTACCAGCGGTGCAGCAGTTTCTTGGGCGCGGCGCAATGGGCTTACATACACCGCAGCGATCTGTTCGGTGGCAAGATAGGCAGCCATTTTGGCCGCCTGCACGTGGCCGTCTGGCGCTAGTTCGGGGTCGGCGATACCTTCGGTGAGTTCGCGTCGAACTGGCAAAGCATGGCGAACAAGCAGAAGTTCCACGCGCTGAGACTACGAGCCCGCAATGAACTTTATGTGACTAGAAAATGTCAGGCAGGTAGGAGCGATACCAGATTCAACTCGCGCACTGCGCGATCAAAGCGCGTATTCATGCAATCAACAAGTTCGAACGATCGTTTGTCGGTGAGGTCCATCCCACGGCTGGCGATAATCGGATACGCCAAGCAGAACAATGCAGCGGATCGATAGTTCTCCCACAGTGCCTTTTTGTCGACCAGCTCTTTTGGTGCACCACCGCTCAGCACACCGTCAACCCAGCGATCAAACAATTCCCGTTCATACTTGCTGGCATCGTCCGCCGTGATGCTCTGGGTGATGAAGTAAGCCAAGTCGTATGCACCAATGCCTGTGCCGATCAACTGAAAATCGAGCACCACCAAACTGTTGTCTTTGTCAAACATCATGTTGTCAGCGCGAAAATCGCCGTGAGCCAAGGTGTTGGGGCCCTGTGAGAGCGATGCCAACAAGCCAGCAACCGCTGGGCCAAAACGAGGACCAACTTGCATGATCGAGTCGGGCATCTTGATTTCGTTGGTGCACTTTTCCCAACCTTCGGCAAATACCATCGGCACCACTGCCGGATAAATCGGGTCACCAAGACTGATGGTGGTTCCATCAGCAGCAAGCGCATCGGCTTTGCCCCACCACTTTGCGTGCATCCCTGCCACGCCATCGACTGCGCGTCGCGCGTCGTCAATCGACATGCCAACCACTTGATCAACAATCCGTAGGTTGCCGAGGTCTTCGACCACCATGGCGAATTGGCTGGTCTCTTCGTTGACTTCGCCGTAATACGACTGCGAAACTCGAAATGGCACCTCTTTGGCCAACGTTTTAAAGAACTTCACCTCGCGGATGTACATACGCAAGACCGCACTCGTAAACACTGCGTTGGGGTCAAGTGCCGGAAGCTTGACGATGACCGACTTGGGGCAACCCGAGCCGGTGAGATGCGAGCGATACACCGCGCTGGCAACACCAACCCCCACCCCGATAATTTCATTGCGAACAGCGGTGACGTTCCACCCCGTTGCCGCACTCATCCATTGCGCTGTTACATCTTCGATTGATGCCGGAATCGCTGCTGCCATAAAGCCCCCTCAGGCGTTAGTTATGGACAATACACCTTGCCTTTGGTCTTGAACTTCTTGACCTGGTCGAGCTGGGCCTTGGTGAGTTCAAGCACCGTGGTGAGGTCTACGTCGCAAAGCACGGCACCCTCAAGATTGGCGCCCTTAAATGAAGCCGCCGTCAGCACGGAGGCAGTCATGTCTGCGTTCTTGAGCGAGGCCCCTTCAAAATTGACAGCGCTGAGGTCGGCGCGAATAAAGATCGAATTATTCAGGTTGGCCCCAACGAAGCTTGCCCCACCCAGATTGGCAACCGAAAAATTGATGAAGTCGAGCTTCAGACGTGAAAAATCGACACCAACCAGGTTTGCATATTGACATGCAGTGGTTTTGATGCAGATCACATCAAGCACCGTCGTAGTCGTGACGGGCGCCGCCGTGGTGGTGGTTTCGATTGTGGTGGTGGGTGCCGGCTCGGCAGGTGCTGGCTCGGAGGGTGCCACAACTTCGACGGTGGTGGTCGCAACGACATCACCAGTCGATTCAGACATCACTTCAACATCACCACAGGCCGCCAAGACAACCAGCCCGATAGCGACGAACACGCGTTGAACAAACATGCGTTGAATAAACACAGTTCGCAGTGACTTCATCAATTGCAGGCTAATGAACGGGTGCCGACGCACGGTGTCAATCGTCCGCCACACTGAAGGGGTGAACATTACAGCGCTTCTGCCATTGGTTCTGCTCGCCGCCGACGAAGAAGTGGGCGGTGTCCAAAGATTTCTCACACGACCCGTGATTGCAGTTGTCATCATCGTCGGCTGTTTTATCCTCACTCGTATTACCTATGCGATTTTGCGAATAGTGGTTCGCAAGGTGGCCGACAGCAAACCAGGCCGCGGCAAAGGCTGGTGGAAAAATACAATGCGCCGTGTGGGAGCCGAAACACTTGAAGGTGGCGAAAATCGCCGACGCCAACGCATCGAAGCAGCCACGGGCATGTTGCATCAACTCACCAGTTTTGTGCTGTGGATTATTGCGGTCATCGCGGTGTTCAACGTGCTCAACCTGGATGCAGCATTCTTTTTGTCGAGCGCCGGTTTTCTTGGTGCGGCAATCGCCATCGGTGGCCAGCATCGAGTTGGTGACTACCTCACGGGTTTGGCCGTGCTCTTAGAAGATCGCTTTGGTGTGGGTGACGAAATTGAAGTGAGTCTCGGATGGGATAAGCCCGTGCGAGCAACCGTTGAACATGTCGGAATGATCACTACACGCCTGCGCGATGGCAACAGCACGTTTCATATTCCCCATTCCAAACTCGACGTAGTTCGCAATCTCAGCCAAGAGCCGGTGCGCGAATCACTACAGTTCGACGTTGCCAGCAGCAACGCTGCCCGCGTGTCCACCACGGTGCGCGACCTGGCAGGCACCAAGGGTCTGACGACCGTGTTATTCATTGACGAGATTCAAGCCGCGGGCACCGAAGGTGATCGCGTGGAATTAAACGTGCGTACCACTCGCCCACTGACCAACACTGAACGAGAACTTCTCGTACAAAAAGCGTCAGAGGTATTGTCGCGCGACGAGCAGGGCGACTAACGGCTAAATGCCGAGAAGTGCATCAAGCCCGAGCGTCACGCCCGGGTACTCGGCAATTTTTTTGCAAGCGATAACCACCCCGGGCATGAAACTGACCCGATCGATGGTGTCGTGGCGAATGGTCAATGTTTGGCCTTGGGTGCCAAGCACCACTTCTTGATTGGCGACTGCACCACGCATGCGCACGGCATGAATACGAATATCTGCCGGGCCTTTTGCACCTCGCGCGCCAGTAATCGCCTCGTGCGTGGTTGGGTCTTTGGCCCACTCGCTGCTTGCTGCTGCCATGCGCGCAGCAGTCGACATAGCGGTGCCTGACGGCGAGTCTGCCTTGCCGTCGTGATGCACTTCGATGATTTCGGCAGTGTCAAAAAATGGGGCGGCAAGTTCGGCAAAACGCATCATCAGCACTGCGCCAATGGCGAAGTTAGGGGCGATCAAACAGTTGCTGCGGGTGAACTGTTGTTTGAATGTCGCTAAATCCGCATCGCTAAAGCCAGTGGTGCCAACGACGGCATGCACGCCGTGCAAGGCGAGCCACGGCAAGGTGACTCGCGCTGCCGCAGCCACCGTGAAGTCCACCACCACGTCGACCTGAGCATCAGCAAGCGCTTTCAACTCACGACTGATGGGCACACCTTGGGCGGTTACATCACCTGTTGTGTCGATGGCGGCAACAAGTTGCAGCGCCGAATCGGCGGCGACGGCGGCACAGACGGTGGCGCCCATGCGCCCTGCTGCACCGACGACGCCGACGCGAATCATGTATTAGCCGTTGAAGTCATCTTCAAAACTTACGGCAACAGGTTCACTGCCCCGGTCGTTTGCAGGGCGATCAGAGGATGACCGATCACTTGAAGGGCGGTCATCGCGACTGCGGCCTCCACGATCGTCACGATTGCGGTCACTGCCGCCACGACCACCACGGTCATCACG
>JBBANT010000040.1:0-2718 GCA_040401815.1 Ilumatobacteraceae bacterium | reverse complement strand
CGGCTGCTGCGTTCACGACGCTCGCCGCCACCACCGCCACCCGAACCAGCCATTGGCTGGCCGTCTGGGCCGAGGAGCGACAGGCTTACCTTGCCGCGGTCGTCAATGTCATCGACGCGCACCGAAACCTCGTCACCGAGGTTGAGCACATCTTCAACACGAGCAACACGCTCGCCATTGCCGAGTTTGGAGATATGGATGAGCCCGTCACGCCCAGGCAGGATGTTGACGAACGCACCGAACTGCGCGATATTAACCACGCGGCCCGTGTAGGTAGCGCCAAGTTCCGCCGTTGGTGGGTCGACGATGTTCAAGATGCGAGTCTTGGCGTCTTCAACCTTGGCTGCGTCAGGCGAACCGATGGTCACGATGCCCACCGAACCGTCGTCGTCAACTGCAATGACAGCACCTGTCTCTTGCTGGATGGTGTTGATGACTTTGCCCTTCGGCCCAATCACTTCACCGACCTTGTCCAGCGGAATGGTGATCGTCACGATCTTCGGTGCACTTTCGGCAACCGTCTCGCGTGGTGCAGCGATTGCCGCTGTCATCACATCGAGAATCTTGAGTCGTGCATCTTTGGCCTGTTGCAAGGCTGCTGCCAACACGTCGCTTGGAATGCCATCGATCTTGGTGTCCAACTGCAGCGCTGTCACTGCATCTGCAGTGCCGGCCACTTTGAAGTCCATGTCGCCGAATGCATCCTCTGCACCGAGAATGTCGGTGAGAGCGGTGTATTTGCCACCTTCATAGATGAGACCCATCGCAATGCCCGCAACCGGAGCCACGATTGGCACGCCTGCGTCCATCAAGGCCAAGCTCGAAGCACACACTGACGCCATCGATGTTGAACCGTTTGACGACATCACTTCGCTAACTAGGCGCAGTGTGTAGGCGAACTTGTCTTGGCTTGGCACCACTGGCAACACTGCACGCTCAGCGAGCGCACCGTGACCAACTTCGCGACGCTTCGGTGTACCGACACGACCAGTTTCACCATTCGCCCAAGGCGGCATGTTGTAGTCGTGCATGTAACGCTTTTCGGTGGTTGGTGTGATCGAGTCGATCATCTGGTTCATGCGCGGCATGGCCAGGGTGACCACGTTCAGCACTTGTGTTTCACCACGCTGGAAGAGACCCGTGCCGTGTGCAGTTGTCAGCAAGCCGACTTCTGACGACACCGCACGAAGATCACTTGGGCCTCGACCATCGATGCGAATATTTTCAGTTACCACGCGCTGGCGGACCAGATGCTTGGTGAGTGAACGTACCGCTTCTTTGATCTGCTTTTCCTGCCCAGCGAACTGGCCCGGTGCAGCAGCAGTTCCGGCGAGCTCGGCGACAGTTGCCGCCGTGGCTTCGTCGGTTGCTGCGTTGCGATCTTTCTTCAACGAAATGCGAATTGCTGGCTGCAACTTGGCAGTGGCTACGCGCTCAACGGCGGCATACACCTCGGCCGAGTAGTCGAGCACTGGCGTGTACGCGAGTGGCTCGATACGACCACGGGCAGCAATCACGCTGGCCGTCAGTTGTCGCTGCAACTTGATCGATTCCTTGATCCACTGCTTTGAGGCTTCGAGGCCTGCGGCAATGACTGTTTCGTTCACCTTTGGTGCGCCGTTGGCGTAGAAGTCAAACGACTTCTCCGAGCCACCAGCTTCGACCATCATGATTGCTACGTCACCGTTGTCAAGTTCGCGTCCGGCAACGACCAGTTCAAATGTGCTGGTTTCACCTTCTTCAAACGTGGCGTGGGGAACCCACGTGCCCTCTTGGGAGTACGCAACGCGCACTGCACCAATTGGCCCATCGAATGGGATGCCGCTAATCATGAGCGCTGCCGACGACGCATTGATTGCCAATACGTCGTGCGGGTTGACTTGGTCGGCGCCAATTACGGTGACCACGATTTGGGTTTCGTTGCGGAAACCATCGGGGAATGCCGGGCGCAACGGGCGGTCGATCAAACGGCAGGTCAAAATGGCCTGCTGGCTTGGACGACCTTCACGGCGGAAGAACGAGCCCGGGATTTTCCCTGCGGCGTATGCACGCTCTTCAACGTCGACAGTCAGCGGAAAGAAGTCGATGCCGTCACGCACGCCCTTTGCGGCGTTGGCGGTGACGAGCACGGTCGTTTTTCCGATGGTTGCTACGACAGCGCCCTGTGATTGCAGCGCTAGTTTTCCGGTTTCAAACCGGAGGGTTTTGTCGGAGCCGCTTACGGCGCCCGACACTGAAATGGCTTCAGCCATGTGTATTTCTCCTATGTTGTGTTAGCTCTCGCGACCAGAAATTCCCGAATGGAATTTCTGCGAAGGTCGCAGGCTTAACGACGAAGTTCGAGTTCTTCGAGCAGCTTTCGATACTTCTCGATGTCACGCTTGCGGATGTAGTCAAGCATTCGACGGCGGCGCCCGACCATCAGCAGAAGACCACGACGACTGTGGTGATCTTTTGCATGGGTCTTCAGGTGCTCCGTCAGGCTGTTGATTCGGTCGGTCAGTAGCGCGATTTGCACTTCTGGCGAACCCGAGTCAGTTGCATGCTGACCGTGCTTCGCAATGACGTCTTTGGTCCCCGTTTTGGTGGGAGTCGCCATGTTCGTACGTTGCCTCTTTCTGCCTCACCTCGCGTTGCTTGTTCAGATGAACAGACACTTGGTGGGTCGTTCCGGGACCATCCCGAAACATCACATCCGAGCCGAAGCCCAAGTGGACT
>JBBANT010000039.1:8347-9472 GCA_040401815.1 Ilumatobacteraceae bacterium | reverse complement strand
GACATCAACCAGATGGTGAAGGACGCCGAAGCACACGCCGACGAAGATCGCCAGCGTCGTGCCGATGCCGAAGTTCGCAACAACGCCGACTCGCTCGTGTACCAGACCGAAAAGGTGCTGCGTGAGCAGGGTGAAAAGGTCACCGAAGACGAACGCAAGGCAGTTGAGCAACCACTTGCCGACTTGAAAACGGCGTTGGGTAGCAACGACGTTGACACGATCAAGAACGCAACCGAGAAACTCATGACTGCCAGCCAGGCATTCAGTCAAAAGTTGTATGAAGCAGCATCACGCGATGCAAATGCTTCAGGAACTTCGGCTAGCGGTCAGGCAGCCGACGGTGCAACGGCAGGCAACGATGGCGACATCGTGGATGCCGAAATCGTCGACGAGAAATAGCCGTCTCGAACAAGAGCAAAACGAGGCCGAACATGTCTGATGACATCACCATCTCCAACCCGGATCCTGCCGACGACGCAAGTCAGCTGATTGGTGAAGCAGCTGCAGATGCCTCGTCGGCCGGCACCGACGAAACACTTGATGTTGCAGATTTGTTGGATGCCGTCGCCAAAGAACGCGACGAATTCAAGGATTTGGCTTTGCGGTTGCAAGCAGATTTTGAGAACTTTCGCAAACGTGTAGCCACTCAACTCGGCGACGATGTTGATCGAGCAACCGGAAAAATTGTGGAGTCGATTTTGCCAGTGCTGGATGCCTGTGAAGCGGCTGCGGCCCACGGGGTGCAGGGCATCGAGTCGGTGTGGTCGGCACTGCTTGGTTCACTGCAAAAGCAAGGCCTCGAAGCACTTGATTTGGCCGACAAACCATTCGATCCGTCGACTGCCGAGGCCGTGGTGCATGAACCAGGTAGCGAAGACGGCACGGGCCCAGTGGTGAGTGAAGTGTTGCGCACGGGATACCGCTGGAAAGGGCGTGTCGTGCGCGCAGCGATGGTCAAGGTCAAAGGTTGAACGCACAAGCGAGGCGTACATGACTGCACAACGAGAGTGGTTCGAAAAGGACTACTACGCCGTGCTCGGTGTTGCGCAGAATGCCTCTGCCAAAGACATCACGAAGTCGTATCGCAAACTGGCACGGCAGTTTCATCCTGATGCCAACCCCAAC
>JBBANT010000039.1:0-8247 GCA_040401815.1 Ilumatobacteraceae bacterium | reverse complement strand
GGAGTCGGGCCGCAGCGCGGATCAGATCTCGAAGCTTCGTTGTCCATTGATTTTGTTGACGCAGCAAAAGGTCTCACGACCAGTTTGCATTTAACCAGCGAAGCGGTGTGCAACACCTGCACGGGTTCGGGTGCGCGTTCTGGAACTTCACCAAAGCGCTGCACGCAATGCGGTGGACGTGGAGTTGCTGAAACGAACCAAGGCGGGTTCGCATTCTCGGTGCCATGTTCAGCGTGTGGTGGTCGCGGTGCGATTATTGAACACGCCTGTGGAACTTGTCGGGGCACTGGCGTAGAGATGCGAAATCGTGAAGTCAATGTGCGAGTTCCTGCCGGCATCGACGACGGCACACGCATTCGAATTAAAGGCCGTGGTGCTCCGGGTCGCAGCGGCGGCCCACCTGGGGACCTGTTCGTCATTTGCCGAGTGGCCCCGCATGCATTGTTTACCCGTGATGGCCGCAACCTCTTGGTGCGGGTGCCGGTGTCATTCACTGCCGCAGCACTGGGTGCCGACGTGTCGGTACCCACACTCGAGGGTGACACCGTGATGTTGCGATTGCGACCAGGCACCCAACCTGGCAGTCGTCATCGGGTAAAGGGTCGCGGCATCACCACCGACAAAGCAGCGGGTGATTTGATCGTGACGGTCGAAGTAACCGTGCCGACCGAACTCACCGATTTACAGCGTGAAGCATTACTCGCATTCGCCAAGCAGGAAACCGCATGAGCCAACAACCCAACAGCGAGCATTACCGCATGGCGGTGTACGTGATTTCGGTGGCGGCCGAGTTGTCGGGGATGCACCCACAAACGCTACGAAATTATGAACGGGTTGGTCTGTTGCGACCAGCACGCACGCAAGGTGGTAGCCGTCGCTACAGCGAGGCCGATATTGCACTCTTGCATCGCATCGCACAACTGGTGGAGAGCGGTATGAACCTCGAAGGCATTCGCCATGTGTTGACGCTGGAAACCGAAGTGGGTCAGTTGCGCAGCGAAGTTCAGGCGTTGCGCGAACATCTCGCCCAGCAACGCGCGTCTCGCGGCGAATTGGTGCCGACGCGCCAGGTGTTGTCGGTATTCACCCGTCGCTCAGGTTTCTTCGGCGAACAATGAACAGGAGCAACAACTCATGACGCTTGACCCACGCACGTTTACTGTCAAGACCAGTGAAGCAGTGGCTGCTGCCATGCAGGCGGCGGGGAGCGCCGGCCACAACGAACTCACATCGCATCATGTGTTGTCAGAGTTGGTGAAACAAAACGACACGATGGTGTTGCCATTGTTGGCCAAAGTGGGGGTTTCCGTCGCCCACATCGTTGACAAGTGCGCATTGGCGCTGGGCAAGTTGCCCACCGTGAAAGGGAATCCCGAACCACGACTCACTCGCGAACTAGCCGCAGCGTTTGCTGCTGCGGGTGAATTGCAAGCGGAGTTTCGCGATGAGTATTTGTCGGTTGAAGTACTGGCCGTATCGATGCATGACATCATCGGTGTGCCGCGTGACGAAATGGTCACAGCCCTGCGGGAGGTACGCGGATCACATCGCGTGACATCACAGCACCCAGAGGATCAGTTTCACGCCCTCGAGAAATACAGCGTGGATCTCACTGCGCTAGCGAGGGCCGGAAAAATTGACCCGGTCATTGGTCGCGACGAAGAGATTCGTCGAGTGGTGCAGGTGTTGTCGCGTCGCACCAAGAACAATCCAATTTTGATTGGCGAGCCCGGCGTCGGCAAGACCGCCATCGCTGAAGGTTTGGCGCAGCGCATTGCCTCGGGTGATGTGCCCGAGGGTTTGAAGTCAAAGCGACTGGTGTCGCTTGATATTGCAGCCATGTTGGCGGGCGCAAAATATCGTGGCGAGTTCGAAGAACGCTTGAAAGCGGTGCTCAAAGAGATCATCGACGCCGGTGGCGAAGTCATTACGTTCGTCGACGAGATTCACACTCTGGTGGGCGCCGGAGGCTCGGACGGGGCCATCGATGCGGGCAACATGATCAAGCCGATGTTGGCGCGTGGTGAGTTGCGAATGATTGGTGCAACAACACTCGATGAGTACCGCACCCACATCGAAAAAGACGCCGCACTGGAGCGCCGCTTTCAACAGGTGTACGTGGGTGAACCGTCGGTGCAAGACACCATCGCAATTTTGCGTGGCTTGAAGGAACGCTACGAAGTGCACCACGGCGTGCGGATTCAAGACAACGCGTTGGTGAGTGCAGCAATACTTTCCAACCGGTATCTCACCAATCGGTTCTTGCCGGACAAGGCAATTGACCTCATGGATGAAGCGGCCAGCAAGCTGCGGATTGAAATCGATTCGATGCCCACCGAAATTGACGTGGTGGAACGCCGCATCATGCAATTGCAGATTGAAAAAGTCGCGCTCTCGAAAGAAACTGATGCTGCCAGCAAGGAACGCCTCGGTGCACTCGACGTTGAATTGTCCGAACTCACCGAGCAGTCAGTGGGCATGAAGCAACGCTGGGAGGCCGAGAAGCAAGGCATCAGCGCAGTGCGCACATTAAAAGAAGAGTTAGAAGTGCTACGTCAGCAAGCTGACCGAGAATCCGATCTGGAGAAAAAAGCCGAATTGATGTACGGGCGAATTCCAGAACTTGAACGGCGCATCAGCGATGCAACGGCCAACGCGTCGACCCCATCTGACCATGAGCGCATGCTGAAGGAAGAAGTAGATGCTCAAGACATCGCCGAAGTGGTGGCCAAGTGGACGGGCATTCCCGTAACACGGTTACTCGAGGGCGAACTCCACAAGCTGGTGCACCTTGAAGAACTGTTGCATCAGCGCGTGATTGGCCAGGACGCAGCCGTCACGGTGGTGGCTAATGCAATTCGTCGCAGTCGAGCCGGGCTGTCTGACCCCAATCGACCGATTGGTTCGTTCATGTTTCTTGGGCCAACCGGTGTGGGCAAGACCGAGTTGGCGCGGGCGCTGGCGTCGTATTTATTTGATGACGAAAAAGCCATGGTGCGCATCGACATGGGCGAGTATTCAGAGAAACACTCGGTGAGTCGCTTGGTTGGTGCACCCCCTGGGTATGTCGGCTACAACGAGGGTGGTCAGTTAACCGAGGCGGTGCGTCGGCGACCGTACAGCGTGGTGTTGTTAGACGAAATCGAAAAGGCTCATCCCGAGGTGTTCAACATCTTGTTGCAGGTGCTTGATGATGGCCGTCTCACCGATGGCCAGGGGCGCACCGTGGATTTCACCAACACGATTTTGATTATGACAAGCAACCTGCCGGTGGAACCAATCGAGTATTTCAAACCGGAATTTGTGAACCGCATCGATGAAATTGTGCGCTTTGCTGCATTGACGCGTGACAATCTTGGCGCGATTGTCGAGATTCAGTTGCAGCATCTGATTAATCGACTCGCCGAACGACGCATCACGTTGGCGGTTACGCCAGCTGCACGGGTTGCACTTGGCGAACGAGGGTATGACGCCGAGTTTGGTGCACGCCCGCTGAAGCGGCTCATTCAGCGCACGATTGCTGACCCAGCGGCATTGCTGTTACTAGAAGGCAAAGTGTCAGAAACCACTGGCAATGGCATGATCATCGTTGATCTGGTGAATGGGGAATTCTCCATTAACCCGTCTGACGCAGGCTAATTAGCCGCACGGTTGTGGTGTTATTCGAATCGTTGTCGTAGGGCGTTGCCGTGCGCGGCGAAACCCTCATGATCAGCCAAGGCCGTGATAGTTGCGCTCATGCGCCGCAGGGCCGCATTCGATGCGGCAGCAATCGCAGTGGTTTTTAAAAATGCTGCCACGGTAATGCCCGACGAGACCGCAGCAAAACCGCTTGTTGGTAATGCCGCAGGGCAGCCGAGCACAAAGTTGGCGGCTGAAAACGGTGTGTCTTGGCCAACGAGAATCTCGCCGGCATTGTTGATTTGCGCCACGAGATCGTCGGCACGGGGCCGCTGAATCGCAAGCTGCAAGTGTTCGGGGGCGAACGCGTTGACCACGTCGCATGCTTCGCTCAACGATGCGGTGAGCAATGCGCCACCGTTCACGCCGAGAGCGGCGCGCGCTGCAGTGGCGCGCACAGCGGGTAGTTGCGCAATGAGGTGACCAAGCTCGCGATCAATTGCATCAATCACATCACGGTTGGTTGCCACCAACAACACGGTGGAGTCTTCGCCGTGTTCGGCTTCGATTAACAAATCAAGTGCAGCACGTCGAGCATCGGTGGACTCGTCGGCGACCATCATGCTTTCAGTCGGGCCCAGCACCATCATCGTGGCAACCCCATGACGCTGAAGTTCGACTTGGGCTGCAGTTACGGCCGGGCTGCCGGGGCCAACAATTTTTCGTACAGGGTTGATAGTGGCGGTACCAAAGCCGAGTGCGGCGAGCCCAGCCGGGCCGTTGGCGCGATACACCTCGTTGATGCCCAGCAAACGACACACCACGAGTACAGCTGGGTCAACGCGTCCTGCGCCGTCGGGCAAGGGTGGCACCATCACCGCAATGCGCGGCACCCCAGCGACGATGGCTGGCACACCCAACTGATACGCAACGGATGGATAACTTGCTTTGCCACCCGGTACGAAAAGACCGACGGAGGTGATTGGGGTAACTTTCTCGCCGACCTGCGTGCCGGGTGAAATTTCCATCGACCAATCCGTCATTCGTGCCCGGACTGCTTCGTTGAAGCGGCGAACATGATCAATTGCATCAACCAATGCCGAGTGCACTTCTTTACTTACCTCTGCCGACATGAGTTCGTCGGCACCGACTCGAAGTTGGTCGGGCCGCAGTGTCACACCGTCAAAGTGCAGTGTGGCTTCACAAACAGCCGCATCGCCACGTTGGCGAACATCATCAAGCAAGGCGATGATGTCGGCACGCAGCGACGGTGTGAGCACGTCATCAAGTGAGCGATCCGTCAATGCACGGCGTTCAGTTGGGCTCATGGTCGCCCAATCACGGCGGCGCAGTACAGCGTTCACGTCACGAAACTATCGGTGCAGGTGAGGAATCTGGTGCTGATGGAGCGGGACTCCGAGTAGGCTTTTCTAACGTTCCCACAAGCGCAGGAGCGTCAATGCCCGTCACCGTAGTAGTTGGCACTCAATGGGGTGATGAAGGCAAGGCAAAAGTCATTGACTTGCTCGCAGGCACCCACAGTCACGTCGTGCGTTATCAAGGCGGTCACAATGCCGGACACACGGTGGTGGTGGGTGATCAGCGTTATGCGTTGCAGTTGGTGCCGAGCGGCGTGTTGTATGAAACCGTCGTGCCGGTGATCGGCAACGGTGTGGTCGTGGACCTGCCGACGTTGTTCGCCGAAATCGACACGCTTGAATCGCGCGGGGTGTCGTGCAAACGTTTGCGAGTATCAACGCTGGCGCATCTGATTTTTCCATGGCATCAACGTCACGATGCAATGAGTGAAGCCCTGCGCGGTGACGCCAAACTCGGCACCACTCTGAAAGGCATCGGGCCGGCGTATGCCGACAAAGTGAAACGAATCGGCGTGCGAGCCGGCGAAGTGCGCGATCGCGAGCGGTTCCGCGTGGCAGTCAAAGAGCGTGCGACGCAAGAGAATGCATTGTTTGCGTCGCTGGGTGAGCCGCTGATGGATGTGGATGCAGTGGTCGCGCAGTATGACGAATATGCACAGCGGTTGCTTGCTTACCTTGACGACACGGTCAACATGTTGCACGGTGCACTCGAGCGTGGGGCCAACATTTTGCTAGAAGGCGCACAAGCGACGTTCCTTGATATTGATCACGGCACGTATCCGTTTGTGACGTCATCTAACCCCACAGCAGGTGGTGCGTGCGCAGGCAGTGGAATTGGGCCGCGCGATATCTCTCGAGTGGTGGGCATCGCCAAGGCGTACACCACGCGGGTGGGCGCTGGGCCGTTTCCTACTGAAGTGCATGGCGAACTCGGTGACCGAATCGTGGACATCGGCCACGAGTTCGGCACGGTAACCGGGCGTCGTCGTCGACCGGGCTGGCTGGATTTGGTGATGTTGCGTCACGCGGTGCGCGTGAACTCGCTTACCGATATTGCACTCACGAAGTTGGATGTGCTCGACGACTTTGACACCATTCGGGTGTGCGTTGGTTATCAGCTAGAAGGTCGTGAATTGCAGGGCTTCCCTGACGATGCCGAAACTTTGGCGCGCGTCGAGTGTGTGTATGTCGACATTCCGGGTTGGAAGCAGTCGTTGCGGGCATGTCGCCGCGAGGCCGACTTGCCACGCGAAGTGTTGTCGTTGTTGTCACTCGTTGAACAACACACCAATGTGCCCGTGAGTGTGGTGGGTGTTGGCCCGGAGCGCGATGACGTGGTGTTGCGTGGGGCAAGTTCGTGATTGAGCGCTACTCGTTGCCCGACATGGACGCGTTGTTTAGTGATGTTGCCCGCTTTGGGCGTTATCTGGAAATTGAGTTACATGCTCTGGACGCTCAAGCGTCGCTCGGGGTGGTGCCGAGTGCAGCCGCCATTGCCTGTCGGGCACGGGCGCCACAAATTGATGCGGAGTTCGTTCAGGCCGTGAGCGAACGAGAGGTGATCACCAACCACGATGTGGCTGCGTTTGTTGATGTGGTGCAAGAACGCATCGGTGGCGCCGACGCAACTTGGGTGCACCATGGGCTGACTAGCAGTGACGTGGTGGACACCGCATGGTGTGCGATGTTGCGTGATGCAGCCGAACTCATCGACGCTTCGCTGGGTGAACTCATTTCGGTGTTGGTGCGAGATGCGCGCGCCCATCGTGACACGCCGATGATCGGTCGCACCCACGGAATTCATGCTGAACCCACAACGTTTGGTGCCAAGGTTGCGCTGTGGGCGCTGCAGGTTGATCGTGATCGTCGCCGGATGAAAGCCGCACGCTTCACCGTGTCGGTGTGCAAGTTGTCTGGTGCTGTAGGCACATACAGCAATATTGACCCACGTGTTGAAGAACACGTTGCCCAGGCGATGGGTCTGCGTGCGGTGCCCGCAACGCAAGTAGTGAGTCGCGACCGTCATGCTGAGTTCTTGTCTGCCTGCGCGAGCATTGCCGGAACTGTCGAGATGATTGCAGTCGAACTGCGTCACCTACAACGCACCGAAGTGTCAGAAGTGCGCGAAGGTTTCGCGGTCGGCCAAAAAGGCAGCTCGGCGATGCCACACAAACGCAATCCGATTTCTGCCGAAACGTTGTCAGGTTTGAGCCGCGTAGTACGTGGCAATCTGCAAGCCGGGTTGCAGAACGTGGCGCTGTGGCACGAACGCGATATTTCGCACTCATCGGTGGAGCGCATCATTCTTCCCGATACGGCAACCCTCGCGTGTTACATGGTACGTCGCTTGACCCGGCTCGTTGCCAACTGGGAAGTAGATGTCGCACAGATGCGCACCAACCTGGATCTGACGAACGGGGCAATTTTCTCGCAGTCAGTGTTGCTGGTCTTGGTCGAAGCAGGCATGTCGCGTGATGTGGCTTACCGTCTGGTGCAAGAGGCAGCACGACGTGCTCGCGAAAACAATGCTTCACTGCGAGAGGTGCTGGGTGCGATGCCCGAGGTGTCAGAGGTGCTTGACGCCAAGGCATTGGCCAATGCTTTTGATGTGCAACGAGTGCTGCGTCATGCAGGGCGTGCAGTTGACGCGTTGAGCGATATCGGCAGTTGACGTCCGTGTCGTCGTTGCCTCCGCTCAGCGATACACGGCACGCGCTTCGTCAACACGTGTTGGCGCATTCGCTAAAAACAGGAAACTTCACGCTCAAATCCGGTCGCACGAGTAGTTGGTTCTTGGATACCAAACAAACGGCGTGTCGCTCTGACGGCATTCTGTTGGTTGCTGATGTCGCGTTGGCGTTGCTACCAGCCGACGTCACGGCGATCGGTGGCTTGACGATGGGGGCTGACCCTGTGGCGTTCGGCGTTGCCGCAATTGCTGCTAGTCGTGGAAGACCACTGCGCAGTTTTAGTGTGCGCAAAGAATCCAAAGATCATGGTGTGACTGGGCGTATCGCTGGGGCGCTGCAGCCAGGTGACAAAGTCGCGATCGTAGAAGACACGGTCACACGGGGCACCTCAATCTTTGAAGCGGTCGAAGCCGTGCGCACGTTCGGCGCACACCCCGTGTTCATCACTGTGATTGTGGATCGTGGTGGCACTTGCGCCGAGATGGCACGCGCCGCCAACATCGCATATCAACCGATGCTCACCGCCCCCGAACTGGGCTACGACTACAACACGTAGG
>JBBANT010000038.1:0-9498 GCA_040401815.1 Ilumatobacteraceae bacterium | reverse complement strand
GCCATCATCGACGAAGCGTTCGCCGACGAAGACGACGTCCGAGAGCAAGCCCTACTCCCGACAATGGCAACAAAGAAAGACGCTCAAATAGTTGTCGTCTCCACCGCCGGGACGGAACGCTCCCTCTATCTGAAACGAAAAGTTGATCAGGGTCGGGCCGCATCCGAAGCCGACCTCGGCGAAGGGATGGCGTTCTACGAATGGAGCGCCTCACCCGACGACGACGCCTTCGACCGCGAAGTCTGGCGAACAGTCATGCCCGCCCTCGGCCTCACCGTCGAAGAGTCAGCGGTCGAGCACGCCATGAGCACCATGACGCTCAACGAGTTCCGGCGTTCCTATCTCAACGTCTGGAGCACCGTCTCGGAGCAGATGATCCCAGCGAAAGTATGGGCTCAGTCATGCTCCGCGAAGGTTGCCCCGGCGGGAGCGCTCACGTTCGCCGTCGACGTAGCACTCGACCGAAGTAGCGGCTCGATAGCGGTATGCGATCAGCAAGGCAACATCGAACTCATCGAGAACCGTGAAGGCGTCTCATGGATTCAGCAACGCGTAACCGAACTCTTCCGCCGATGGAAAGGCACGGTCATCGTCGACGGCTACGGCCCGGCCTCATCATTCGTAGACCCGCTAAAGCAAATAGGCGTACCGATCATCACCTACAAAACCGGGGACGTCGTCGCCGCGTGCGCTCTGTTCTACGATGCGATCCTCGACAAAGCGATCAAAGTAAAGAGCGACGACCGACTCGACAAAGCGGTCGCCGCTGCAACCCGGCGAGCAGTCGGTCAGCAATGGCTATTCCAACGCAACACACCCGACGCCGACATCTCCGCCCTCTACGCCGTAACGCTCGCATGGCATTACGCGACGACGAAGAGCAAAGCCGCAACGAAACCGCGCGCCGCTATCTACTAGACTCATCATTCCGATGGGCCTCTTCGACTTCTTACGCCGCGAAAAACGGGCAACGTCCTACGGCTTCACCTATCCGAACGTCTACGTCGACGCGCAAGGTCACATGGGGAGACTCTTCCCGGACATAAACGCGGGCGTCATCGTCGACGAAACCTCAACGCTCAGCGTCCCCGGAATCTGGCGCGGCGTCACCCTCATCTCCGACGCGATCGGCGGCCTACCGTTTCACGCGTACCGGGGCGAAGAGTACGTCGACCCGCAGCCGAACCTACTCGTCAAGCCCGACCCGACGTGCACCCGCATCGAAACGATCTCGGCGATGGTCGCCTCCCTCATCATTCACGGAAACTACATCGCGATCCTCGGCGAGCCCGGCGCGAACGGCTACCCCGACTCGATCTTCCCCGTGTCGTCCTACAAAGTGCAAGTCAAAAAACAAGACGGGCGACTCGTCTATCGCATCAATGACGCCGACTACACATCCGACGAAATCCTTCACATCAAAGGCTTCTCAATGCCGGGCGAAATGGTCGGCTATGGCATCCTCGCGGCTCAACGTCAAGCGATCGGCGGAGCCGTCGCCGTCAACACCTACGCCCAACGCTACTTCGATGGCGGCGCTCAACCGACCGGAATTATCTACTCGGCGAACCCCGACCTCACGCAAGAAGACGCCGACCTACTCAAGTCGCAATGGCTCCGACAGTACGGCGGCACGAAGCGCACCCCGGCAGTTCTCAACGAATCAACAAAGTTCCAGCAACTCTCAGACAATGCCAAAGACGCACAATTATTAGAGACGCGTGCGTTCTCACTTACGGAGATCGCGAACATGATCGGCCTTCCCGCTTACTATCTCGGCGCACCGAACTCGTCGCGTACCTACTCGAACGTCAGCGAAGAGAATCTCCAACTCGTCCGATGGTCATTACTGCCCTACGTTCAGCGCATCGAGTCATCGTTCACCGAACTACTCCCGCGCGGACAGTACGCAAAAATGAACCTCGACGCACTACTTCGCCCGGACACGAAGACCCGCTACGAGACGCACAAGATCGCGCTCGACTCTGGCTTCCTCACCGTTGACGAGGTGCGCGAGTTCGAGAACCGTCAACCGATCGGCGACACCGATTCCGTAGAAAACACACCCGCCGAAGTAGCATCGACTCCAGAACAAGAAGGGCTAGACACCGATGACGATGGAGCGTAGAAACTACGACACGACGCTCGAAGTGCGCGCCGAAGGCGACGGTCGCACCGTAGTAGGAATCGCAGTACCTTACGACAAAGAGCAACGCATCTCCCCGACGATGATCGAAGTGTTCCGCAAGGGAGTATTCCGTGACGTCACCCGAGCCGCGAACCGCGTCAAACTACTGTTCCAACATAAGACCGACACACCGATCGGGCGCGCCATCAAACTCGAAGAAATGGATGAAGGCCTTTACGGAGAGTTCCGCATCTCCAAAACCGAAGCCGGCGACGAAGCCCTCGAACTCATCCGGGACGGCGTGCTCACGAATCTCTCGGTCGGATTCTCACCTCTCAAAGACGAGAAACGCAACGGCATCACGAACCGAATCAAAGCACACCTAGCCGAAGTAAGCCTCGTCACATTCGGCGCCTACGGAGACGCCGCTCAGATAGTCGCAGTACGGCAAGAGATCGAACGTCCGAACCTTGCATCCATTCAGGAGATCGTCAGCAAAGTTCGGCGCTAATGCCTTACGAGATAGACACCCGGCACCCCGACTGTCGCGGCTACGCCGTAGTCAAAGTCGGAGAACGTGACGTCCTCGGATGCCACGACACTCGACGCGAAGCCCAACGTCAGATCGTCGCCCTCAACATCGCAGAGGCGGAACAGTCTCGCGCACTCCCCGACAACTATCGCCCGGCGCTATCGGAGGACGTGCCCGAGGGTAGGGCGTGCGGCAACTGCAGTTACTACAACGAAGAGATGATTCAGCAAGACGGCGAAGACCTTCTCGCGTACTGCACGTTATGGGATGCCTACGTCAACGGCGGCTACTACTGCAACCGATGGGAACCCGTCGCCGTGCGACAAGAGTCCGAACCCGCACCAAAAGAAGATCAGATCGAAGGCTCGAACGTCAACGAACCGGGAACCGCTGCCGGTTCGGGAGCCGACATCGAACTCAACGAAGCCACAGAAAAAGCGTTACAAAACAAAAGCGATGCACATAACGAAGCGATGACCGCAGCCAACCGCCCGAACTGGACTCGCGTCACCGTCGGAAAACTACGCTCCGTCTACCGTCGCGGCTCCGGTGCGTACTCGACGAGCCACCGCCCGGGCATCTCCCGCCCGGCATGGAGCATGGCCCGAGTGAACGCGTTCCTCTACCTTGCCCGAACGGGGCGACCACAGAATCCGCGTTACATCGGAGACAATGACCTACTACATCCCGATCATCCTCGCGCACCAAAACCCGAAGAGCGTCAAGAGGGCTATCAGCCGAACGATGCGATGGTCGCCGAAGCGCGACGCGGCCTCGAATGGCGACGCGTCTACGGGCGAGGCGGAACCGAAGTCGGAGTCGCCCGCGCCCGCGACATCGTCAACCGACGAAACCTCTCACGAACTACCGTCGCCCGAATCGCCTCATTCCTTGCCCGGCACGAAGTCGACAAACAGGCCGAAGGATTCCGACCCGGTGAACCCGGCTATCCGTCCGCCGGGCGTATCGCATGGGCACTATGGGGAGGCGACCCGGCGCGTTCATGGGCGGCGTCGATACTCGCCGAGATGCGATCGTTGACGGAACGCACAGACATCCGCTAGCATCATTCGCACGACCGCACCCTCGGCCTACGAAGAGCGCACCTCCCGCAAGGGACACCCGCCACGAAGAGCAGCGAGCACCCGGAGAGCAAGCCCCAACTACTCCAAAGGATCACAGAACTCATGAACTCATTCCTCGCCCGCCTCCATGAGCAGCGCTCACAAAAGGCCGACCTCATCGACGCGACCCTCAACCGGGCCGCCGAAGAAAACCGCGACATCTCCGAAGTCGAAGCCGCCAACGTCGGCGCACTCGCCAAAGAGATCGAGAAACTCGACGAGCGCATCTCGCAAGTCACCGACATCGAAGTCCGCAAGGACGCCGCCGCAGACATGGCGAAGAAAGTCGAAGGCTCGAAGGTCGAGAAGCGTGACGCATCACCCGCCCGCGTAACCCGCGAAGAGCGCACCTACCGCCCGGACGGCGACTACTCGTTCATCCGTGACGCGTTCGCCGCTCAAGTGCTCGGCGACTACGAAGCGCAGTCGCGCATCGCACGCCATCAGCAAGAAGAGCGCATCGAAAAGCGTGACGTCACCTCGGCAAACTTCGCCGGGCTCGTCGTGCCACAGTTCCTCACCGAACTCGCCGCACCATTCGCACGCGCCGGACGTCCGTTCATGGATGCCTCACGCAAGCACGCCCTACCCGCATCGGGACTCACCATCTCGATCTCGAAGGTCACCACCGGAACCGCCGTCGCAGTACAGACCGAAGGCTCCACCGTGCAAGAGACAAACATGGACGATACGAAACTTGACCTCACCGTCAACACGATCGCCGGTCAACAGAACGTCTCGCGTCAAGCACTCGAGCGCGGCACCGGCATCGACTCCCTCGTCATGGCCGACCTCATCAGCGCCTATCACACGAAACTAGATGCCGAGTACGTCACCACGAACGCGGCATCGTTGACGAACGTCATCACGCAAGTCGTCACCTACACGGATGCAAGCCCAACGGTCGCGGAACTTTATCCGAAGATCGTCGACGGGATTCAGCGAATCCAGACGAACTACTTCGCCGGGCCGAACTTCATCCTCATGCACCCTCGCCGACTCGGCTTCATCCTTGCCGCAGTCGACGACCAGAAGCGCCCCGTCGCCGTACCAGTCCCGAACTTCAACGGTCAACCCGCGTTCGCATCCGGTAACGGTGCACCCGTCTACGGCAACTCGGGCTACACGATGCTCGGCCTCCCGATCATCACCGACGCCAACGTCATCACGACGAACGGCACCGGGGCGAACGAGGACGTCATCATCATCGGTTCGACGCAAGAGTCGCACCTCTTCGAGCAGGGCAACGGTTCGCCGTTCATGCTCCGCTTCGAGGACGTCAAGAGCGCCGAACTCGAAGTGAAGATGGTCGTCTACGGGTATTCCGCGTACACGGCAAATAGGTACCCAAATGCCTTCGCTTTGGTGGGCGGAACCGGCCTCATTTCGCCGACCTTTTAGTTCATAGGCCTCGTCGAAGGCTCGGATCGGTAGCGGCATGATCCGAGTCTTCACAGGTCTACGCGCGGGAACTACGACTACGAAAGCGTCGTCCCGGCTCGGCATCTTGACGGCTCCTCTCGCCTCCTTGAGTCGAGCCTCGGATGATCCGCTTCCGGGTCGGGACGATTATTCTCCAAAAAAGCGGAAGAGAAAGAAGTCCTAGACATGGCGATTACCAACGGCTACACGACTCTCGCCGCATTTCAGGCCTATGCCAACATGGCGACGATTACGGCCGACGAAACGACGACCATTGAGCAGGCCATCGAAGCGGCATCACGCACGATCGACCGAATCGCGAACCGACGTTTTTACATCGATGCGACCGCGACCGCCCGCCTCTATCGGACGAATGACTTCTACACCCTCTATGTCGACGACATCGGCTCACAGACAGGGCTCATCGTTGCCCTCGACGCGGACGGCAACGGCAACTACACCGACACACTCACTCTGAACACCGACTACATTCTCGACCCGGTAACGGCACCACAAAAGGAACGGCCGTTCACACAAATCACGATGATCGGAAATGAACTCTTTCCGCTTCCCATCTCACGCCGTCCTCAGGTACAAGTGACCGCGAAGTTCGGATGGTACAACGGGACACCGCCCGACGACGTTGTCGAGGCGTGCCTCATCCTCTCCGCCGACTACGTCAAGCGCGCCTCGTCGGTCGGCGGCGTCCTCGGCCTCTCTGAACTCGGCGCGATTCGCATGAGCCCACTAGGTCGCGACATCTCCGCAATCGTTCGGGCGTACCGTCGCGAGGTCGTCGCGTGACCCCATCAGCGGTTCGGGATGCCCTCAAAGCAAAACTCAACATCACCGGGCTCCGTTCCTACGACACCATCCCGGAGCACATCGTCCCGCCCGCCGCAATAGTCGGCAACCTCTCGATCGACTGGGATCTCGTCATGAAACGCGGAGCCGATACCGCGAACCTCGACGTCACCGTCATCACCGGGCGGATGAGTGACCGGGCCGCGCAAGACTTCCTCGACTCCATCCTCACCGCCACCGGGGCGAACTCCATCAAGACAAAAATCGAAGCCGATCAGACACTGAACGGGACAGTCACCTCCGTCCGATGCCTTCGAGCCGCACCGCTATCGGTGACCGTGTCGGGCGTTGAGATGCTCGCCTACCGCTTCGAGGTAGTGTGCTACGGATGAAGAAGTTCCGCGTCACGTCCCGCCGCCTCTCTGGCTTCGCTGAGGGCGACATCGTCTCCGCTGAAGGCCTCGAACTATGCGGCATAGACCTAGATCGGGCAAGAATGAAGAATCTCATCGCAGACGTCGGCTACGATGAACCTAAGAAACCGCGAGGCGCCCGCAAGGATGCCTCCGACACAGAGAAGGACTAACTCAACTCATGGCAACTGTTACATTCCTCGGAGCCGCCAACGTGTTTACCGTTGACTCGGTAGACCTCGCCGACCAACTTTCGTCGATCACGATGAACAAGACCGTCGACGCATTAGAGAGCACATCACTAAAAGATGCCTCGCGCACATTCGTGAAGGGCCTCGAATCTTCTGAGACGACATTCACCGTCATGGGCTCATTCGCTACCGGCGAAGCGATTCAGGCAATTTTCGGCGATGTCGGCTCATCCGTGACCATCGTCTTCGAGCCGCTAACTGCAGCACCCGGCGCCAGTTCGCCGAGGTACACACATTCAGGGGCGTTCCTCGCCCAACTGCCGATCGTTATAAACGTAGGCGAGTTAGTTCAAGTGACCGCTACCTACACCGGCGGGGCGATCGTGCAGGCCATCGCGTAATGCTCGACCTCTCCGTAACCGTCAAGCGGAAGGACGGAACGCAAGAAACATTCCCGGTCTACGCAGACTCACAAATCGCGTTCGAGCGATGGGCAAAAGTATCCATCGCGCAAGCGTTCGACCCGAACACTAAACCGAAGATGGAAGCCCTCTACTATCTGGCATGGCTCGCCGAAAAAAACTCGGGCAAGGTAACGAAAGTCTTCGACGAATGGATCAAAGACGTTGCCGGCGTCGGGCATGAGGACGGCCCGGGAAACTAATCGCGGGCGGCGGAGTCGCCCGAGAAATAGCAGACCTAGCGCTTCACACGCGCATCGATCCGTTAGCCCTCATGAGAACACCGCCCGAGGTCATCTGGGCGCTCTACGATGGAGTGCGCCGCATGAACGAACAAAGAAAGAGGGCTCGATAATGGCTACGACCGGGACATTCGGCTACCGCGTCGAAGGCTCGCAGGGCGGCGTCAAGGTTGAGGGCCTCGCATCCGTGCGCCGTCAACTCAAAAACCTATCCGACGACGTCGACTACCGCGCTCAAGAGTTCCTCCCCGTCAACAAAGCGATCGCCTCGGCAATAGCGGGAGACGCGAAGAAGTTCGTCCCCGTGCTATCCGGTGCACTCGCCGCATCCATCCGCGAAGCCGCATCCAAAACATCGGCCCGAGTCAAAGCCGGTGGCGGTAAAGAAGTGCCCTACGCCGGGCCGATTCACTTCGGATGGCCCGCTCGACGAATCAAGCCTCAACCCTTCTTCTATGACGCGATCGACGGACGACGCGACGAAATCAAAGACCGCTACGAAAAACTCGTCGACGACCTCATCAAGAAGTACGACCTAGACGATAAACGAGTCGGCTAATGGCACTCATCTCCGTCACAATCTCGGGCAACGCGGCCCCGCTCAAGAAATCACTCGACGACGCCGAGAGCACGTTCGGCAAGTTCGGCGGAGCGTTCACGAAACTCGGAGTCGCCGCAGCCGCCGGAGTCGGTGCACTCGCCGCCGGCATCGGCCTAGCAGCGAAAGCCGCAGCCGAAGATCAAAAGTCATTCGAACTCATGGAAGTCGCAATCCGTAACGTCACCGGGGCAACCGAAGAGCACATCGCCGAGGTAGATAAGCAACTCGGCGCGATGAGTCTCGCTACCGGCATCGCGGACGACAAACTACGCCCGGCGTTCGCCGCACTCACCCGAGGAACCCGCGACATCGAAACCGCGACCCGAGACTTCGGCATCGTCCTAGACGTCTCAACGGCCCTCGGGATGGATCAAACTGTCGTCGCCGAAGCCCTCGCGAAGGGCTACGAAGGCAACATGAAAGCCCTCGCCCAACTATCACCCGAACTCAAAACGATGATCAAAGACGGCGCGGACATGAATGCCGTCCTCGACGTACTCGCCGCAAACTTCGGCGGCTCAACTGCCGCAGCCGCCGACACATTCTCCGGCAAACTAGACCGCCTAAAAGTATTCTCAAGCGAACTCGTCGAACAACTCGGCTACTACTTCCTCCCGATCCTCACATCGATCGCCGAGTTCATCGTCGAAGAAGTCGTCCCCGCGTTCCAGAAACTCGTCGAGAAGTACGGCCCGGCACTCGCCGCCATCTTCCAAAAGATCGCCGACTTCATCTCCGACCGCGTCGTCCCGGTACTACGCGACAAACTCATCCCATTCATTCAGAAGACCGCCGAGTTCATCGGCGAGGAACTCATCCCGATCATCCGAGACGTCGCCCTCGTAGTCTTCGACAAGTTCCGAAAAATCTTCGAGATCGTCTCCGAAAAAGTACAAGAAAACTCCGACAACATCCAAAAATACGTCGGCTATCTGCAAGACCTCGGGAAGTTCGTCACGACGTACATCGTGCCCATCCTCACGAAAACGCTCGCCGTCGCGTTCGACGTAGTCGCCGCCGCCATCGGCCCGCTACTCGACACCATCTTTACCCTCATGGGAGCACTAGGAACCCTCGGATCGTTCCTCGTCAAGGTCGCCGGCTTCGTCGTGCGAACATTTGAGGGCATGATAAACGGAGTCATCAGCGGCGTAAACCTTGCCATTAGAGCGCTCAACCTTCTGCCGGGCGTAAGCATCGGCGAAATCGGCGCCGTCTCATTCAGCGGCGGAGACTTCGGCTCCGCCCCGGTAGCACCAACACGAAGCGGAACCCCCGACGTCTCCGGCGTAACCGACTCATTCGATCGCTCCGGTGCAGGCCGAATGATTACTCCGAGCATCCCGACCGTAGTCGCCCCAACCATCGCATCCGCCTCGGGCGGCGGTGGTGGTGGTGGTGGTGGTGGTGGTGGTGGTGTAGCGCCTCGAGGATTCGGGAGTCTGCCCGGCGGCGGTTCACAGAATCTACGCCTCGACTTTGCAACCGGGCAGTTCGTACCATTCGCCGACGAACGTCAACGCCAACTCCCCGACGTCGTCAACATCACGATCAACACGGTCACGACGGACGGAGAGTTC
>JBBANT010000037.1:8674-10100 GCA_040401815.1 Ilumatobacteraceae bacterium | reverse complement strand
ATCGTGCTGCGTGCCGAAGCCAATGGTTTTGACAACGTGTTGCTGCCATCGGGCTATGCGCTGGGTATGGATGCCACGGCTTTTGCTGCGGCCATCGCCGTAGAGACAAGTCGCATCAAATTGCTCTTGGCGGTGCGGCTGGGTGAATTGGTGGTGCCGCAGCTCGCGCGACAAATTGCCACGTTGCAACAGATTGCCGGCGGGCGATTGGTGATCAACGCGATTTCGTCAGATGTGCCTGGCGAAACATTGTCGAGTGAGGCTCGGTATCAGCGCACCACCGAATCGCTGGCCGTGCTGCGCGCCTTGCTGTGTGGTGAGCGTGCTGACTTTGACGGTGCATATGTCACCGCGCACGTGGATGCACCACGCATCGCAGTGGATCACCCGCATAACCCGGTGGTGTATTTCGGCGGGCTTTCCGAAGCTGCTCGGCAGTGTGCAGCCGAGTCGTGCGATGTGTATCTGATGTGGCCCGACACAACTGAGCGCATGCGTGCTGTGATGCGCGAGATGGATGATCGTGCTGCAGCCTTTGGTCGCACGCTGCGCTATGGCTGGCGCAGTCATGTGATTGTGCGCGATACCGAGGCGCAGGCTCGTGCTGCTGCCACGCGGCTGTTGTCACGGCTTGATGCGCAAGATGGGGCCGCGATTCGCGCCAAGTCGCTCGACTCGCAGTCTGCTGGTGTGGCTCGCCAGAGCGAGTTGCGCGAGTCAGCTGATGACGATGGCTATCTTGAGCCGCACTTGTGGACTGGCGTTGGCCGAGCCCGCAGCGGGGCCGGCATCGCCATTGTGGGCGACCCCGACCAAGTGAGCGGCAAATTATTGGAGCTACGCGATGCCGGTATCGACACGTTCATTTTGTCGGGCTATCCGCATCTGGACGAATGTGACCTCGTCGCCCGCCACGTGCTGCCCAAGCTGCGTAGCGCTATTTAATACGGCACGGCATGCGTTTGATGCCGTTGATGAAGTTGCTGCGTAGATACGCGGGCTCACCGGTGATGTGCAGGTAGGGCAGACGACGGCGAATCTCGTCGAACATCACGGCGATTTCGCGCCGCGCCAGGTTGGCACCGAGGCAAAAGTGTGGGCCGCCCGCACCAAAGCCAATCTGTCCGGGTTGCATTTGGCGCGTCACATCAAAACGGTAGGGGTCAACAAAGAGATCCTCGTCGCGATTGCCCGAGTTGTACCACATCACCACTTTGGTGCCGGCTGGCATCGGTATGCCGCGTAGCTCGGTGTCGCGCGTGGCAGTGCGACGGAAGTGAATGACGGGTGAGGCCCATCGCACGATCTCTTCAACTGCAGTTCGAGTGTGCGTCTCAAAATCGCTGAACCAGATGCGTTGTTGATCGGGTCGCCGTGTGAGCTCCAACATTCCATGGCTGATGGCATTGCGGGTGGTTTCGTTACC
>JBBANT010000037.1:669-8574 GCA_040401815.1 Ilumatobacteraceae bacterium | reverse complement strand
AGTTTCTCGACGAAATCGAACTCGTCGTCGGCGTGTTGCTCGAGCAAAGTGTCAACCAGCGTGCGCGCTTTGGCGGTCACGTATTCTTCTACCCGCGCAATTTCTTTTGGGGTGAAACCTTTTGACACGATGGATCGCAGGCGAAAGTGCTTCGGGTCATCCATAGCAATCATCGACCCAAAGAACTCATTGAGTTCAGGGGTGAGAGTGGTGATGTTCGAGCCTTGGCCACTGCACCAGAGTTCGGGGTTGCGGCTCACGGCCCAGATGTCTTCGTGTTTGGTGAGTGCGTAGTAGCCCGGGCCCACCGGAAAATTCGCTAGGGGCATCTCTTTGAAGAATTTGATCGGTGCCTCGCGGCGCAGCGATGCAAAGGCCGACTCGCGGTATTCGCGGGGTGCGACCCAAAACTCGGGGTCAGAGATGTCAAAACTGTTGACGTCCAACGGGGTCAATTGCATGCCCGAATGGTACCGTGGCTCAGGTTCGAAAGGAATACATCATGACCGAAGCCGTAATCGTCGCCACAGCCCGCAGCCCAATCGGCCGCGCTAACAAAGGTTCACTCGTCGACCTGCGCCCAGATGACATGACGGCCCAGATTCTGCGGGCGCTCATGGCCAAAGTGCCGCAAGTAAAAGCGAGCGATGTCGAAGACTTGATGCTCGGCATTGGCCAGCCTGCCGGCGAGGGTGGTTTCAACATCGCGCGAGTGGCGGCGATTCTGGCCGGCCTAGATGATGTCCCAGGTGTCACGGTTAACCGTTACTGCTCGTCAAGTTTGCAGACCATTCGCATGGCTGCCCACGCCATCAAAGCCGGCGAGGGTGATTGTTTCATTGCTGCGGGTGTCGAAACCGTCAGCCGTTACGCCAGCGGTGCCAGCGATACCGCACCGAACGCCATCTTCAAGCCATCGGGTGAGCGCACCAAGGCCCGCGCTGCTGGTGGTCAGCCAACATGGACGCCACCACAAGGTTTGCCCGACTACTACATCGCCATGGGACAGACTGCCGAGAACGTGCGCGAGATTGAAGGCGTTACACGTCAAGAAATGGACGAATGGGGTGCACGTTCGCAGCAGCGCGCAGTTGCCAATCAGAAAAACGGTTTCTTTGAGCGCGAAATTTCACCGCTCACACTTCCGAACGGCACTGTGGTCAGCAAAGACGACGGCCCGCGTGACGGCACCACGGTGGAGGGCCTCGCTGGCTTGAAGCCGGCATTCCGCCCCGATGGTCACATCACCGCTGGCAACGCTTGCCCACTTAACGATGGTGCAGCAGCAGTCATGGTGATGAGTGCAGAGAAAGCGAAGAAACTCGGCCTCACACCACTGGCACGAATCGTGTCATCGGGCGTGTCGGGTTTGAACCCCGAGATCATGGGTCTTGGCCCTATCGAAGCGTGCCGTCAGGCGATGAAGCGTGCTGGCATGACCATCAACGACATCGATCTGGTGGAAATCAACGAAGCGTTTGCCGCGCAAGTGATTCCGTCGGCCAAACACTTGGGTATCGATTACGACAAGCTCAACGTGCATGGTGGCGCGATCGCTCTTGGTCACCCGTTCGGCATGACCGGTGCGCGCATCATGACCACCCTCATCAACGGATTGCAGAGCACAGGTAAGACCGTCGGGATGGAATCGATGTGTGTCGGTGGCGGTCAAGGCATGGCGATGATCGTCGAGCGCCTGAGCTAACGCAACGCGTTGCAATACAGCGTTACTACGACAGTTCGTTCAGCACAGCGCTAGAAAATTCGGGCCAGTGGGTGAGCGCCCAGCTGTCAAAGTCGCGATCGCCCACCACGGCACAGGCAATGTCGGCGATGGGGTCGACCCACACGAAGGTGCCGCTGCCGCCGAAGTGTCCGTAGGTGACCGCCGAGTGGTGCGGTGAAGTCCAATGTGGAAGTTTGCCGCCGCGAATCTCGGGCCCCAAACCCCACGGGCACGGATCAAATCGACCGATGCCCGGCACAATGCCGTCCAACTCGGGGAATTGCGCGGTAACTGCGTCGACGAATGTGTCGCGGGCCAGCAAGCGTGGGCGCCGCATTTCGGCAACAAATAGTGACAGGTTCACGATGTCGAGTCGTGCATCTTTGGCTGCTGAACCCGATTGCACTTCGCTCACGATGCCGAGCGGTGCAAAAACTGCTTCGTCGACGTATCCCCAAAACGGCATCTCACTGCGGTCTGCGAGATGTGCAGCCAGCATTTCATAGCCAGTATTCGAATAGACGCGATGCGCACCCGGCTTGCCAATTGGCGTATCGCCTTCAAATGCATATCCACCGGCATGGGCCAGCAAGTGCCGCACGGTGCAACCGTCTTGACCAACGGCGTCACTCAGCGACAGTGTGCCCTCTTCGCAGGCCACGAGCACGGCCCACGCGGTGATCACCTTGCTCACTGATGCGAGGCGAAACTCGCGCGACTCGTCGCCAGAGAAATGAATCTCACCACGACGGTCAATAACCGCTGCCGCCACGTTGTCGACAGGCCATTTGGCCATGAGGTCAAAGGCTCGCATCGCGTGCGACGCTACTTGTTGTTACTTGGCGTTACGAATCATGTCGGCCACACGGAATGCGAGGTCAATTGACTGTCGCGCATTCAAACGTGGGTCGCACACCGTTTCGTATCGCGTATCAAGGTCGCCCTGCGACACCGCTTCGACACCACCCAAACATTCGGTGACGTTTTCGCCAGTGAGTTCGATGTGAATGCCACCTGGCCACGTGTTTTCGGCGCGATGCGCAGCAACGAAGCCAACAATCTCACGCAGAATCTCGTCGAAGTGACGGGTCTTGCGACCGTTGTCAGCAGTAAAGGTATTGGCGTGCATTGGGTCGCAAATCCACACCACGGGGTGTCCGGCTTCGCGCACAGCACGCAGCAATGGTCGCAGCGATGCCTCGATCTTGTCGGCGCCCATTCGCGTAATGAGCGTCAAGCGGCCAGGCACGCGGTTGGGGTTGAGCGCTTCGCAGAGCGACAACACATAGTCGGCTGTCGTGCTCGCGCCAATCTTCACGCCAATTGGGTTGCCCACGCCACGCAAAAACTCCACATGGGCGCCATCAAGTTGACGGGTGCGTTCACCGATCCACAACATGTGGGCCGAGCAGTCGTACCACTGCCCGGTGAGTGAGTCTTGGCGGGTGAGTGCTTCTTCGTAGCCAAGGATGAGCGCTTCGTGCGAGGTATAGACGTCGACTTCGTGCAAGGCACTGTGGCTCTCGGTGTCGACACCGCAAGCCCGCATGAAGGCCAGTGCGCGCTCGATCTCGGCAGCCATCTGCTCGTAGCGCTGACCCTCAGCACTTGTTGCCACAAACTCTTGGTTCCAAGCGTGCACGCGATTGAGATCAGCAAAGCCACCTTTGGTGAAGGCCCGCAACAAGTTGAGCGTGCTGGCCGACTGGTGGTATGCCTGCACTAAACGCTGTGGGTCGGGGATGCGGGCTTCGTCATGCGGTGCAGGGTCATTGACCATGTGACCGCGGAATGACAGCAGCTCGCGGCCGCCGACAGTTTCGGTGTTGCTGCTGCGAGGTTTGGCAAATTGACCCGCAATTCGACCAACCTTTACGACGGGAACGCCCATCGAATAGGTCAATACCACTGCCATCTGCAGAATTACTCGCAACTTCTCGCGAATGTTTACTGCGGTGAACTCTTCAAAACTCTCTGCGCAATCGCCGGCTTGCAGCAAAAATGCATTGCCGTTGGCCACTTGGCCAAGCGAAGCCATCAGCGTGCGGGCTTCGCCAGCAAACACCAGTGGGGGATACGACTCAATTTGTTTGAGCGCCTGGTCAAGGGCTGCTGTGTCAGGCCATTGCGGTTGCTGGGCGGCTTCGTGTGACTGCCAAGTTGTTTTTGTCCAATTTCGCGGCATGTCAACCTCGCCTTTCAGGCTAGGGAGGTGCGGTGACGTTATACGGTCAGAGTTAGACGGTCAGATAGTCGGGCGCGTCTTCTTGCAACGACTCGACGGCGCGGCTCACTAGACGGCGGGCAGCCTCGGCAGTGACGCCGAGCTCTTCGCCGACTTCACGGAAGCTCTTGCGCTCGCCACCAAAGAGACCAAAGCGGGCTTCAACGGCGTAACGCGCACGAGGGTCGAGGGTGTCAAGCAACTTGTTCAACATGTCGTCAGAAGCGCGTGACATCACGGCTTCTTCGGGGCTCATGTCGTGGTTTGGCACCAAGTCACCGAGCGTGGCATCGCCATCGTCGCCGATGGGCTTGTCCAGCGACACCGGGGTGGTGAGGCGGTGCAGTTCGGCATTTTCAGCAGTCAAGCCTTCAGCATCGCCCGAACCTTGACGCAATGCTGCGCGCAAGTTTGCCGAACGATCACCGGGGATACGAATGAGGCTGGCCTTTTGGTCAAGTGCGCGACCGATGGCTTGGCGAATCCAGAATGTGGCGTAAGTGGAGAATTTGAAACCACGGCGCCAGTCAAACTTGTCGACGGCGTGCTCGAGCCCGAGGTTACCTTCTTGAATGAGGTCCAGGAGGTCCATGCCTTGTGGCAGTGGATAGCGACGAGCAATAGACACCACGAGGCGCAAGTTGGCGCGAATGAAACGATCCTTGGCACGCTTGGCGTCGCGCAAATCTTTACGTACGGCAGCAGTGCGCTGACCCTTTTTTAGCTTGGCCTCCGCAGCACGACCTGCTTCGATGGCCTTGGACAGCGTGCGCTCGTCTTCGGCGTTGAGCAGGGGAACTTTGCCGATGTCATTGAGGTAAAGACCGATGGAGTCAGACATGAGGGGTGCTTTCTAGGGGACGACAACACCAGCAGCCCTGTTGAGGGAAACTGGTGACGTCGGGGGGTTGTGGGGGGTAGAGCGTATTCGGGGGTATTCGGGGAATGACGAAGTTACAGGATTGTCACGCACGATGTCAAGGGGTATGTTGCAAAAGTCATCTGTGACCTGATAAAAGCTTTCCCCTGGGCCGCGACTTTGGCATGACTATTGGGTTTGGCGCCCGTTGTGGCTCCAAAACTTTTGGGGCTCGGGGTGGGGTACTCCTAGAATTCCAGCGTGCCGCAACGACTCGGGGTGTTCGGCGGCACCTTTGACCCCCCGCATCGGGGGCATCTCGCAGTGGCGAAAGCCGCCCAACGCACGTTTGCGCTGGATCGAGTGCTGCTCGTGGTGGCCAACGACCCGTGGAAAAAGTCGCCGGATCGAGCCATTACGCCGGCCGCTGATCGCTTGGCGATGGTGCAGGCCTTGGCCAGTAACCAAGCCGGGTTAGAAGTCAGCGACAGAGAAATTCGTCGTGGCGGCCCGAGTTATACCGTGGTTACTTTGCGCGAATTGGCGGCAGCGCATCCGGACAGCGAACTTTTTTTGATTATTGGTCGTGATTTAGTCGACGACTTTTCTTCGTGGCACGAATCAGTGGAGATTGGTCGGCTCGCAACCATCGTGGTGGTGGACCGTCCGGGTTATGTGACTGACCCGCAGCGCGATTGGAAGATGTTGATCATCGAGCCCGTCGATGTGAGCAGCACCGAGTTGCGCGAACAGTTGCAACAGACTTTGCCCGCAGATAGCAAAGCGCTGAGCCACATGACGCCTGAAGTGCTGCAGGTGATTCGCTCACGGGGTTTGTACGGCACCAACGCAGAAAAAGCAGTGCCAACTTCGTGACGGTGTTTCATGCCCGACAGGTGCGCGCATTGCGAATCGCTGTTGCAACCGGTGTTGTCGCTGCACTCATCTTGCCGCTTGGCATTGCTGCAGCGTGGAACCAGTTGCTGGATTCGCGCGCATCGACGAGCGTTGCGACGGGTGGCATCACGATTCCCAACACGCCAGCTGCGCTCATGGCCGCCATCGGTGAGGGTGGTCAGTTGAGCCATGTCGTTGTGGCAACATTGGCGGCCAACGGCGTGGGTGGCACGGTGGTGTTGTTGCCGATTGGCGCGGCAACCGAAACCACACAACCTGACGACGCGCCAGCCGGTGATGCAAAAGACGCCTCGGCTGCTGAGCCGCCTCGACGCTTGGCCGATGTTTATGCCACAGATGGGCTAGGTGGTCTGGCCAACGAAGTGCAGGGCTTGTTAGATGTGTCGTTCGTGGCGGTTGGTGCTTTGGCGCGAGTCGAGCTGATCAACCTGTTCGCACCGATGGGTGGAGTGGATGTGTTGCTTGATCGCGAAGTGGTAACGATTGCCGTTGATGGAACACCGACCAAACTTGCCGAGGTGGGGCAGGCTACGTATCCGATTGATCGCGTAGTTGACATCTTGCTCGCCCGTAGCGCAAAAGAAAAAGAGTCGCTGCGTTTTGCGCGCCATCGAGAAGTATGGAACGGCATCGTGCAACGCGTGGGTGCTGGTCTAGATATTGCGCCCGAGGTCGACACAACCCCTGCTGGGCTCGCGGATGTCACCAACTTCATGCGCCGCGTGTTTGGTGGGGCGTTGCAGGTGTGGCAGTTGAGTGCTGCTCCGATGTTGGATACCAAAACCAACCCGAAACGAGCCGATTTATATTCACTTGACCGCGCCGAAGTGGTGATGGTGTTTGCGTCGGTGGCGCCGAGTGCTTTGTCGGGTGGCGATGTGGCGCTGTCGGTGCTGATCGATAGCCCATTCAACGACCCGGTGGTGAGTCGTGCTGCGGTTGCTGCAATTCTTGACGCCGGGTTTGGGGTGGCGGTGATGCGCGAGATTTCTGCCCAAGAAGCAACTGCCACGGTGGTGGCCGGCGACCCCGAGGTTGCAGAGGCACTGTCTGCACTCTTGGCTGGCACGCTCGGCGAACTTGAAACGCGTGAATGGGCCGCCAAGATAACTGGCGTCGATGCGGCCATCACGTTGGGCACTAGCTTTGCCGACCTAGTTCGCAACGGAGGAAAATGACAACTGGAGTCGACACCGACATGCTTGCAGTGGCGTGTAGTGCTGCCCGTGCCGCCGACGACAAACAAGGCAGCGACATTCGAGTGTTTGACGTGTCAGAGGTGTTGCCGATTGTTGGGCTGTTTGTGGTGACAAGTGCTGGCAACCCGCGGCTGGTGCGCGCCATTGCCAGCGAAGTCGAAGATCGTGTGCGAAAAGACCACCGCCGCTCACCGGTGCGTACCGAGGGCATTGCTGAATCGTTGTGGGTGCTACTCGACTACGGCGATGTTGTCGTGCACATTTTCGCCGACGAAACACGCCGTTTTTACGAAATCGAGCGCCTGTATCGCGACCGCCCAAATGTTGATTGGCGGGGCTGAACCACTGCAAATGATTGCTGCTGCGCGACATCCGATAGGTTGACGTGGCGATTTCGGGGCTGTAGCTCAGTTGGTAGAGCGCCTCCATGGCATGGAGGAGGCCAGGGGTTCAATTCCCCTCAGCTCCACAAGCGTTTCATGATGTATCCATGTCTCCGATGGTGGTCGGAGGCACTCGCATCCGGTGGTGTCGAGCCAACGAAACCGAAACTCTTTCGGCGTGAAGTGTTAGAGGTATCGGTCGGTCACTGGGGTGTAGTTGGAGTGGTTCATGCGGTCCACTGTCCACTGCGTCAAAATGACGTCAAGTAGGAGGTTTATTTAGCTATTGAAGGTTTACTTAGTGCGCCAGAATGACGCGGGCAAGCGTCAGCTCGACGCACTTGAGAGCCAATCTGTCGGGAAGCCAGTATTGCTGGTACGTAGTGGAGCTACGAGGTTCTCTCGAATGCGCCTGTCCTTATCGAGTTCGGCATCTGCAGAAGATGCCGCCGCTGAGGCCGCCGCTGCTGATTTGGTTCCCGCAGCGTTTGCAGTGTTGAGCTCGTGGGGTTGCTGGTGGGCATTTACAGAAGATGCCGCTGCTGAGGCCGCCGCTGCTGATTTGGTTCCCGCAGCGTTTGCAGTGTTGAGCTCGT
>JBBANT010000037.1:0-569 GCA_040401815.1 Ilumatobacteraceae bacterium | reverse complement strand
GGGGTTGCTGGTGGGCAGTTGCAGAAGATGCCGCCGCTGAGGCCAATTCGTGGTGGGCGTCCGCATCGGTTGCAGAGTGGGACTTGTGGGGTTGCTGGTGGGCAGTTGCAGAATACGCCACCGCTGAGGCCGGTTCGTGGTGGGCGTCCGCATCGTCTACAGCTCTTGGACATTCCCCAAGCATTGCACAGTGCGAAGCACACGCCAATAAGTCGGGGCACTGATATCTCCACAACATCCTGCCCCTACTGTGTGAAGGTGAACGCAAGATCCCGATGATACTCATGCGGAAAGAGGCGGCAGTTGAGGCGCACCTCCACACTGGTGATGCTTAGAGTCGGGAGCGTGCGGGTGGCACACCAGAGACATACGAAGTGTCTGGACTGGACTCGTGTGCCTAACTCGTTGAGAACACGCGATTTTCTAAACGATTCGTGGGTGGCCCAATGCATGGCATAGAGGAGGCCAGGGGTTCAATTCCCCTCAGCTCCACGAGACGTAAATCAACATTTCGGCCACGCCTAGTGTGCAATTCGATGATCACGTTCGATTTGCAGGTGAATCCGGGC
>JBBANT010000036.1:7686-10466 GCA_040401815.1 Ilumatobacteraceae bacterium | reverse complement strand
GGAATGCGAACCTGGCGCGCCAACTTGCGGTAGGCCACCTCGATGTCTTGGTCGAAAGACGTTTCATCTACCGAAACGTCGAGTTTTACTTTGTTGCCTTCGAGCGGCTCAATGGTGCACTGCATGAATCCAGAAGGCTACAAGTGCCATACTGAGAGCATGCCGTTTTGGAAGCCCCACTCCCTCGCCACGCCTCACGAAGGCCAAATTGACCTGCGGATCGGCGACACGGTGGTGACCATCGTCGATCTTCCCGATCTGCCTGCCGGCAGCGAAGGCCGCGTGATTCTGGCCAACGGGTTTCAGTGGCAGCGCTACTGGGTGCGTTTTGCTGACGGCACCGAGATAAGCGACTTAGATCACCGCCACTTGGCCCCACTTGGCCGCGCCAAGAAGCGTCTGGCGAAAGCCGCGAAGCGCGCGAAATGACCGGCGCCGACGTGCGCCATCGGTTTCCAGGTGTGCGTGATGGTTGGGCACGTTTTGATGGCCCGGCTGGCACCCAAATGGTGGACGTTGCAATCCGTGCTGCCAGTGAGTGGTCAGCGAGTGGCAACAACGCCAACACTCATGGCGCCTTCGCCGCTGCCAATGCCACAGACGACTTGCTCGAGCGTGCCCGCGGTGTAGTGGCCCAGCTGCTTGATTCCGACCCACAAAGTGTGGTGTTCGGCGCCAACATGACAACGTTGACGTTTGCTTTCACCCGAGCGGTAGCCCGCACATTGCAGCCAGGTGATCGAGTGGTGGGCACCCGCCTGGATCACGACGCCAACGTGTCACCGTGGCGCATTGCGTGCGAAGAGTCGGGAGCCGAGCATGTACTCGCTCCGTTTTCCACTGTTGATGGCCGACTGGATATGGATGCGCTCGCAGCGCTCATCACCCCCAACACCAAGTGGGTGGCAGTCACTGGGGCTTCGAACCTCATCGGCACGATGCCAGATGTGAAGGCTGTGGTGGCGCTCGCCCATCGCGTTGGTGCACGCGTCTTTGTTGACGCCGTGCATCTTGCACCACACATGCCAGTGAGCGTGCGCGACATTGGCTGCGACGTGCTCGCCACTAGCCCATATAAGTGGTACGGCCCACACGCTGGCGTCTTGTGCATCGAGCCAAATTTGCTCAACGCTTTGCCCGTCGCCAAAGTGCGACCTGCCGACGATGTTGGCCCGCGTCGATTTGAAACCGGAACCCCGAACTTTGAAAACATCGCCGCCACCGAAGCCGCAGCTCGATACTTGCTTGAAGAAGACATGGCAAGCGTGGCGGCATACGAACAAGAAGTGTTTGCACCGCTGCTCAACGGTTTGCTCGCCATGGCCCATGTGCGGGTGTGGGGGCCACCAACACTCGAGGCCCGCACGCCCACCGTGGCATTCACCGTTGATGGTGTGTCACCAGACCAAGTTGCTGAAGCGTTGGCAGCAGCAAAGATCGCCGTTTGGTCGGGCAGTTCGTACGCAGTCGAACTGGTATCGCACTTGGGGCTGACAGAGTCTGGCGGTGTAGTGCGCGCTGGCGTAGTGCGCTACGTGACTCACGATGACGTGCAGCGACTGCTCTCGGTGGTTCAGTCACTAGCCTGACAGCACACGGGATGTAGCACAGCTTGGCTAGTGCGCCTGGTTTGGGACCAGGAGGTCGCAGGTTCAAATCCTGCCATCCCGACAACATCATGTCGTCGGCGCTCAGCAACAAAGAAAAATACGTCTCGCTGGTAACGATTCGCCGCGACGGCACCGCAGTTACAACAGCAGTGTGGTTTGCAGCCATGGGTGACGAGTTCGGCGTGATCACCGAGACGAACGTCGGCAAGGTCAAGCGCATTCGAAACAATGCGCGGGTGACCGTGCAGGTGTGTGACATGAGCGGGAAGGTGTCGAGCGACGCGCCGGTGCTTTCGGCAACGGCGCGCCTGGTAACCGGCGAGGATGCCGTCCGCGTTCGCAAGGCCGTGGGAAAGAAGTACGGCCCGGTCTATGTGGCGTTCAGCGTGTACTGGCAGTTGTCCACGCTGTGGGAGAAGATTCGCGGTCGCGACAAGCACGACCCTGAAACTGCGATCCTGTTCCGCCTCACGGCCTAGCGCCGACCGCTGGCCGTCTCGTGCCCTACCCCTGGTTGTCTCGCGCCCCAGCGCCGTAAATCCTCGTTAGCAGTTGCTATCGCTCGTAGGTTCTGCCCGACGTCAGCGACAATGATTCACACGAACCATTCCCCACTACAGCGACCAACGAACCCGCAGAGACCAGTTGCACCTTGACCGACTGTCGCGAATCAGTCCAACAATGGGTCTGTCCTACCTTGATGTCTTCGGGTTTTTTCCAAGTTGCCTGATTACTTCCCACCATCATTTGTCCTAGTGGTGACGCCACGTTGAGACCGCCGATGCGCACCATCCCATCCGCATCCGTCGTGAGTGCAATCTGTGACATGTACTGACCTGCAGGACCCACGGCCGCGTCCCCAAAACTCGCACCTTCAAACTTGAGCTCGTTCACTTTGGCATTCGGCAAGAACCACAAACCATTTGCCGTACCGCTCACTCCTTGCGATGGCTTTCCACACGGCGTGCCTGGAACGACGACGCCACCTGCGCTACCCAACTTCGCCAACCACTGTGACCTCAATGGTTCGACGTAGTAGTCATACGGACACTTCGCATGCAGCTCGCCACTGCCATTTGGCGAAGATTCAAAACGAGATTGATTGATGAACGAGTTCTTATTGAGCTCGTCTTCAACACGAAAATCAAAAGCCACGCTGCGGCCTGCCTC
>JBBANT010000036.1:5177-7586 GCA_040401815.1 Ilumatobacteraceae bacterium | reverse complement strand
GCCGCCACTACTCGACGACTTCCTCCACACCATTGTCTTGCCAACGCGCACGCAAACAGTGCCTTGCCTCTTGTCAACCTGGCCGACCTTCGTGCACTTCTTGCCGGCATTGGCGTGAGCTGGCGCGGATGACAACATTGGTACAACACCGACGCAGAGCGCAACGACCACAATGCTTACGCGTCGCATATGAGAAAACTATCACTGCGAGAAGTGATGGAGTCGAGAAAGTCAAGATCGGGTTCGACGCCGATGCCGGGGCCCGTGGGCACATCTAAGTGCCCATCACGCAATACAAACGGCGTGGTCACATCGCGGGCAAAGTATCTGGCTGACGCTGACGTGTCACCTGGCAAGGTGAACCCCGGCAAGGCCGCCAGGGCCAAGTTGGCGGCACGGCCAATGCCGGTTTCCAGCATTCCCCCGCACCACACCGCCACGCCCCGCTCAAAACACAAGTCGTGAATCTTTTTTGCCTCGAGATAGCCACCCACTCGGCCGGGTTTGATGTTGATGATGCTGCAGGCTCCGATATCGAGCGCCTCGCGAGCAACTTCTGCAGAAAGAATCGATTCATCCAGACAAATAGGTGAGCGCACCACCTTGGCCAATTGGGCGTGCGAAGCCACTTGCTCTTCAGGCAACGGTTGCTCGATGAGCAGCAGGTTGAACTCGTCGAGTTGTGCCAGATGTTCGGCGTCACTCAATTGATATGCCGAGTTGGCATCCACCTGCAGCAATAAAGCGTCACCAAACGTTGCGCGCACTGCACGCACTGGTTCGATGTCGAAACCTGGCTCGATCTTTAACTTGATGCGCAGATAGCCATCGTCGAGATAACCCTGCACCACTTGCAACAACTTGTCGATGCTTGGTTGAATGCCCACCGACACACCAGATTGCACCCGCGTTTGGGTGGCGCCCAAAAAAGTGCCGAGGCTTATGCCGACGCACCGCAGCCGAAAATCCAGCAATGCGGTTTCGAGCACGGCCTTGGCCATGAAGTGCCCACGAATGCCACGCACCGACTCGGTGAACGACTCGGCGGTGGTGTTGCTCTGCACCAACGGCAACATGAACCGCCGCAACACTTCTTCGCATCCGTCGACATACTCACTTGAATACATCGGTTCGCTCATGGCCACACATTCACCCCAGCCGGTTACACCGTCACCCGACACCTCTATATAGAGCAAGTCGCGAGCGGTTTCGACCCCAAAGCTGGTACGAAACGGCGACACCAGATCGATGTGCGCGCGCCGCAAACGAATTTCAGCAATCATGCGCGGCTCGCTGGGATCATGCTCGTGCCACTGCATAGCTGCCGTCGCTCATGACGCCGGCCACCTTCCATCCACCAGCGAATGCTTTGCGCAACTCAACCCGCTGGGCTGCGCGCCATTGGGCTGCTGCAGCCCGATCGTGGCGACGCAGAGCTTCGATGTCTTGTGGCGTGGAGATGCTCCAGTCTGCCGCAGCAACATGCTGGGCTACTGGCGCCACCCCGTTGCAGCCGGCAACTGCCCAACGCACCAACAATCTGTCGGTGTGTTCGCCCTGGTTGAGCCCATCGTTGATGGCGCCATAAAAATCTTCGTGATAGTCGGTAACCCGCGCACCGAGTTTTGCCAAATTGAAATACGCGTTGCGTCGCACCAGTGGGTCGAAAGTCCAGGTGATGGCAGCAATTCCTCGCTCGTTGGCCCAATCCCATTGGTGGCGCTTGAGCGCTTCGCCAACCCCGCTTGAGTTGTGTGCAGGCAACACACCCGTCACGTGCGAATGCAGGGTTGGCTCGTTGTTGTGTGTGCCGAGAAACCCCCAACTCGCCCCGACCAGCTGGTCGCCGACCCACGCCAGTGAGGCATAGCCACCGGCATGCACCGTGGCGATGATGACCTCGTTGGGCACCATGCCCTGCATTGCCCAGACCTGGTCGAACAACCCCCCGGCTTGCTCACACTCGACGCGACTCTGTGCAGTGGTGATTCGCACCAGCAAAACGCTAGTTCGCATCCCCCCACATGACTGCGCAAGTATGTAGCCATGCCTGTTCAAGTAACCGTCGTTGATCATCCAGTTGCCCAAGAAGCACTCACCAACCTGCGCGACCAAAACACCACTAACCAAATCTTTCGTGCCGAGATGCGCAGGCTGTCACTCGTGGTGGTAGCTGAAGCAACACGGCGGATTCCGACTAGGCCACGTAAGGTAACCACGCCACTGGCCACCACCGACGGCGTACAACTTGCCAGCCGCCCGGTGCTGGTGCCCATTTTGCGTGCTGGTCTGGGCATGTTGCCGGCAGCCATGGAGTTGCTGCCCGATGCAGACATTGCGGTGGTGGGTGTACAGCGCGACGAAGAAACCCACGAACCGAGCGAATACGTTGCCAAGTTGCCCACCAAT
>JBBANT010000036.1:0-5077 GCA_040401815.1 Ilumatobacteraceae bacterium | reverse complement strand
CTGTTGCTCAGCGCTCAGCTTCCGATGATCCCACCATCTTTGCGAGTAATCACGATTGTGCAGTCACGCGGACGAGGACCAGCAGCTCCCGTGAACTTCGCCGGGAAGTTCGAGATCTTTGGGTCGCCATCGCCCGGATGTTGCAAGTTAACAAACATCGTCTTTCGGTCTGGAGTTACCGCAACTCCTGTGACTTCGCATCCAGCCACGCCGGTGAAGATTCGTTTGATTTCCTTGGTCTTTGCATCAGCGACGAGCATCTGATCGTTGTTTCGACCGGGCTGCGTGCCGTCCGTTTGGATGAAGATGCGACCATCGGGGTCGGCCCAGATACCGTCGGGCGACCCGAACATCTGACCGCCTTCATCGAACGTATCTCGCGAGACGAGGAAAAGATTCCACTGGAAAGTACGACCGAGGTTTCCGTCGGAGTCCTTCCATCGGATGATGTGTCCGTCGGAGTTCTGGACAATGGGGTTTGCCGCATTGACACCGGGCTGACCGGAGCGTCCGCGGTTACTGTTGTTGGTCAGCGTACCGTACTGCCAACCATCGGCGCCGGTGGAGATCCATTCCGGACGATCCATCTTCGTTGCCCCCGCAAGGTCGGCCGCAAGTCGCGTATGAACGAGGATCTTGTCGATCGACCAAGCCGCCAACGCCGGATTGCTCGGGCTCAGCTCAAGCCACTCGCCGGTTCCGTCGTCGTTGAAGCGTGCTGCGTACAGGGTGCCCTCATCGAGCGGGCTCTTGCCAGCGGCGACCATCTTCTTCCAGTCGCCAGCAGACACGAACTTGTAGATGTAGTCAAAGCGCTCGTCATCACCCATGTACACCACTACACGGTTGTTCTTGCCAACCACCAATTCGGCACCTTCATGTTTTACACGACCGAGTGCCGTTCGCTTGACTGGTTTGGCCTTTGGATTCTCCGGGTCAATCTCTACCACCCATCCAAAACGATTGATCTCATTGGCGTAGCCAGGTTGAGACCGGTCGAAACGCTGGTCATACTTGTGCCAGTCATAACCGAAACCAGTGGCATTCACTCCGTAGCGAGTTTCCTCAATGCTCGCCTTCCATGTCGGGCTCGTTGCACCGAAGTAGCCGTTGAAATTTTCTTCACAAGTAAGATATGTTCCCCAAGGCGTATAACCATTGGCGCAGTTGTTCACGGTGCCTTGTGGGGCATTACCTGCCTCGTTCACCAGTAGTGCGCTCTTGGCGGCAGGCCCGCTGAACTCCACCGGAGTATTCACGTGTACACGACGATTGCGCTTGTCCTTCTTCAAGGACCATCCCTTGGCGTCTTTTTCGATGTACATCACGCCGACCCCGTGCAGGTGTTGCGAGACCCGCACTTCTTCGAGGCTCGTCGGAACTGATTTGCCGAGGGCATGCTGCGTTGTGCCATATTCAAAGTTGATGGCGAGCATTCCCTTCCGGTTGTCACCAAAGTACCACATGCCATCGTGACCTAGGCCCACGGACCTTGCCTGTTCATCAGAGTTCAGGGTTTCAGGAAATTCACCCTTTCCGTCCAGGCGTGTGCGCCACGGGATGAGGGAGGAGTACTGGTATTCAGGAGCAATGGTCGGCATCGGCGAGGATTGGAGCGGAATCGAAGTGAATCCAATCTTTTGTCGAGCCTTTGCTGCCACCCCACTAGCAGTTCGGTTAGTTGGCGCGATTCCCTTGGCGGAAACCTTGCTACCCGCGAATGCAAACGCCGCTCCAGCGAGACCGCCGGCAATGACTGCCCGACGTGAAACAAATTTGTCAAGCACGTCCTGAAACATGCGGTTGTCGCTTGGATTGCTGCCAATGTCTTCTGAGTCGAAATTTATTGCCATGTTGGTGATTTTCTCCTATGTTTAGTGAGCTATCTGCCGCTGACAATTCGACCTGCGGCAGAAAGCACCTTCGAGGAATACGAAAGCAGCGAAAGTTTCCTCCATCAAGTTGGCCGCCAGATGAACAACAGTTTTCAGTCACACCGAATCTGTATGAATTCTGGCGCGCATCTCTCCCATCCCGAGAACCCTGGCTGGGTCAGCCAAAGAACGTTGCGGCGACGTCGTTAAACAAATCGAGGTCAATGGTGCGCGTCTGACCGCGCGTCACCTGCATCGACACTCGCTCGATGCGCCCGCAGTTCAACACCACCATGTCGCCGAATGCTTTGGCATACACGGCATCGACTGCGGCCAAGCCAAACCGCGACGACAACACTCGGTCATAGGCCGTCGGTGTACCCCCGCGCTGCACATGGCCCAATTGCACCACACGCGACTCAAACCCGGTGAGTCGCGACAACTCGGGGGCGATTACTTGGCTAATGCTGCCATGCATTTCGCGACCATATTTGTCGAGTTGAGGTTCTGGCACCTCGAGCGTGCCGGGTTTGGGTTTGGCGCCTTCGGCCACCACTACGAGCGATGCATAGCGACCACGGTCGTGGCGTTGAGTGACGATCGCTGCGACTTCGCGAATATCGAACGGCACCTCGGGCACCAATATGGCAGTGGCCCCGCCAGCCAAGCCCGCATGCAAAGCAATCCATCCAGCGTCGCGACCCATTACCTCGATCACCATTACACGGTCGTGACTTTCTGCAGTTGTGTGCAGACGGTCGATTGCATCGGTGGCTATTTGCACTGCAGTTTGAAACCCGAACGTTGCGTCGGTACCAACCACGTCGTTGTCAATTGTTTTGGGCACGCCAACAATCGGCAAACCATGGTCGTCGGCCAACATCGATGCAACAGTTAACGAGCCGTTTCCACCTATTACCACCAACGCATCGAGGCCAAGATCGGCAAACACTTGCTTGGTGCGCTGCACACCATCGGGGTAATCAAACGGGCTGCCGCGCCGCGTGCCCAGAATCGTGCCGCCTTTGGGCAAGATGCCACGTACTTTGCTGATATCGAGTTCTTCATATCGCTTCTCGAGCACACCGTCCCACGAGTCATAAAAACCAAGCACGCGATGGCCGCCGACACTTTGTGCCTTGCGTACGATGGCGCGAATCACCGCATTAAGACCTGGGCAGTCCCCACCGCCGGTGAGCACGCCGATGTTCATGGAGATCTCGCGCCTATCTAGCTAGTAACTCGACGTGCGCCCTCGACCAGATTGATGCGATAAATCACTTCATCGAGCGCATCCCCAGCCGTCACCGTGGGGTAACGCAACGGGTTGTCTTTGGTAACGCACGTTGGCAACGGCGCCAACAAGGTGCTTGGTCGCGGGTGACAAAACTGCACGATGCTGTATCGCTCGCCGTCGAAGTTCGGGTCGGCCACTACTCGGTGCCAACCAATCGGAATCACACCGTTAGACAATCGCTCGAGCATGATGCCTGTATTCAAAATGACATGTCCGGCTGGTGGCACAGCATCGATCCATTTACCGTCGTGCTTCACTTGCAAACCTTTCGCAGTTGCCCGTGGCAACGCGGTAATCAGGTTGATGTCGCCGTGTTCAGCAGCCCACACATGGCCGTCACCCGGAACGTTCTTCATGCTTGGGTACCGAATGGCACGGTTCAACGCACAACCATTGTCAACCATCTGGTCAAAGAAACTGTCTTTGCAACCAAGACCCACAGCGATAATGCGCAAGAAACGTGTTTGCAAATCGATCATCGCGTCGTGGAACGCATACAACACTTTGCTGATGCCCGGCACCGACGCCTCGGGCAGCACCTGGTCGGGGTAGGCCTGTGGAAATTTGCGGCGCATGGGGTGACCAGGCTCAACTTGCTTGCCCCAGTTCAACATTTCTTTCCAGTCGGGCTTGTCACTCACCTCGGCAGTTTCGACCAACACGTCGGTGTAGCCGGTTTGCCCGTTGGCACCAGCAGCGATGTAGCCCCGCTTTTCGGCTTGCGGCTTGTTAAAAAATTCGAACAACATCGCGTAAGTGGTGTCGAGAAGATCTTCTGATAAGTCGTGGCTCGTATAAACGAAGCCAGTTGCCAGGCTGCGCATCACACCATCGATGACTGCTTTTTGTTGTTGAGGATTGCCCTTTTCGAAAGCAAGCAAGTCAACGTCAAGAATGTCACTAGCCACAAGCCCACGCTATTGCCACGGGTATGGTGACTGAGACATCATCATGACTCATCGGCTTGTGCAGGTTGGCGACATTCGTCTCGCCGTGTACGAACTGGGGGTCGCAAACACCCAACCGTCGATTGTGTTGGTGCACGGGCTGGCTTCGAATTCTCGTTTGTGGGACGGAGCCGCCTCCGCACTTGCCGATTTCGGATATCACGTGGTGTCGCTTGATCAACGCGGGCATGGCCTAAGCGACAAACCCGACGACGGTTACGACATGGCAACCGTGGTTGATGACCTGGCAACACTCATCAAGCAACTTGGCTTGCAGCGACCAATTGTCGCTGGGCAATCGTGGGGCGGCAATGTGGTGGTCGAACTCGCCCACCGTCACCCAACCGCCACGCGCGGGGTGTGCGCAGTCGACGGCGGGCTTATTCAACTGTGTGATCGTTTTGCTTCGTGGGATGACTGTGTCGAAGCGCTGCAACCACCTCGCCTGGCCGGGAGTCGCGCCGATGGCTTTGCCAAGATGATGCGCCGCGTGTACGCGGGTTGGCCCGAAGCTGCAATCACTGGTGCGCTGGCCAACATGCAACATCACGACGACGGCACCATCAGCCCGTGGTTGACCTTTGATCGCCACATCAAGGTGCTGCGCGGTTTGTGGGAGCACCGCCCACACGACATTTTGGCGTCACTCACGGTGCCTGTGCTCTTTACCCCTGCCGACTCGGGTGATGCTTGGTCAAGTGAGAAGCGTCGTGAGTATGACGCAATCACCAAGCAGAATGAACGAGTGAAAGTGCAGTGGTTTTCGCCAGCGCACCACGACCTGCATGCCCAATTTCCTGAGCGTTGGGCGACAGCACTTCATGAAAACATCGTGAGTGGGTTTTTGACATGACACTTCCCCGCATCCTGGCCATCATGGGCTCGGGCGAAACCGCACCGACCATGGTGTCGACCCACCGTCGCCTCACTTCGTTGTTGCCAACACCCGTGCGGGCAGT
>JBBANT010000035.1:5188-10938 GCA_040401815.1 Ilumatobacteraceae bacterium | reverse complement strand
GCCGTCTAGGCGTTGGGTGCCAGGCGCACGATGCGAGCGGCCATGGCGTAGGCAACTTCGGCGGGGCCCTTTTCGTCGGGGCGCAACAAGTTGGCCATGATGCGCAACACCCATTCCATGAGTGGGCGACTGTTGATACCCACGCGAGACAATTCGCGCATCAACGCTGGTCGACCAATCACGCGGGCAAACAACCTCGCCACCTTGAAGTACTGGCCGTACTCATCATCAAGCAAGGTGGGGTATTGCTGCAGTGCCGTTGCATCGCCGCTGCGTAGTGCGTCGTGCAACACCGTTGCTGCCATGCGCGCGGTTTCGTATGCGTAGTCAATTCCCTCACCGTTGAACGGGTTCACACTGCCAGCGGCGTCACCAATCACCAAGTGTGTTGGGCCCATTTTGGGAAACACCGAACCACCCATCGGAATCTTGCCACTCGTGGCACGGCACTCGGGCGAACCGGGGTCGATCTCCCAGCGATCAGCAATCATGTGGGCGTAGGAATCCAGTAGGTGAGTGGTGTTGACGTCTTTGAACTTTTTAAATGTAGAGAGCAGTCCGACACCAACGTTGATGGTGCCGTCGCCAACCGGAAAGATCCAGCCGTAACCCGGCATCGAATTGCCTTGACGATCTTTTACGTCGAGCGCCGATTCGATCCATGGTTCTGCATGGCGGGGGCTGGTCCAGTAAGTGCGAATCGCGGTTCCGTATGGCCATGCTTTGGTGCGAGCGGTACCGAGTGAGCGACCAAAACGGCTGTTGGCGCCATCAGCAATCACCACATACGAAGCGCGAATTGCCACCTTGCGGTCTTCGTCCAAGTTGTTCACGATCGCCCCGCGCACGCAGCCCTTTTCCATGAGCGGCTCGAGCGCCTCGTGGCCTTGCAGCAAAGTTGCTCCAGACTTTTCGGCGTTGAACGCGACCATTGCATCAAGTTCGCGGCGGCGCACCACATAGCCGTGACGTGGGTACAGCGGATGCGTCGGCCACTGCAACTCGAGTTCTTTGCCGTGTGCCGTTGCTCGTAAACCTTCGTAGCGGTGAAATTGTTTGAGTGGCTCGCCCAGCCCCATGTCGTCAAGCTGTTTTACGGCGCGCGGTGTCAACCCGTCACCACAAGTTTTTTCACGGGGGAAATGTTTGCGTTCCACGATGGTGACACTGTGGCCAAGTTCGGCGGTCCAGTAACCCATGGCTGCGCCCGCCGGGCCGCCACCAATCACCAACACGTCGGTGTCGCGCACGGGCATGCTGCCGATCTCGGTGAGTTCCATTAACTCACAGCGTAAAGAGCACCGCGCGGGGGACCGCTACGCAACGGTGTGGCAGGTGGCTATTTCGTGCTGGGGCGGGCTTCGGTGCCCACTGCACGGGGTGGCACCTCAAGCATTGCAAAACTTTCAGCAAGCGTGTCGTAGTCAACGGCACCATCCTGCAGAGCGGCAAAAATTTCTGACTCAGGAGAACACCAGGTGGCGTACTCGCTGGCCCATTGCTCACTCTTGGGGTCGGCTCCACCAATTGCGTATCGCTCGTGACAGACAACCCCGAGAACTTCGTAATCCGTCAGCCCGCCACCCCACTTCTCGCCTTGGGCCGGCATCGCATTGCCGTTATAAGAAAGTGGGGCATGAGCGCCACCCTCGCGATTGGCATCGCCGTAGACCGCAAGACCAGCCGACACGAACGGCTGTGAGCCGGTGTAGACGAAATTGAGCATGTCTTCGATATTCGGGAATGTCTTCAACACTTCGCCTTCGTGCAGCACGCGACCAGCACCACCTTGACCGTTGGCTCCATGACAACTTGCGCATGCGCCGTACACCTCGGCACCAGTTGCCATCGGGCCTGATTCCTCGCGCTCCGCTGGGCTCACTGCGAGCAGATACAAAAATGCCCAGACTGGCAACAGACTCAGAGTGGCCATTGCCCAAAATGGAATCTTCTTGCGCGATTTTGCAGCGACCACGTAAGCCGGGTCGGGCTTGGGTGGCGGTGGCGGTGCAACCTCGGCAGCAAGTGCCGGAGCCGCCGACGATGTAACCGTCTTGGCTACTTCTTTGGATGCCGACGGCTCGGCTGTTGGTGCAGCACCCGAAAGTGCAGCCCTGCGATCTTTGGAACGCTTGAGGAGAAAGTCAGGTACCTCGGTCATCTGGTGACCCCGGGGAACTGTGACGCGCCAAACATGTTCGTCGCCAGACTAATCCGCGCCAGGTCGCACATCACTGGTTAATTGGGTCATGTAGTTGGGCCCGGTTGGGCGGAGCAACTGTTTTTTGCACGAGCGCACGACGTGGTGCATCCGTCACAGCAAAAATCTTGAGGCGAGATGAGCCCGCACGAAGCCCGAAGACTAGGCTTCCAAGTGGTTCTGACGCTTCCGTAATCAATCACGAAAGGCACGAAAGACGCATGATCGCGATCGACATCCTTCGTTGGCCGGGCGTGAATCAGGCCTTCCTGTTTTCGTTTTTCGTGACCTTACTTATGTCGTATCTCGTGATCGTGGTTGGCAAGCGTCGCCCCGTTGACCGCCAAGCCACGTGGGGCGAAGCGATGTTCGGAAGCGCCTATGTGTTTTTCGTGATCTTTCTCGCCTTTGGGGTGGTGCCACACCAGTGGATTGACCATGCCGACAAAGAGCTCGGCTGGCGCAAGGACAAAGTCATTTTTGGGCCCTTCAACATCATGAAACCGCAAGAGTTTGGTGGTCAGTTTCCGTTCACCATCAGCTACGAAGCACTACGCGACATCGTGGTGCTCGGGATTCACGGTGTCTATATCGGTCTCTTTATTTATCTGTTCGCTTGGTGGCAAAAGCGCGGCGAAGTCAAGCAGGTCGAGTTGCCAAGCAGCACCTACGGTCGACCACTCGTGAAGAAGGCCTAACGAGATGACACGCACCGACGCCAACCCGCCAATGATGCCGTACACCGATGAATACACGTTGGTCGAAGTTGACGCTGATTACTTGAACAAAGCCGTCAAGCCGAAGCAGTTCATTCACATTGATCAAAGCGAATGCATCATGTGCGAGGGCTGCGTCGACATCTGCCCATGGAAGTGCATTCACATGGTGAACCCATCGGCCATCGTCGAGTCCCAAGGCACCGAGATGCCAGGCGCCGACCCATCAGACCATGTGGTGTTTGTGATTGACGACGACATCTGCACCCGTTGTGCGTTGTGTGTCGACCGCTGCCCAACGGGGGTCATCGTGCTCGGCAAAGTCGGGGTTGCCCCGGCCACTGGCGACCCGCATATGCGCACGAACAACCACGGTTATTCCTACGGCATGAGATTGTAAGGAGAAGGCATGTCGAGCATCGTCGAAGAAACCCCACGGCTCAAACTGAAAGAGCGTCTTGCCAAAGTTGGCGAACAGGTACAGGGCGGCCAAGTGTGGAGCTCAATCTTCCGCCCGGGTTCGATTTTCCGCAAGGGCTACACCGACTCACCACGTAACCGTTCATACGTCGTGATGAATTCGGTGCTGTATCACCTGCACCCAGTAAAAGTAAAGCGTCACGCCGTAAAGGTCAGTTACACGCTGTGTCTTGGTGGCTTGTCGTTCTTTTTGTTCATTTTGCTCACCATCACGGGCATCTTTTTGATGTTCTTTTATCGTCCGACTGCGGCAAATGCGTGGGATGACATTCAGTCGCTGCACACATCGGTGACCTTCGGTCTGATGGTGCGCAACATGCATCGTTGGGGTGCGCACCTCATGGTGCTCGCCGTGTTCTTGCACATGGCGCGCGTGTTTTATCACGGTGCGTACAAAGCACCACGTGAGTTCAACTGGGTTGTTGGTGTCATCTTGCTGACGCTCACCTTGCTGTTGTCATTTACCGGATACCTGTTGCCGTGGGACCAGTTGGCCCTCTGGGCAGTAACCGTGGGCACCAACATGATGGGCTACTCACCGATCATTGGTTCACAAGTTCGGTTCGTACTCCTCGGTGGCACCGAAATTGGCGCTGAGACCTTGTTGCGTTGGTATGTGTTGCATGTGTTGTTATTCCCATTTATCACGGTTATTTTCTTGGCAATCCACTTCTGGAGAGTTCGCAAAGACGGCGGAATCTCAGGACCTCTGTGAGCCGTAGAAAGGAACGACGATGACAGAAATTCCAGAACACCTACTGAAGCGGGCCAAAGCTGCGCGCGAAAAAACCGAAGATACTGGCGCACCAGCAGCAAGCGAAGGCGCCTCACGAATTCCCGAAGAACTTCTGCAGCGCAGCAAAGCCGCGCGCGCGGGCGGTGTCGCTGTCAAAGATGCGCCATCAGCACTGGTGGTTGCCGCCCCAGTTGCTGCGGGAGTGCCCGTTGGTGCGGGCCCCGGTGGCCACACTCAGCGCTTGCTCACCGTGGTGAAGTCGGGCTCGATTCAAGATGTCAAGGCTGTACCAGTTGACAAAGTGCATGTCTGGCCGCACCTGCTCTCCATCGAATTTGTTGCTGCATTGGCCTGTTTGGCATTCACCTTTATGTTTTCGTGGTTTGTGAATGCGCCACTTCTGCAGGCGGCCAACTTCAATGCCACCCCGAACCCATCGAAGGCACCTTGGTACTTCATGGGCTTGCAAGAACTGCTCACCATGTTTCACCCGATGATTGCTGGTGTGACTATTCCGGGCATGGGCATCATCTTGATGATCTTTGCGCCGTACATGGATCGCAATAAGTCAAACAAGCCTGAGGATCGCAAGTTCATCACCAGTCTGTGGACGGTGCACTTGATGTTCTGGGCAGTGCTCACCATCATTAGCTCGTTCTTCCGCGGTCCGGGCTACAACTTCACCTTTCCGTGGCGCGACGGAATCTTCTTCGAGCTGTAGATCATGAACACCACACTTGTCATCTCCCTCGCTGCTCTCGTCGTGCTCGCTGGTGTCGTCGTGCTTACAGCAGCGCGTCGTCGTGAAACCACTGGCGTGTTGTCGCGCGAGACACGCTCGCGAGACCAAAAAGCCGAGCGCACTGTGAGCAGCAAAGAGTTCGAGCGCGAGTCGGTAGCCAGTCGCAGCACTGCACTTGCCGTGCCGCAGAGTGTGGCCATTGCGCCATGGACGCCACCAGATCCTGAAGCCATCGGTGTATCGCGTCGCCAGTTCTTCAACCGTGCAACAGTCACGCTCATGAGCGCAGGTCTCGGTGGGTTCGGTGCTGCCGTGCTCGGGTTTCTCTGGAAGGGTGCCGAGGGCGGCTTCGGCTCGAAGATCAACGCCGGAAAAGTCGACGACATCATCGCCGGTATTCGTTCCAACAATGGTTTCTTGTATCTTCCTGAAGCCCGCGCTTGGGTGACGGAGTACCCGAAGGAATCGCTGGCAAAAGCCGAGGCCATCTATGCCAGTCAGGCGCCGGTGTTCGCTGGGATGTCTTCGGGCATCGTGGCGTTGTACCAAAAGTGCCCACACTTGGGTTGTCGTGTGCCAACCTGCGCAACATCGCAGTGGTTTGAATGCCCGTGTCACGGTTCGCAGTTCAACCGGGTAGGTGAAAAAAAGGGTGGCCCCGCGCCACGTGGTATGGATCGCTTCGCTGTGTCAATCAACAATGGCAGCGTGGTCATCGATACTGGCGCCGTATTCGGCGGTCCATCAATTGGAACCAACACGACTGGTCAAGAAGCCGAAGGTCCACATTGCGTTGGTGCGGGTGGTCACTAAACAATGAGGCCAGTATTCGCTGATGTCACCACCACGATTGCGTGGCTGGCGTTGGTCTTGGCG
>JBBANT010000035.1:2712-5088 GCA_040401815.1 Ilumatobacteraceae bacterium | reverse complement strand
GCCAGTATTCGCTGATGTCACCACCACGATTGCGTGGCTGGCGTTGGTCTTGGCGCTTGGCGGTTGGGCAATTTATGCATTTTTCAATGTTCGTTCAAGCCGTGCCGAGATTGGTTCGGAAATTGAACTTGCCGCCAATCGCAAGCCGTACTACGACGACGAGGTGTTGGAAGGCAAGAAGCTTGAGCGCACCCAGCTGCTCGGCTTGGCGTTTCTTGCAGTAGTCACCATTACTTTGCCGTTGTACTGGATTCTTGAGCCAGGTCGTCAGGCGGGTGCTGAGAAAGATTTCGTACACAAGTTCGAGTCATGGGGTTCGGGTTTGTTTGCGGCAACTGCTGAGGGCGGCTTCAACTGCGCAGGTTGTCACGGCGGAATGAATGGCGGCGGCGGTGTCGCATCGTATGCAGTGACCGACCCGAAGACCGGTGAAGTCAAAGCGGTCAACTGGAAAGCGCCAGCAATCAACAACGTGTACCTGCGCTACAGCGAAGAAGAGTTCCGATTTATCCTCAACTACGGTCGTCCCTTCTCGCCAATGTCGGCATGGGGCCTCGTGGGTGGTGGCCCGATGAACGAGCAGCAAATTCAAACCGTGCTCGACTACGTGAAGAGCATTCAGATTCCTCGTGAGAATTGTGCATCACCCGACGATGATCCCAGAACTTGTGAGGGTGGCACATTGCCCAAAAAAGTTCAGGACGAAATTCAGGCCGAAGCGGAGCGATTGGTAAAGACCGGCACGTATGCCTCGATTGGTGAAGCCTTGTTCAACATCGATTTGGTCGGCGCCGGGAGTTACTCGTGCGCGCGCTGCCACACCAAAGGTTGGTCGTACGGCGAGCCGCAGATCACTGGTGGTGGTGCCTTTGGCCCCAACTTGACTGGTGGTTCGTCGGTGCGCCAATTCCCCAATCAAGAAGACATGATCGCTTTTATCGCAGCTGGTAGCGAGTACGGCAAGCGCTACGGCGAGCAAGGCCAAGGCGGAGGACGCATGCCTGGCTTTGGCTCGGTCTACACGCAGGAACAGTTGCAAGCCGTTGTTGAATATGTGCGAGGTCTGTAGGTGAACTCTTTGGCGATGCTGGCAGTGAGCTGGGAGCCCGAGCTACGTGGCTATGTGGTGGTCATCATTGCGGCAGTAGTGCTGATTGGCGGTTCGTATCTCGTTGTGGGCACCAACCTTGGTGCGCGACTTGGGTTTCTCGTTGTGCTGGCCGGTCTGTTCGGCTGGATGGCGGCGATGGGAGTGATTTGGTGGACCTACGGAATCGGCCTCACGGGTCGGTCGCCGGTCTGGGTGCCGGCTGAGCCTGCCACCATCATTCGCAGTGGTGAATTGTTGCAGCAGGTCGAAATTCTTGAGCAGCCGTTGAAGTTGACGGGCACACCACAACAGAACTCTGAAGCCGTAGTTGCGGCTTTGGTGTCAGAAGGTTGGCAGCGACTTGACGACTCCGACCCGCAGCGTGGGCAAGCAGTTGCGTCGTCGGACGAAATTTTGATCAATGGCGCCGGCGAATTTGGCGCCGGCGAATTTGTTTCGGTGAGCGTGTTCGACCGTGGTGGTGAGCGGTGGCCCAAAATAAATGAGACGCTTGACTTCTTTGCTTTTTTCCACGAGCCACGATTTGCATTGGTAGAGGTGGCGCCAATTGTGCCGCAACGTGTTGAGCCTGGCCGTGCACCAGCCCGGCCAAAGATTGACGAAACACAGGAGCGTCGATATGTGTACATGGTTCGTGACCTCGGCAATCGTCGTCAACCAGCAATGATGATCACTCTTGGCTCGCTGTTGGTGTTCGTGATTTTGTGTTGGCTATTGCATCGTCGCGACCTCATCTTGCGCCAGAACCTTGTCCGAGCACGCGAGCTCGAAAAGGTCTAAGCCCTTAGGGCGCGCTAGCAATGGGCCAGTACCTACCGATAGTGGTGCTCACCGCACTTGCTGTTGTGTTTGCCGCCCTCAGCCTCGTGGCCTCGAAGCTTTTGGCACCGAATCGACCAAACTCGGCCAAAGATGCGCCGTACGAGTGCGGCATTGTGCCAAGCCGCGAGTCGCCCGAACGTTTTCCAGTGTCGTTTTATTTGGTGGCGATGTTGTTCATCATGTTCGACATAGAAATCATTTTTGCCTACCCCTACGCGGTGGCCCATGAAGCGCTCGGAGCCTTCGGGTTCTGGGAGATGGTTGCATTCAGCGCCGTGTTTTTCGTCGCTTTCGTCTATGTTGTGGCGCGCGGAGCCCTCGAGTGGGGCCCGATGAAAAAGAACGTGTCGGTATCTGACATGGTTGCGATGCCAGTCTCCGGCGCGGGCATCAAAGTCGTCGGTCTAGATGGACGTCTTGCGCCAGTAACGAAGGAAGCCGTG
>JBBANT010000035.1:0-2612 GCA_040401815.1 Ilumatobacteraceae bacterium | reverse complement strand
GTTCGCGATGTGCTCGACAACGGCCTGGGCGGGGTGCAACACAACTTTCTGACTGGCCGTGTCGAAGACCTCGTGAAGTGGTCGCGCTCGCGCTCGAGTTGGGGTGCCACGTTCGGGTTGGCTTGTTGTGCCATCGAGATGATGGGAACAGGTGCCCCGCACTACGACATTGCTCGTTTTGGCATGGAAGTGTTTCGTGCGTCACCACGGCAGGCCGACATCATGATCGTGGCAGGTCGGGTGAGCCAGAAGATGGCCCCCGTGTTGCGTCAGGTGTACGACCAAATGATGGAACCCAAGTGGGTGATTTCGATGGGGGTGTGTGCGTCGAGTGGTGGGATGTTCAACAATTACGCCATCGTGCAGGGTGTTGATCAGATTGTTCCTGTCGATGTGTATGCACCGGGTTGCCCACCCACACCGGAGACGTTGATTCACGCCATCGAAACGCTGCACCAACTCATCGAAGATGGTGAAATCATGCGCCGCCGCGCCGCGAGTGGTGCGGGCGCAAATGTGCATATTCAAGAAATTCCCGCCGGCATGATCACGCCGGTGACCTTGGAACGGCGCTAACTGTGACGCAATCTCGTGGGCAGTCGGTGATGTTTGTGGCCGCCTCTGACTACATCTCCACCATCACACAGCTGTATGCCGACGGGTTCACCATGTGTATTGACCTCACGGCAGTCGACTATCTCATGCACGAAGGCCGCACCTTGCCAGCCGACGTGGTGGCGCAGCGATTTGAAGTCGTGGTGAATCTGTTGTCAATCACCTCGCGTCAGCGAATGCGAGTTCGGGTGCAAGTTGCCGACGGCGAGAGCCTCGCGACCTTGTTTGATATTCATCCGAGCACCGAGGCCATGGAGCGTGAAGTGTTCGACATGTTTGGAATCGCGTTCGACGGCCACCCTGACCTCACGCGCATCTTGATGCCCGAAGACTGGGATGGTCATCCGTTGCGCAAGGACTATTCACCTGGCCGCATTCCGGTGCAATTCAAAGGTGCCGCTTCATGACCACGGTGGATGATCGCCCAACTGCTGAGCAAGAACGGGCTCAGCAAGAAATAGGGTCGCTCAATTCGCCGATTGCCTCGGCTGGCGCGTCAACCAGTGAGGGTGGGCAAGAACTCCAGCCGCGCTCGACGATGTCACAAAAAGCGATTATGCGTGAGTCGGGCTCGGTACTTCGCATGAGCGAGTCGGCCGCAGCAGCGCTGGCTGATGTGGCAAGCGACGCGCAAGAAGACCAGACGATGATCATCAACATGGGGCCACAGCACCCCAGCACGCACGGTGTGTTGCGATTGATGTTGGAGTTACAGGGTGAAACTGTCTTGCGTTGCAAGCCCATCATTGGATACCTGCACACCGGCATGGAAAAAACGGGCGAGACGCTCAGCTTCATGCAGGGTGGCACCAACGTGACGCGAATGGACTACCTGTCGCCGCTCAACAATGAATTGGTGTTCTCGCTGGCCACCGAAAAGCTGCTTGGCATTGATGGTGACGTTCCAGAACGAGCGCAATGGATGCGCATGTTGCTGTCCGAACTCAATCGCATGAGCAGCCACCTGCTGTTCATGGCGACGAATGGTATGGACCTCGGCGCTGTCTCGATGATGCTTTACGGCTGGCGTGAACGCGAGCAGGTGTTGCGGTTCTTTCAAAAAGTCACTGGTCTGCGCATGAACCACAACTTCATTCGCCCGGGCGGTGTCGCAGCCGACCTGCCCGCTGGTTGGCGTGATGACGTGCTGGCGCTGCTCGACATGTTGCCCGATCGACTGGCGGAATACGAAGTGCTGATGACTGGCCAACCAATCTGGCGTGAGCGTCTGCAGGGTGTCGGCGTGATCACCCAGAGCGAGGCGATTGCCCTGGCGGCCACGGGCCCGATTTTGCGCTCCACCGGCTTGGCTTTCGACTTGCGCAAAGACCTTCCGTATCTCAACTACAACGAAGTCGAATTCGATGTGGTGGTCGGTGTGCACGGGGATGCCTATGACCGTTATGCAATTCGCTTGCAGGAGATTCGCGAGTCGATGCGCATCGTGCGTCAGGTGCTCGACAAAATGCCCGGCGGCAACTATCGCATTCAGAACAAAAAGGTGACCCCACCACCGCGCGGGCGAATTGATGAATCTATGGAAGCGCTCATTCATCACTTCAAGATTTTCACCGAGGGCTTCAAAGTGCCCGAGGGCGAGGTGTATGTGGCCATCGAGTCACCACGCGGAGAAGTGGGTTGCTACATCGTGAGCGACGGCTCGGCCGTGCCATATCGCATGCACGTGCGAGCGCCAAGCTTCGTCAATGTGCAATGTCTGCCACACATGATGCGCGGCGGTTTGGTTGCCGATGCCGTTGCTGTGATTTCGTCAATTGACCCAGTGCTCGGTGAGGTCGACCGATGAGCCGTCTTTCCAGCGAACGAGTAACCATCGCCCAAGAAATAGTCGGCCGATTTCCGCGCAAGAAGTCGGCGCTCATCCCGCTGTTGCACTTGGCGCAAGAACAAGACGGTTATGTGGCCCAAGACGCCATGGTGCATATTGCCGAGATGCTCGACTTGGCGCCCGCCGAGGTGTACGGCACCGCAAGTTT
>JBBANT010000034.1:3599-11064 GCA_040401815.1 Ilumatobacteraceae bacterium | reverse complement strand
GTTTTTAGCCGTGCGATCAAAACCTTCAGCGCAAACATATCCACGCAAAGTTTTAAGATTGGCCTCTCCGGACTCCGCTCGGGCGACCGGAGAAAACGCAAAAACTGAGCTGAATATTCCAACAATCAAGAACGAATTTAGGCACGTGCGTACCCCATCCTTACTGAGTTTTTTACCTAAAAATATGAAGGAAATCCGCACATCTTCGTTCTACTTTTCTCGAGTCTCGTCTACAAAATCTGTACGTAAAAATGAAAAGTTTTCCAGGCAAAAACTCTCAACTAAACCTTGAAAGTTTGACCTCAAGTAGATGTTGAGAGTTGGGCAGTTTCGAATCAAAGTTTTGCTTCTTCGGCATAGCGAAAGAAGTTAACCAACGAGATCCCGAGGTTTCGAAGTTGGCTTTCCTAGTGAATCTCTTACTTCCTTAGAAAAGCCCAACCCTGAGCAAGTGGAATTCGCCAATCAGAGAAAAATGTTGGTTGACTCGACGATGGAACTTCTGCGAAGCATCGTAAAGACATCAAGAAAAAGGATATTCACCGCGCAAGTGAGAATATTTCGCAAATGTCTCATGCGACATGTGTGCATCTTGCACTGATGGAATCGAGCGAATTCATTGGCCGCAAAACAAGCCTTGCCAGTGTGATCAAATTAACCTCGGAATTGGCTTACCTGTACCTGACAACCGAGTCGTTATTCCAAAAACGGTGTTTCGCCCTCCAAACATTTCCTGAAACCCCGGCTGTGGCCCAAGTCGACGTCCCAGGCAAGTCGAGTCATGGCTGGGGACTGGCTGTTGATCTCGCTTTGTTCAAAAAAGGTACGAAACATCCGATCACTTCGCAAGTCATCAAGCCGCTGTGCGGCAACGCAGCAGAATTTGGTTTCTGCTGGGAGCTAGATGGCAAACCTTGGCATCTCGTTTACTTTCCTGGCGACGAAATGTAGCTATCAGATGCTAAAAAGTTGGTGTGCACCTTGGTGCCCCCGGCATGAATCGAACATGCGACCTACGGTTTAGGAAACCGTCGCTCTATCCAACTGAGCTACGGGAGCGAGGATAACGCCCAATGTGGTGCGAAATGTGGTGCGAAAATCACAAACACACTTTGCGTTATCTGCGTACAGGTTACTTAAGAATTTGGGTAGGCGACAGCGGCAGGCAAGGTGTCACCCATGAATCCACTGCTATCTTCTCCTTATGGCTACACATCTTCCGGTGATTCATGGTCGAATTCTTGACCTTGACAGCCACTTGCAAGTTCCGATTTCGCGATGGGGTGAGGTATTCGGTGACGCAACCTCGCGCTTCGGCAAACGTTTCGCTGGAATCCCACTTTTTGATGCCACAGACGAACCCGATCTGACCACCGAGTCGGTGTGGAACACCAAAGGAACTGCGGCACCCGGTGCATCAAACCCCGAAAGTCGTTTGGCTGCTATGGATGTCATGGGTATTGATCGTCAACTCATCTTCCCGCAGGTGATATTGGCAATGCCCGCATGGTCCGACCATCCGAACGCTGCATCTGTGCTACACGAATACAACGACACGGTTATGAGGTGGACCAAAGAGGGCCGTGGGCGCCTGCGGCCCACGGCGTTGCTCAATCTCACCACAATCAGCGGCGCGATCGCCGAAGCCGAGCGAGTAGCCGCCGGTGGTGCTCGAGCGGTATTCATCCAAGACGGGATCGCTCCTGGTGGTCTCTCGCCAGCCGCCCCCGAACTTGATCCATTGTGGGCACTACTTGCTGAAGCAGGACTTCCCGTTACTCTTCACATTGGCGGCCAGGACGGCTTTCTAGCCAGCAACGCATGGGCTGATGCCGACCTGTTGCGACCCGGCACCTTTTCAACCGGTGAACCAATTGGCCCGCACACACTGGCCACGATGCATCTCGCTGCGCAGAACTATTTGGCAACAATGATCTACGGCGGCGTGTTTGACCGTCATCCGACTTTGCGTGTCGGCATCATTGAACTCGGAGCAATGTGGGTCGGCCCGTTCGTGGATTTCCTCGAGGATCGTCTCCAGTTATCGCGTCGTCTTCGTGAGAGCCTGCGACGAAGTCCCCGCGAAGTTTTCATCGACCAAATACGCGTGACCCCATTTTTCTGGGAGCGCACTGCGCGCCAAATCGAGCGCTACGGCATGCCGCAGATCTACGCGTTCTCCACCGATTTCCCACACCCCGAAGGTGGGACCGACCCTATTGGACGAATGGCTGCTGACATGCAGCCACTAGGCGATGCCGCACTTGAAGCATTCTTCATTCATAACGCAGAACTACTACTGCCCGCCTAAATCAGAGCAGCGATCACGCGTTCCAAAACGGCGTTTCGGGTTCCAAACGTTTACTGAAACCCCAACCGCTACTCCATCAATACTGGGGTTTGGTACGCTCGCCGCAGAGGCAGGCACCCATGGACGAGGCACCACAACTGAAGCACAAATACGGACGCATAGATAAGGACTACGCCATGGCACTCGCCACGCGCGCGCCTGAAGATGACGGCCCCATCTACATGGTGAACCTCATGAAGTATCACGAGGTGGCGCAATACACCGAAGGCGCCGGTGTCGAGAAGCCAATCAGCGGTCGTGAGGCCGACGATCGATACAACCCATCGTCGATCTTGGCAAAAATTGGCGCCACCATCGTGTTCGTCGGCGATGTGGTGGGCAACCACGTCGGGTCAGAAGATTGGGATCGCATCGCCATCGTTCGCTACGCCACCCGCAAATCGTTCATCGAGATGCAAAGCCGCAAGGACTTTGGCGACAAACACGTGCACAAGGCAGCCGGCATGCAGCGCACCATCATCGTGTGTTGTCGCCCGCAAGACGCCTCGCTCGATGGCCGTGGGCGACCGAAGGCTGACGATGATCGCCTTATCGCAATGGTGGTTCGCCAAACTGCGAATCGTGCTGCGACCTTCAGTGCCGTGCCTGGGGCAACCAACCTCGCCGCCGAAGGCACCATCATCGGTGATGGTCGAGCGTGGGACACCGTGCAGTTCGTGCCGGTTGCTTCCGCCAGCGACGCAGAGTCACTGGCGAAGTCGGTCGCGGCAACTACCGCCGGTGATGCGTACGTGATGACGGTTCGCGCCTCAATGGACGCCATCACCCAGGGCTAAAGTGACAAACACATGACCACCATCGAGCGCCCGTCACCCAACCCGTTCTTGGCGGGCAACTTGGCACCGGTGCACGAAGAAGTCACCGTCACTGACCTGCGCATAACTGGCACAATTCCCACCGAGCTCACTGGTCGTTACTTACGCAACGGGCCGAACCCTGCAGGCGACATCAACGAAACGAAGTATCACTGGTTTACCGGCCACGGCATGGTGCACGGCATACGCCTCGATGGCGGCCAAGCCAAGTGGTACCGCAACCGTTGGGTACGCACCAAAGAAGTGTGCGACATTCTCGGCGGCACACCACCCCCGAGCGACTGGCCGGCCAAGCATCCTTCGTTTCCGGCGAACACCAACATCGTTGGGCACGCCGGCCGCACGTATGCCATCGTCGAAGCTGGCTCTCCGCCCGTGGAGTTGTCGTACGACCTGGACACCGTGCGAGTTTCCAACCTTGACGGCACCTTGCCGTTCGCGTTTTCTGCTCACCCCAAGCGCAACCCCGCCACCGGCGAGATGCACGTGATGACGTATTACTGGGGCTGGGGCAACCAGGTCCAGTATCTCGTAGTTGGTGTCGACGGGCGCGTGCGTCGCCACGTTGACATTCCGTTGCCAGGTGCCCCGATGATTCACGACCTAGCCATCACCGAAAAATACGCGCTGATTTTTGACTTGCCGTGTGCCTTTAATTTGGATGCCGCAAAGAGCGGTGCCGGTCTGCCCTACTACTGGGATCGGGCATATGAGCCACGCATCGGTTTTCTGCCGCTCGAAGGTTCGGCCAGCGATGTGAAGTGGGTCGGCATCGACCCGTGCTACATCTTTCACCCGATGAACGCCTACGACGACGGTGACGAAGTGGTGCTTGATGCCGCGAGACACCCACGCATGTTTGATCGCGAACAACGCGGGCCCAGCGAGGGCGACCCCGTGCTCACGCGTTGGCGGCTCAACCCCACCACCGGGGCGTCTCGTGAAACGGTAATCAGTGATCGCCCGCAAGAGTTTCCACGGATTCGTGAATCGCTTATCGGACGTAAGTACAGGTTTGGTTACTGCGCAGGAATCGGAGCGGGCTTTGCACAGGACACACTCACGAAAGTCGACCATCTAACCGGTGGTGTCATTGCCCGTAACGATCAGCCGCGCTTTGGTTACGGCGAACCAGTGTTTGTGCCGCGTGCAGGTGGCACCGCCGAAGACGACGGTTGGGTGATGGCCCTGCGTCACGACACCCACAGCGACACCTCGGATTTGGCGATGTTTGATGCACAAGCACTTGACGACGACCCGGTGGCCGTAGTGCATCTGCCCGTGCGGGTGCCCAACGGCTTTCATGGCAACTGGATTCCTGATATCGCCTGAGATAGTCAACAGTCTGGGGAAAACTCCGCGAAATTCACCGACCCTCTTGGCGGTGCCGTGCACACACTTCTGCAAACGTCAACACTTTGGGTGACTTGACAACTTTCGAAGGAGTGATACAACCAGTGACCATGACCGAGCCCACCACCACACCAAGCGGTTCTGAGTACCGCGTCGTCACCGTGGCTGACCTGCGCCATGAGCTGCAGCGTGAGCGACTGATTGCCGATGCCCAACTTCAAACAATCTCCAATCAAGTCGTCGCCCTCGATTCGCGATTCAGCGACTTTCGAGAAGTGACCGGCAAACGTTTTGACGCGTTGGATGAACGTCTACGATTCAACAAAACTTTGGTCGTTGCCTCTATCTCGGCCGTAGCGAGCGCTGCATCAGTTGTCGTGTCGCTACTGAGGTAGCAACGCCGAAGTCGGGTTACGAACGGTGATAGTTCGGCGATTCGTGCGTGATTGTCACGTCGTGAGGATGGCTTTCTTCACGCCCAGCGGTGGTCACGCGCATGAACTTCGCACGACGACATAAATCAAGCAGCGTCGCTGCGCCGACATACCCCATGCCCGAGCGCAAGCCACCAACCAGTTGATACACCACATCCGCCAGCGAACCGGCGTATGCCACGCGACCCTCAATGCCTTCGGGAACCAATTTGTTGCGACCACCACTGCCCTGGGCCGAGCCATAGCGATCAGCACCCAACCCCGCCATAGCGCCAAGTGAACCCATACCGCGATAACTCTTGTAACGCCGGCCCTCGAACAACTCCACTTCGCCGGGCGCTTCATCTGTGCCAGCGAACAAACTGCCGAGCATCACTACATTGGCGCCAGCGGCCAACGCTTTGACCAAATCACCCGAATACGTAACGCCGCCGTCGGCAATCGCGGCAACGCCAAGTTGTTGGGCGCGCTGCGAAGCAAACCAGATCGCCGACAACTGTGGCATACCCGCACCAGCAATAACCCGAGTCGTGCAAATTGAACCGGCACCGACCCCAATCTTCACGGCATCAACCCCGGCACCGTGCAATGTTTCGACACCGCTTTCATCCACCACATTGCCCGCCACCACGGCCAGATCCGGCCAACTGGCCTTCACGCGCTCGATTGCTTTCACCACACCCATCGAGTTGCCGTGCGCAGTATCAATGACCACTGCATCAACCTGCTCGTGGGCAAGTGCCTCAACTCGCTGCTCGAGGTCATCACCGACCCCCACTGCCGCCGCCACACGCAGGCGACCCGCCGAGTCGCGCGTGGCGTTGGGAAACTCTTGGCCTTTCATGATGTCTTTCACCGTGATGAGCCCGCGCAGGCGACCATCAGCATCGACCAACGGCAATTTTTCAATTCGATGGCGTTGCAACAGCAATTTTGCCTCGTCGAGCGTGGTGCCTTCGCGCGCAGTCACCAAACCTTCACTGGTCATGAACTCGCTTACTGGTCGCTTATAGTCGCTCGCTGAGCAAAAGCGCACATCACGATTGGTCAGAATGCCCACCAGCACACCAGCAGTGTCAGTAATTGGCACACCCGAAATCTTGTAGCGATTCATCAAGTGCTCGGCATCGTCGAGCGTTGCGGTTGCTCGCAGGGTGACCGGGTCACTGATCATTCCTGATTGTGAACGTTTTACTTTCTGCACCTCGGCAGCCTGGTCTTGCACCGACAAATTGCGATGCACAACCCCGATCCCACCGCATCGAGCCATGGCGATGGCCAACCTGGCTTCGGTCACACGATCCATCGCGGCAGACACGAGCGGCACATTCAGCACGATGTCTCGCGCAAACGTGGTAGCCGTCTCCACTTGATCGGGCAACACATCGCTGAACCCTGGTACGAGCACGACATCATCAAAGGTGAGCCCCTCGAAGCGGTCAAAAAGTTCGTGATTGTGAGTCATGCTGTTGCTCCTTATCGAAAGCGTAGATGCTGATGGGTTTGCTCGACGAGTGGCCGATCGACGAATGCAACGGCTAGTGCCGAAAGTGGCGCTGGCCAGTAAATATCATCACCATGCCGTGCTCATTGGCGGCGGCGATCGACTCGTCATCACGCTGACTTCCACCTGGTTGCACGATGACCGCAACGCCAACAGCAGCCAACGCATCGGGGCCATCACGAAATGGAAAGAATGCATCGCTCGCCGCCACTGCCCCTTGGGCCCGCTCGCCTGCTCGTGTGCACGCAATGCGTGCAGCGTCCACCCGATTCTGTTGACCTGCGCCGATGCCAACCGCGCTGTTATCACGTGCCAACACGATGGCATTCGAACTCACCGCAGCACAGGTCACCCATGCCACTGCTGCATCGCGCAACTGTGCGGGGGTCGGCTGCTTAGTGCTCACCACCTGCCACAGTGATGTGTCGGCCGATGGCACATCGTGGTCTTGCAGAAGCACAGCACCATCCACACCACGCAGCGACCAACCATCCCTAAACGGTTGTTGCGCGCGCAAAATTCGTAGGTTCTTTTTTGTGAGCAAAACCTCGAGCGCTGCCGGCTCGAAGTCGGGTGCAATCACCACCTCGGTAAACACCTCCACCAATGCCTGTGCCATGGCTTTGGTCATTGGGCGATTCAGCCCAACAATGCCACCAAATGCACTCACCGGGTCGCACTCGTGGGCCCGCTTATAAGCAGTTTCGATATCAGACGCAACTGCCAACCCACAGGGGTTGGCGTGCTTCACGACCACAGCAGCAGGTTCGGCAAATCGATGCACGAGCGACCACGCAGCGTCGGCATCGAACACGTTGAGATACGACATCTCTTTGCCGCCAAGTTGTTCGGCACTGCTCCACCAACTGCGTTCGCCCACGACGCGATATCGCGCGCCACGTTGATGCGGGTTTTCGCCGTAACGCAACGTTGCCTCGCGTTCCAACTGCAGGGTGAGCCGCTCAGGCAAGGCGTCAGGCTGTGCATC
>JBBANT010000034.1:0-3499 GCA_040401815.1 Ilumatobacteraceae bacterium | reverse complement strand
CCTCGCGTTCCAACTGCAGGGTGAGCCGCTCAGGCAAGGCGTCAGGCTGTGCATCCTGCTGTGCAGCGAGAGCTGCATCATCACCAGTTGCCTGCGCAAACCACGCGGCAACTTGCGCGTCATACGCCGCAGTCACTGCAAATGCACGCGCGGCAAGTTGCTGGCGAGTGCCCGCACTCAAGCCGCCAGATGCGCGCAACTCGTCGAGCACCTCGCCATATTGTGCGCGATCAGTCACCACTGCGACACGTGCATGGTTCTTGGCCGCCCCACGCACCAGCGACGGGCCGCCGATATCAATCAACTCGATGCTTGGTTTTGTATCAAACGGATACAGGCTCACTGCCACCAAATCAATCGGCGAAATATTGTGTCGTTCTAGATCTGCACGGTGCGTTGCATCTGTTGTGTCGGCCAGAATGCCGCCGTGCACCGACGGATGCAGTGTCACCACGCGATGCCCAAGAATCGCCGGGTACCCCGTTACATCGGCGATGTCGACGACGGGCAGCGAAGCATCACGCAATACTTGGGCCGTGCCGCCACTGGCGAGCAAATCCCAGCCGAGTTCGTGCAACGCACTCGCGAAATCGACCACGCCAGTTTTGTCATAAACACTGAGCAAGGCCCTTGGCACGAGCCGAGTCTGGCACAATGCTCCTGCGGTTCAGAACCAGTGCAGCGTCGCGAGGCACCCTACGTAATCAATCGCTTGGTCATCACTCGAACACTCAAGGTGCCCGTGATAGCGGCAAACACCACCAGTGCCAACACATGCCATAGTGACGCCAGAGACAGTGTGCCGAAGCACGCATCACGCACCAACTCGATGCAGTGATACACCGGGTTCACATTGCTGATTGTTCCGACCCATCGTGGCAAACCGTCAATGGGGAAATACGTTCCCGAAACGAACAGCAGAGGCGTCAATAACGCCGACTGAAAGTACGAGAACGAATCAATGACCTTTACCACCCCAGATATGTACTGACCCAAGAATGTGAGTCCCAGCGCCGAGATGAAGCAGATCAATGGCACGAGGAGCATGCTCCAGCGCGGCGATAGACCGAAAGGAATCGTGGCCAACATCGGCACGGATCCGTACACCGCAGTACGAGTTGCGATCCACGTGGCTTCACCCACCATCAATTCCGCTGTCGTTGTGGGTGTCGAGAGAATCCCGTCGTACACCTTCTGAAACACTCGGGCAATGAAGGTGTTGTACATGCCAGGGAAGACCGAACTGAACAACACCGCGGTAGCCACCGCACCGGTACCAACGAACACCACGTACTTCATGCCATCGATTTCGTCGACGAAGGCACCAACACCAAGACCGATTGCAAACAAGAAAATGAGCGGCTCAAGAATTGCGGTAAAGGTCGTTCCGGGCCAGTAGCGCTTGAAGATGATGAGCTCGCGCGTCCAGACGGCTGGCAGCGAACGTACATCGAACCTAGCCATCGAGGGCCTCACCCGTCAGCAACACGAATACATCCTCGAGGTTCGTTGGTCGGCGCGATAGACGGCCCCACGAGTCGAGTAACTCCGTCGCAGTGCCTTCCACTCCCAGCACGGAGATACTCAAACCAGCACGCCGCGACTTGAGCCCGGCGTTTGCGACCTTCGCCGCAATTTCGTCCAGCACCTCGGGAGGACCGAAGTATTCGACAGCTTCCAACCCCACATACTGTTCGCGCAGTTGCTGCGGCGTACCTCGAGCGATCACTCGTCCGTGGTTCACAATGGCGATGTCGTCGGCAAGCCGTTCAGCCTCCTCGATGTAGTGAGTGCTCATCACGACGGTGACGCCACTTCGCCGCATTCCGTCGATAATCAACCACAGGTCACTTCGTACCTGTGGATCCAAACCAACGGTCGGCTCGTCAAGCAATACCACCTTGGGTGAGTTGATGAATGCCCGCCCGAGGAGAAGCCGTCGACGCATTCCACCCGACAGGTTGGTAACTCGTTCACTCGCACGATCGGTAAGTTGCGCTGTCGCCAACGCTTTTGCCACTGCCTCCTTACGCCGTGTGCGAGGCACCCGACACAATGCCGCCCACAGAGCAAGGTTCTCGCGTGCCGTTTGCTGGTCATCCATGTTGTCCTGCTGCGGACACACTCCCAGAATCGAGCGTGCGTCACGGCTCTGGGTCGCTACGTCAAAGTTGTGCACCGAGATGGATCCGCCGTTCAAGCCCGTTTGACCCGTGATCATTCGCATCAAGGTTGTCTTTCCCGCACCATTCGGACCGAGCAACCCCAGGCAGGTACCTGGCTGTACCTCAAGCGACAAATCGTCTACTGCAACGAAGTCCCCAAAGCGCTTGGTGACGCTACGGATCGCCAACGCTGGTGATGACGGCATCTGCCCAGACTAGGTTCAGGGCATGAAAATTGGTGTACAAATCCAACCACAAGCCACGTCCGTCAAGGCCATGCGTCAGGCCTGGCGAGCCGCCGACGATCTCGGCGTCGACAGCTTGTGGACTTGGGATCACTTTTATCCGCTGTTTGGCGACCCCGAGGCTGAACACTTTGAGTGCTACACGTTGCTTGCCGCCATGGCTGCTGACACCAAACACGCCACGATTGGCGCGCTCGTTACCTGCTACTCGTATCGCAACGCACAACTGCTCGCCGACATGGCGCGCACCATTGACCACATCAGTGATGGGCGTTTTATTTTGGGCATCGGCTCGGGTTGGTTTGAGCGCGACTACCAGGAATACGGCTACGAGTTTGGTACCGGCCCTGGGCGACTCAAATTGCTCGAAGCGGGTCTTCCCGTTATCAAAGAACGGATGAGCAAACTCAACCCCGGCCCAGTCAACGGCAAGATTCCGCTCATGATTGGTGGCAGCGGCGAGCGCGTCACCCTGCGACTCGTAGCGCAATACGCCGATCAGCTCAACACCTTTGGGCCACCAGAGAACTTCAAACGCAAAAACGACATCCTCAACGAGTGGTGCGCCAAGGTGGGCCGTAACCCCAAAGACATCGAACGCACTGTTGCCGTCAAGCCAGAAGAACTCGAGAAAGTTAGCGAGTACGCGGCGGCAGGTGCCGACCACATGATTGTGATGTTGAGTCAGCCATTCGACCTTTCGGCAGTGGAGAAGTACCTAGCCTCAACAAGGTGAATCAAGTCCTACAACGGTCGGCATTTGTCCGACTGCAGGTTGCCAACCTCTCCTCGGGTGTAGCCAACGGCGTGGTGATGATCACCGTGCCGTGGCTCGTGCTCGAGCGCACCGGTTCGCCGGCCCAAGCCGGGCTCCTTGCTGCCTTGGTGAGCCTGCCTGGAATCTTTGTATCACCAGTCATCGGGGGTTTGATTGATCGCGTCGGTCGTCGCGCAGTATCAGCATTGTCCGATATTTTTTCGTGCGCTTCTGTCTTGCTCTTCGTCGTCGGTGAACTCGTCACCGAATTGAACTTCATCTTCATCGCCAGTTTTGCGGTGCTGGGTGCAGTTTTTGACCCCGCTGGCTAC
>JBBANT010000033.1:0-11703 GCA_040401815.1 Ilumatobacteraceae bacterium | reverse complement strand
CGCTCAGTGGGGATTCATGCTGCAGCCGTCGTTATCACCAAAGAACCACTCACTGAGTATTTGCCGATTCAACGCAAACCCGAGGCCGGGCAGAAGCCCGAAGATTCGCCAGTGGTTACCCAATACGAAATGCACGGGGTGGAGTCGCTGGGGTTGTTGAAAATGGATATTCTCGGGCTGCGCAACCTTGACGTCATCACGGATGCCGAAAAACTCATTCAGCGCAAACAACCTGACTTCGCTATGTCGAGCATTCCGCTCGATGACCCCAAGACTTTTCAGTTGCTAGCCAGTGCCAACACCATTGGGGTCTTTCAACTTGAATCCACCCCGATGCGGGCGTTGTTGCGTTCACTCGTGCCGCGCCGATTTGAAGATGTCGCCGCCGTTTTGGCGTTGTACCGCCCGGGTCCAATGGCTGAAAACATGCACAACGACTACGCGGATTTCAAAAATCAGCGCAAGCCGGCGCGCTTTTTTCACCAAGATGCCACGGAGGTGCTCGGTGACACCTACGGGCTCATGATTTACCAAGAAAGCATCATGCGAGTGGCGCAGAAATTTGCCGGCTACACCCTTGCCGAAGCCGATTCGTTGCGCAAAGCCTGTGCCAAAAAAGATTCGGTGGCAATGGCCGAGCAGCGACCAAAGTTTGTCGGTGGTTGCGCCACCAACGGCTATGGCGAATCGCTTGGTCGTGAATTGTTTGGCATCATCGAGAAGTTCGCCGACTACGCCTTCACCAAGAGTCATGCCTTTGGATACGGGCTCATCACGTTTCAGACCGCTTGGCTGAAGGCGCATCACACCGTCGATTACTTCGCTTGTTTGCTCACTTCGGTAAAGGGCAACAACGACAGAGCAGCTTTGTATTTGTCGGATGCCGGGGCCAATGGGGTGGTGGTTCGCACGCCAGACATCAACGAGTCGGGTGTGGACTTTGCACCGGTGGCCGGCGAGTCGGCAGTGAGCTTTGGTTTGTCGAGTATTCGCAACGTGGGCGAAGGGGCAGCGGCACTCATCGTTGCCGAGCGTGAAGCCTCGGGCAAGTTCGCGTCGTTCCACGATTTGATCAACCGGGTGCCCGAACAAGCACTCAACAAGCGCACGCTGGAGTCGCTCATCAAAGCCGGTGCGTTCGATTCGATGAAGCACCCCCGGCGCGGATTGCTACTGGTGTTTGAGTCGCTCGTCGATCAAGCGTTGGTGCGTCGTCGCGAACGCGATCAAGGAGTGATGAGTTTGTTCGGTGACTCACCCACCGAAGAGGGTGGCTATACCGAGAAAACTGAAATTCCCGAGTTGGAGTTTGATAAAGCCGAGCAACTGCGTCTCGAGAAAGAAATGCTTGGCTTCTACGTCAGTGACCATCCGCTGCGCGGACTCGAATCCATCATGGGTCGGCGCGTCACGTGCCCGATTGTTGAAGTGCCCGACCGTACGGACGACAACATCACCCTCGGCGGCGTGATTTCGGGTGTTGATCGCAAGATGACCCGCAAGGGCGAGCAAATGGGCACCTTCACACTTGAAGATCTTGCTGGCGCCATCGAAGTCACGGTGTTTCCGCGATTGTTTGCCACTCAAGGCCACCTCGTTGTGGACGATCAAATAGTCATCGTGCGTGGGCGTCTTGATCGTCGCGATGAAGCACGAGCCACGCTCATGGCTGCAGATATCACTGTGGTGGATGTACCCAAAACTGGTATTGAGTCGCTACATATCGACTTTGCCCGCCGACCCGTGACAAACGAAGAGGTGGGCGACGTGCGCTCGCTCATCGAAATGCATCCAGGTGACTCGCCGGTATTCCTTTCGTTCGGCAATAAAGTTGTGGCACTCGGAGCCGAATACTCGGTGGATATCGGTCGAGTCATTGGCTTGCTGCGTGCCAAGTTTGGCGAGGCAGTGTCCATTCAGTAGCAGTGTCCGTTCGGTAATCGCTGACACACCTATATGTACGTGTCATATTCGGCTTTTTTGCTGGCACACTGAAGGAGTGAAAATCGCTACTCGCGATGCGAGCGCGTTGACCGACGCAGACCTTGATGAATTTGCAGCCATGGGCGGCGCGTTTGGTATTGGTGCTGTCTCCAAGGCCAAAGACTCATGGGTGCTGGCCACCACCGCTTACGACGGCAAGACGCTGGTGGGCTTTATGTTTCTCACACTCGAGCGCTTGGGCGGCACACCGTGTGTGGTGATGGGTCTGCTCAGTGTGAAGCCAGCTGCCAAGCGTGACCTCGCCATGAAAGGCCTCATGACAGAGGCGTATCACCGTGCGCTCATGGCGTTTCCCGACGAAGACGTGGTTATCGGTGCACGCTTCGTCACTGCTGCTGGTCTCGAGGCCTTCGCAGCCGTCACCAGCATGATTCCGCGACCTAAGTACAACGCCGTCGGTGAAGAGCGTGCCTGGGGCCGCCGGTTGGCGCGGCGCTACGCGATTGAGCCGCAGTACGACCCCGCCACGTTCATCGCCAAGGCCAATGCCCAATCTGGGTTCATCGACTACGAGCCAGTGAAGAAGCCCAAGATCGCAGCCGAGGTTGCAGCATTCTTTAAAGGTGTCAACGTTGCCAAGGGTGGCGTGCTCATCGTTCACGGATGGACGATGGCCGAGTCGCTCGCCAAACTCGGCAAGAAGCGTTAAGTCGCGTCGCTGTGAGCGACCTGCGCCGTCTGGTTGCTTCGCGCCGAATGGTGCGTGCGTTTGAACCCACGCCGATTGACCGCGCGTTGTTGACACAACTCGTTGACACGGCATCACGGTCGCCGTCGGCGGGTAAAACCCAGGGCTGGAGTCTGGTGGTGCTCGAAGGTGCCAGCACTGAAATATTTTGGTCGGCAACAATGACTGCCGAAACGCGTTCAACTTTTCGTTGGCAGCATCTGTTTGCTGCACCGGTCATTGCCTTGTCGTTTGCTGACCCGCAGGCGTATCTTGACCGATACGCCGAAAGTGACAAAGAAAAAACTGGTCTCGGCGCGTCTACATCAGCGTGGCCAACCCCGTACTGGACTGTCGACGCATCATTCGCCACGATGACTCTGTTGTTGGCGGCTCACGATGCCGGCCTCGGCGCGTTGTTCTTTGGAGTGTTCCGCGGTGAGAGCGAGTTGCGCGCCGCACTGTCGATTCCCGATTCCTTGCAGCTCATCGGGGCATTGGCACTTGGCTACGAGCGATCATCGACCGACAATGAGCCAGCGTTTACTGCTGGCGCCAGTGCTCGGCGACCGCGAGCGTCAGTCGACCAGATCGTGCACTACAACGCTTGGTGAAGTGTTGCTGGCTCGGTTGCCGGCGACAGCACTGGCTAACTTGCTGAAAGTGCCACACGTAGAGCGGCAATGAGCTCATCACGAGTTGCTGCTGGTGCCTGACAGGCGTACTGCCGACAGACATATGCCAAGTCGTCGCGGCGATGGGCAAACAGTGGAGAATCAAACGATTCACCCCAGGCCAACACCACGGTGGGCAACCACTGCGTTTGCAGGTATTGCACGAACTCACCGCGCTTGCCGGTGATGACAACTTCAGTTGCCCCGACATGCCGCAGATGCAGCGCACAAAGCAGGTGGGGGAATGCCGTTGGGGCATTGCCCACCACGCGGGTGAGCAACTTGAAGATGCCATCGGCATGTTCGCGATAATGCTCGGCACCAGTGAGAGCGGCCAGACGCTGTAGCGCAAGTGCGGCCACCGAGTTGGCTGACGGAGTCGCGTTGTCGATCAGATCTTTTTGGCGCACGATGAGTTGCTCGCCATCGTGTGGGGTGGTGAACAACCCACCTTCGGCGTCGTCCCAGTGGAAGGCCAGCAACTGATCGGCCGCTTCGCGGGCCAGTGTGATCCACCGCGCCACGCCAGAGAGTTCGTACAACCGGGTAAATGCGTCGACCAGGTTCGCTAAGTCGGCAGCCATTGCCAGATGTTTTGGTGTTGCATCACGGTGCCAGGTGCGCAGCCAACGGCCGTCGCTACGGCGCATCGTGGTGGCCACGAAGTTGCCGGCTTGTTGCGCGGCTGTGGCCCACTCGTCGTTGGCGTATGCGGCGGCTGCTTCGGCGAGTGACGAAATCATGAGTGCGTTCCACTCGGTAATCACCTTGTCGTCTAGGCCAGGGCGATGCCGGGTGTTGCGGGCCGCCAACAGGAGTCGGCGGATGGTTTCGATGTCGTCGTCGCGTTCGAGCACGCCGCGGTGTTCGAGTCGGCAAGGAATTGACTTGCCTTCGAAGTTGCCCGTGTCAGTGATTTCGTACCAGTCAAGTGCTTTTTGCACCAAGTGCGTTGGAATGATGCGGCGCACCTGGTCGGGGGTGAACACATAAAAGTGTCCTTCATGTGAATGGCCGGTTTCGTCGAGCGAGTCGGCATCTTCGGCGCTATAGAACGCGCCTTCAGGTGAGCGCAGGTCGCGCAGCACATAGCCGATGGTTTCTTGCACCACCTGGCGCCATCGTGGTTCGCGCAACACCAACGACGCGTGCAAATACGGGCGCAGCAACAAAGCCTGGTCGTACAACATTTTTTCAAAGTGGGGCACTAGCCACTTTTCGTCGACACTGTAACGCGCAAAGCCACCACCCAGGTGGTCGTACATGCCGCCCGACGCCATTGCATCGAGCGTTGTGGCGATGATGCTGTGCGTGCGCGGTGATTCGTCGTTGATGTATGCGCGCAGCAACAACTCGAGCGCCATCGTGGACGGAAACTTAGGAGCACCCCCAAAACCTCCCCAAGTTTCGTCAAATGATTGTTCGAGCTGTTCGGCGGCCGCGACGAACGCATCGATACTCGGCAGGTCGGGGTTGGCGGTAATGCGCGACGTGCGGGCGATGTTTTCTACCAACGCCGAAACGTTGCTGTCGATATCGGATCGCCGATTGCGCCACGCATCGTTAATCGCGGTCATCAACTGCAAGAACGTGGGCTTGGGGTAGTAGGTGCCGCCAAAGAATGGCTGCGCATCAGGGGTGAGAAACACCGTCATCGGCCAGCCGCCGCGCCCGGTCATGGCCTGCACGGCATCCATGTACACGCTGTCGACGTCGGGGCGTTCTTCGCGGTCGACTTTTACATTGACGAACAACTCGTTCATTACCCCTGCGACCTCGGCATCTTCAAAACATTCGTGCGCCATCACGTGACACCAGTGGCAAGCCGAGTAACCCACCGACAACAACACCGGCACATCGCGACGCTTGGCTTCGGCAAATGCCGTATCGCCCCACGCCCACCAATCAACGGGGTTGTCGCGATGCTGGCGCAAATATGGCGATGACTCGTGGGCGAGTCTGTTCATGGGGTACTCAGGCGCCAACGGCGTGGTATCCGCCGTCGACGTGCACGATTTCGCCCGTCGTGGCCGGAAACCAATCTGACAACAGCGCACAACATGCACGAGCCACAGCCGACGAATCGTGGATGTCCCATCCCAGGGGCGCACGCGCACTCCACAGATCTTCGAATTGGGCAAACGACGGAATCGACTTGGCCGCCATCGTGCGAATGGGGCCGGCAGCAACGAGGTTGCAGCGAATGTTGCGTGGGCCGAGTTCGCGGGCGAGGTAGCGGCTGGTGGACTCGAGTGCCGACTTGGCGACTCCCATCCAGTTGTACGCGGGCCACGCCACGGTGTTGTCAAAGTCCAGCCCGACGATGCTGCCGCCATCGGTCATGAGAGGAACGAAGGCATCGGCCAATGTCTTCAACGAATACGCCGACACCTGCACAGCCACGGATACGTCTTCCCAGGTGGCAGCCATGAGGTCATCGCCCAAACAAGCTGCGGGTGCAAACCCAATCGAATGTAGAACGCCGTCTACGCCACCCAAATGTTGGCGAGCGGCTTCGCGCACCGTGGCCACATGGTCGGGGTTCGTTACGTCGAGTTCGGCCACATGCGGCACGGTGCTGAGTTTTTTGGCGGTGCGCTGTGTGATGGACAAACCCCGCCCGGCCCCGGTCAGCATCACCGTGGCTCCTTGCTCTTGGGCCAGCTTGGCTACACCAAATGCCAGTGACGCATCCGTCAAGACTCCGGTGACAACGAGCCGCTTACCTGCCAGAATCGCCACGTCGCTACGGTAGTGGACATGACTAGTTCTCTCCCGAGCATCGGATATCTCGGCGGCACTGGCCCGGCAGGCAGTGCGTTGGCGGCGCGACTGGCGTCGGTGGGCTATCCCGGCTTCATCGGCTCGCGCACGCCGGAGCGTGGTCAAGAAGTGGCCAGCGAGCTGGTCGCCAAATGGGCAAGCCGTCAGCTTGATTTGGCCGGCGGCGACAATGCAGCAGCAGCCCAACGCGACATCATCGTGTTGGCCACTCCGTGGGATTCTGCGGCGACCACCGTCACCGAACATGCCGAAGCGCTCCGCGGAAAAGTGGTAATCACCATGGCCAATGCCCTTATTCGAGTGGGCAAAGAATTTCAGCCGCTGATTCCACCGCGGGGCAGTATTGCCGCCCACGTGCAGGCAGCCATACCCGCGTCGCATGTGGTTGCCGCATTTCAACATCTGCCGGCTATCGAGCTAGGTGCGCTCGACCACGACGTGGACAGTGACGTGTTGATTTGCTCAGACAACAACGAGGCGACCAAGACGGTCAGCGACATGGTGGCCCACATTGCAGGGTGTCGACCACTCAACGCCGGGTTGTTGTCCAACGCGCTCGCCATCGAGGCGCTCACGGCCGTGCTGCTGCAACTCAATGTGCGTTACAAGACGCGTGTGGCACCACGTTTCACAGGAATCAACTGAGCACAGGCGTGCGTCTATTCGACACCGCGCGACGAGAGGTCGTTGACTTCACGCCGGGCGACCACGTGAAGATGTACGTGTGTGGCGTGACGCCGTATGACGCAACTCATCTCGGCCATGCATTCACGTTTATTACCTATGACGTGCTGATTCGTCGGCTCATGGATACGGGCCGCACGGTGCAGTGTGTGCGCAACGTAACCGATGTCGATGATCCGCTGTTCGCCAAGGCTCGTGAACTTGACATGCACTATCTGGACCTCGCCGCTCGTGAAGAACAGCGCCTTGAAGACGACTTGCGGGCGCTCAACTTCGTGCCAATGGCATCTACTCCTAGGGCGTCATCGGCGATTCCTGAAATCCGTGGATTCATCGGCATGGTGCTCGAACGCGGCTTTGCTTACGAAGCAGGCGGTTCGGTGTATTTCGATGTGACCCGCTCTGACAAGTTCGGCTCCATCTCGCATCACGATCGGGTCAAGATGTTGGAACTGGCCCGCGAGCGCGGGGGCAATGTCGATGACCCGCACAAGCGCGACCCGCTGGATTTCGTGCTGTGGCAACCCTCGGCCCCCGACGAACCAGCGTGGGACACGATGTGGGGGCCTGGGCGACCGGGCTGGCATATCGAATGCAGCGCCTTGGCCTTGCGTGAACTCGGCACCACCATCGACCTGCACGGCGGGGGTAGTGACCTCATCTATCCGCATCATGAATGTGAACGAGCGCAATCCGAGGCGGCCACAGGTGTGGAGTTCGTGCGCCACTGGATGCATGTGGCGATGGTGTGGATGGACGGCCACAAGATGTCCAAGAGCCGGGGCAACCTGGTATTTGTTGACGCCTTGCGCCAGGCCCACGACCCCATGGCGATTCGTCTGGGATTGCTGGTGAACCATTACCGCCACGAGTGGGAGTGGGACAAAGGTCTCATGGATCGAGCCACCGCTCGGCTTGGCAAATGGTCGGTTGGCCAAGTTGACTCAAAGGGCTCAGTAGGCACATCAAGTAAAGGGGGTCAGGCCGTGCTCAACGAAGTCCGTGCGCGACTCGACGACGATCTCGACACCCCTGGCGCACTTTCGATCATTGACGAAGCCGCCGAACGCGGCGTGAACGTGCGTGACGCTGCGGCTTTGTTGGGAATCGTGTGGTAACCAGCCCGAAGCCGTTTCCGGATTGGGTGTTCAACGGAGCCACACCAATACAGTCGCGTCTGCGCAGCATCGTGCAGCCGCTGGCACGACGCGCATGGAAGTTCGAATTGGATGGTTTCGATCGGCTACCCGCCAATGGTGCAGCAATCTTGTGTCCGAACCACATCAGCTTTTTGGATTCAGCACTGCTTATGGCGTTGGCGCCACGCAATATTTCGTTCATCGGCAAAAGCGAATACATGGATTCTTGGAAAACGCGCTGGCTTTTCCCCAAGATGGGGATGATTCCCGTTGATCGCAGTGGCGGAGAAAAATCGCGGGCTGCGCTCGATGCCGCCGAGCGGGTGTTGCAACGTGGCGAATTGTTCGGCATCTATCCCGAAGGAACCCGCAGTCGCGACGGAATGCTCTATAAAGGCCACACTGGTGCAGCGCGGCTCGCCATCAAACTCGGCTGCCCTATCTTTCCGGTGGGCATCGTGGGCACACGCGAGATTCAGCCCCCTGATACGTCACTGCCGCGCTTGGGCGGCACGGTCAAGATTTCTATTGGTCGGCCAATCAACGTGGCGCGCTACACCGAGCGGGCCAATGATCCACTGGTGCTGCGAGAAATCACCGATGAATTGATGTTCGAGATTCGCGAACTCACCGGCCAGGAATATCGCAACACCTACGCCACTAAGCGCCGCTCGGAGACGTTCGTGGCCGAAACTGCCGAGATACCACGCTTCGCAACGAGTGAAACACCCAACCCAGGGGAAATGGCGAACGTAGAATAACGACTGCATGTCCGCAGCGCTGATCGACGTTCGTCTGCCGGACGGTTCCATCAAACAGTTGCCAAGCGGGGCGAGTGCCCTCGATTTAGCCGCGGTCATCGGGCCCCGTTTGGCCAAAGCAGCAGTAGCGGCCGTCGTCAATGACCACGAAACCGATTTGATGGCCCCGCTCCACTCAGGTGACCGCGTGGCGATCATCACCGTCGACACCGACGCTGGGCGCCATGTCTTGCGCCACTCGACTGCTCATGTGCTTGCCCAAGCGGTGTTGCAGTTGTTTCCTGGTGCCAAGTTCACGGTTGGCCCCGCAATTGAAGACGGTTTTTACTACGACTTCGATCTTCCGGGGGATCGCACCTTTACCCAAGACGACCTGGCGTTGATTACCAAACGAATGACCGAAATCGTCGAACAAAACCAGCCGTTCGTGCGATCCGAGATGTCGCCACGCGAGGCGCTGGAGTTATTTGCCGACCAGCCGTACAAATGCGAGATCATTCAGCGAGTTACGGCGGGCAACGTTGACGCCCAAGATGCGGGCGAAGTCGCGGGCGGTGATTCAGTCAGCGTGTATCGCAACAGCGACACGTTCGTCGACTTGTGTCGCGGGCCGCACGTGCCAAGCACTGGTCGACTCACCCATTTCGCGTTGATGAAAGTGGCTGGTGCACACTGGCGCAGCAACGAAAAAGGGCCAACCCTGCAGCGCATCTACGGCACGGCGTGGGAATCTAAGGCGGCGTTGCAAGAACACCTGGTGCGTTTGGAAGAAGCCGAGAAGCGCGACCACCGTCGCCTGGCCGTCGAGATGGACTTGCTGTCGTTTCCCTCAGAATTGGGTGGCGGTCTCGCCGTGTGGCACCCGAAAGGTGCCACCGTGCGCAAAATCATGGAGGACTACAGCCGCGAGCGTCATCAAAACGGCGGCTATCAGTTTGTGTACACGCCCCACTTGGCCAATGCGAACCTGTTCGAGACTTCCGGACATCTTGACTTCTACAAAGACGGCATGTATCCGCCGATGGAAATGGACAACGGCACCTATTACCCCAAGCCGATGAACTGTCCGATGCATTGTCTTATTTATCGCGATCGCCAACGTAGCTATCGCGAGCTGCCGCTGCGGCTGTTCGAGTTGGGAACCGTCTATCGCTACGAACGGGCGGGCACGCTGCACGGGTTGTTGCGCATTCGTGGGTTCACTCAGGATGACAGCCACATTTTTTGCACCCAAGAACATCTGGCCGACGAAATCGGATCTCTGCTCGACTTTGTGTTGTCGGTGTTGCGCCGGTTTGGGTTCGACGACTTTTCGTACAAGTTGTCTACTCGTAACGCCGACAAATCAATTGGTACTGACGAGATGTGGGACAAAGCAACCACTGCATTGCGTCTGGCGCTCGACAAACTCGGTGTGCCCTACACCATCGGTGAGGGTGACGCGGCGTTCTATGGCCCCAAGATTGATATCGACGTGCGTGATGCAATCGGTCGCAAGTGGCAACTAAGCACTATTCAGGCCGACTTCCAATTGCCAGAGCGCTTCGGGTTGGAATACGTCGGGGCCGACAACCAACGTCATCGCCCGATCATGTTGCATCGCGCACTTTTTGGCTCGGTCGAGCGATTCTTTGGCGTCTTACTCGAGCACTACGGCGGTTCGTTCCCGACGTGGCTAGCGCCCGTGCAAGTGCGTGTCTTGCCCGTCACCAGTGCCCACGAAGCTCACGTGGCTGGTCTCATTGCCCAACTCGGCGCGGAAGGTTTCCGTGTGGATACGGCAGTGGCTGACGAACAACTCGGCAAGCGAATTCGTGCTGCCAAGCTCGAACGGATTCCTTACGTGCTGGTGGTAGGCGACGATGACGTGCAGGCCAACTCGGTCGGTGTCAACCCGCGCGGTGGCGAAGTGCAGCGCAACGTGTCGTTCACCGATTTTGTCGAACGTCTTCGTGCCGATGTGCGCGAAGGTTCGGGTCGTTGACCCGCATCATGCTCGAGCGTCTGTGGGCCGGGTGGCGGTCGGAGTATGTTTCGGGTTTTGGGCCCGAGGGCAACAACGCACCGCAGAATGGCGAATCAATCTTTTCGCGCATTCTTGCCAGCGGCTTGTCCGACGACGAGACCCACATCGTGGCGCGCGGCAGCAAGTGCTTTGTGATCTTGAATGCGTACCCGTATGCGAGCGGCCACTGCTTGGTGCTGCCGTATCGGCAAGTCGCCGACTTAGAAGACCTCACCGACGACGAGCGCAACGAGCTTTGGCTGACCGTGCGCGACGCGACGCTGGCACTCAAGTCTGCATTCGCACCCGCTGGGCTCAACGTTGGGCTCAACCTTGGGGCACCTGCGGGTGGCAGTGTGGCCCAGCATCTGCACGTGCACTTGGTGCCAAGGTGGGTTGGTGACACCAACTTCACGGTGGCCATCGCCAACACCAAGGTGTTGTCGGAGCCCCTCACCACAACCGCCAGCCGACTGCGAGCAGCCTGGCCGAAAGGATCTCCGCCATGAGCGACGAAGTGCGTGACGAGCTTCCCGACGATTTGAACGCCAGCGGGTATGTGGGGGCGTATCAGTTTCCTGACAACAGTCGGCGGCGTATCCCGGCTGTGATGTATCTGGTCATTGGCGCGCTGTGCGCTGCTGCTTGGTTTGCCACGCGCGACGGCGACACCGCCGTGGTGAACGACGGGTTCATGTTTGCTGCCGTGTTGTTTGGGTTGTTTGGTGCATACGGTTTGTCGGCCGCGTGGCGAATGAAGGTTGACGAACGCGACGCACTAGTGCGCGCCACTCAGGCTGTGGATTTTGCCGTAGGTCACGCATCGGCGCAACAAGTGTGGCGCGGTGTGCGCAGTCGACCCACCTGGCGGGTGTTTTGCTACAGCAGCGAAGAGCCACCACTGCGGCGTGGCCTCGTGCTCATTGATGCCATTGACGGGAGCATCAAAGAATGTCTCGTCGAAGACAATCCTGACGACAGTCCC
>JBBANT010000032.1:10548-12133 GCA_040401815.1 Ilumatobacteraceae bacterium | reverse complement strand
TCACTGCCAGCCGACATCATCCCTGAGGTGCGGCACGTTTTTGTCAATGGCCCCGAGGCTTTGGGGTTCACTTTGAAAAAAGGCACGATTATCACGCTTGGGGCTCCAGTGGACGTGCGCAACAAGCTGACTCAGGTCATGGTCTTGCTCACCCAGCAGGATGTCACGTTCATCGCTGCCATTGACGTGTCGTCTGGACAACCAGTCATCGCCAACGAGTAGTGTGCCTGTAGTAAAGGTTGAGCCTCATGCTCAACTTGGGGGTCAGACACATATGCCAAGTAACTCACAAAATTCACCGATCGCTGTCATCAAAGTGGTGGGCATCGGTGGTGGTGGCGTCAACGCCGTCAACCGCATGATCGACGCTGGTTTGCGCGGCGTCGACTTTGTTGCGATCAATACCGACGCACAAGCGCTCATCATGAGTGACGCGAGTTACAAAATCGACATCGGTCGCGAACTCACGCGCGGTCTCGGTGCAGGCAGTGACCCCGAAGTTGGTCGCGAAGCAGCCGAAGCACATCGTGACGAAATCCAAGAACATCTCGCTGGCGCCGACATGGTGTTCATCACCGCCGGCGAAGGTGGTGGCACCGGCACCGGTGCAGCACCCGTAGTGGCCGAGATCGCAAAAGCTGAAGGTGCGCTCACGATCGGCATCGTGACGCGACCATTCAATTTCGAGGGACGCCGCCGTTCGGTGCAAGCCGACCAAGGCATCGCCAAGTTGAAAGACAAAGTCGACACGCTCATCGTGATTCCAAACGAGAAGTTGCTGTCGATTGCCACCGACAAAACCACATTGCTCGACGCGTTCAAAAAAGCCGACGAAGTATTGATGCAGGGTGTCTCCGGCATCACCGGCATCATCACCACGCCAGGGCTTATCAACACCGACTTTGCCGACGTGAAAACCATCTTGGCAAACGCCGGCTCATCCCTCATGGGTATCGGCGTGGCCAGCGGCGACAAGCGCGCCTCCAATGCAGCAATTGCTGCCATCACTTCACCGATGCTCGAAGCGGCCATCGAGGGTGCACGCGGCATCTTGCTGAATGTGGCTGGCCCATCAGACATGAGCCTCTTTGAACTGAACGAAGCCGCCGAAACCGTGGCGCGTGTCGCGCACCAAGATGCCAACATCATCTTGGGCACCGTCATCGATGACGATCTTGGTGACGAAGTTCGGGTCACAGTTATTGCGTCGGGCTTTGAACGCTGGGATTCAGCGGCTGGTCGAATCGGCACTCGTGGCGATGGCACCGCAACTCGTGGTGATGCTCGCCCCGAAACCGGCAAGGGCAGTTCTCGCCTGCGGGAGATCTTCGGTTCGCAAGAAGCGGGCGACGATGATCTCGACATCCCCGACTTTTTGAAGTAGCAACATCACGTTGGACGAACCAGCGATCGCGCAACGGCTGACGCAGCTTCGCACGCTGCTCAACGAGCGTGCCACGCGTGGGCCAGTGGTTGTGTGTGCCGTCACGAAGGGTTTTGGCGCACAAGCAGTGCAGATTGCACACCGTCTGGGGTGTGAGGCGATTGGCGAGAACTATGCCCAAGAAGCCATCGCCAAAATTGC
>JBBANT010000032.1:0-10448 GCA_040401815.1 Ilumatobacteraceae bacterium | reverse complement strand
ACCCCGAGCGCACGCAGGCCGCATTTAACGCTGTGCGTCAGGCTGCAGACGACCTCGAGCTTGCCGGTTGCTCGATGGGTATGTCTGGCGACATTGAACTTGCCCTCGCTGCGGGCAGCACCATGGTGCGGGTGGGGACAGCTTTGTTCGGCGAGCGACCACTCCCCAAATGATGCGCATTAATAAGGTAATCTGACCACATGTCAATGTTCCGCCGAGCAATGGAGTATCTCGGTCTCGGGGCTGACGAAGCGTACGGCGATAGCGATCAGTCGATGCGCACACGCCGCCCAGCCGGTGGGCGCCAACCGATGCGCAACACCAGATTTGGCAATGTTGATGACGATGTTGATGACGATGTTGATGGTGGCTACGACGGTGGCTATGACGATGAGGAACTTGACGAGGACTACACCGAACCTGCACGCAACATGCCGACTTCTCGTCCAGCGCGCAAGCGTGATGACTCGGGTGTCACGGTGCGAGGCCCAGTTGGTCAGCCACCAAAAAATGTGAGAGCGTTGGACGCCGCTGCAGTTGAACCCGTGACACTGAAGCCAACTTCGTTCACCCATTGCAAAGAAATTGGTGAGCGCTACAAGAGCGGCCAGCCCGTGATCATGAACATGATCAGCACCGAACCCGAAGAGGCGCGCCGAATCATCGATTTCGCTTCGGGGATTACTTTTGCGCTCAATGGTTCGCTTGAGCGCATTTCGCGCGGTGTTTTTCGTCTCACCCCTAACGGTGTGCGAATTCCCCGCGACTAATCGGCGATACCATCACCCCACCGCAATGCTGCACGCAAGAGGAGCCCGACCATGATTTCCCAACTCATCTCGCTCTACACGCTGGTCATTTTCGCTCGAATCATCCTGAGCTGGTTTCCCGTAACTTCAAGCGGGCCACTTGCACAAGTTTCACGTGTGCTGTTTCAGGTCACTGAGCCCGTCTTGGGCCCAGCCCGACGAATCATCCCCAACATCGGGCCACTCGATATTTCGCCCATCGTCGTGGTGTTTGGTCTTGGGTTCGTGCAGCGAATGCTGGCTTCTGCAGGTTTGTGAGTAGCGCCACCTAATGGCCGATTCATACCCCGACGTTGCGGCCCAGCCGAATCTGTCGAAACTCGAAGAAAACATCCTGGCTTTTTGGCAGGCCGATCGCACTTTTGAAGCATCCGTCGAGCAGCATCCGCGAACGAGCGGCACATCAGCGAGCGACGATGATTCAGAGTTCGTCTTTTATGACGGGCCGCCGTTTGCCAATGGCTTGCCGCACTACGGTCACTTGTTGACTGGCTTCGTCAAAGACGCCATCCCGCGGTATCGCACGATGAGCGGCAAACGCGTCGAGCGTCGATTCGGGTGGGACTGCCACGGTTTGCCGGCCGAAGCCGAGGCCGAACGGCAGCTCGGCATCTCGGGTCGCCAAGCTATTACCGATTTTGGCATCGCCAAATTCAACGATCACTGCCACACCTCGGTGTTGCAATACACCAGTGATTGGCGGCGATATGTAACTCGCCAGGCGCGCTGGGTGGATTTCGACAATGACTACAAGACGCTTGATTTGCCCTACATGGAAAGCGTCATGTGGGCGTTTAAAACATTGTGGGACAAAGGGCTGATCTACGAAGGTTTTCGCGTGCTGCCGTATTCGTGGGTGCTTGAAACACCGTTGTCCAATTCTGAAACTCGCATGGACGACACCTACAAAATGGTGCAAGACCCAGCGCTCACGGTGGGTTTTCGTTTGCAAACAGGGGAGCGACTGTTGGCTTGGACCACCACGCCATGGACGCTGCCCTCCAATTTGGCGCTAGCAGTTGCCCCGGATGTGGACTACGGCGTTTATGAATTAAACGGCGTGCGCTACATCATGGCTATCGAGCGACGCGAGTCGTATGAACGCGAGTTGGCCGGAGCCGAACATGTCGACACCATGCGTGGCAGCGACCTGGTGGGGCGAACCTACGAGCCGTTGCTGCCGTATTTTTCCGATCGCGCGAGTCTGGGGGCGTTTCGCGTGTTGGCTGGCGATTTCGTCACCACCCAGGACGGCACGGGTGTAGTGCACATTGCGCCAGGTTTCGGCGAAGACGACCAACGAATTTGCGCTGACGCAGGCATCGAACTCGTGGTGCCGGTGGATTCGCGTGGCAGGTTCACCAGCGAAATCACCGACTTTGTAGGAGTGCAGGTGTTCGAGGCCAATCCACTCATCATTAAAAAGTTGAAAGACGCAGGAGTCGTGCTGCGTCACGAAACTTACGACCACTCGTATCCGCATTGCTGGCGCACGGGCACACCGCTCATTTATCGCGCGGTGAGTTCATGGTTTGTCAATGTCACTGCGATCAAAGAGCGCATGGTGGAATTGAATCAGCAGATCACCTGGGTGCCAGAACACGTCAAAGACGGCAGTTTTGGCAAGTGGCTAGAAAACGCCCGCGACTGGACAATTAGCCGCAATCGCTTTTGGGGTTCACCCATTCCCGTATGGCGTAGCGACAACCCCGACTACCCGCGCATTGATGTGTACGGCAGCATCGCTGATCTCGAGCGCGACTTCGGCGTAGGTGTCACCGAGTTGCATCGCCCGGCCGTCGACGATTTGGTGCGGGCAAACCCGGACGACCCCACCGGTAAGTCGATGATGCGTCGCGTGCCCGAGGTGCTGGACTGTTGGTTTGAGAGTGGCTCGATGCCGTTCGCCCAAGTGCATTACCCGTTCGAAAATCGCGAGTGGTTCGAAAGCCACTATCCAGGCGATTTCATCGTGGAATACATCGGGCAAACGCGGGGTTGGTTTTACACCCTGCATGTGTTGGCAACCGCCTTGTTTGACCGCCCGGCATTCAAGAGCTGCGTGAGCCACGGAATCGTGCTCGGTGATGACGGACAAAAAATGTCAAAGAGCCTGCGCAATTATCCCGACCCGATGCAGGTGTTCGACACATTCGGTGCAGACGCGATGCGCTGGTATTTGTTGTCGTCATCGATATTGCGCGGAGCCGACTTCTCGGTTACCGAAGCCGGCATTCGCGACACTGTGCGCCAGACCATCCTGCCGTTGTGGAACTCGTGGTATTTCTTGTCGCTGTATGCCAACGCTGGCGGTGTGCGTGGCACCTTCGACACCTCAAGCACCAACGTGCTTGACCGCTACATCGTGGCCAAGGCGCGCTCAATGGTCGACGCTGCGACGACGGCCTTTGAACGCAACGACTTGTTTGATGCCTGCACCCAGGTGCGCGAGTTCTTGGACGTGCTCACCAACTGGTACATCCGCCGCAGTCGTGATCGTTTTTGGGAAGCCGAACAGGCCGCCATCAACACCCTGCACAGCGTGCTTACCATCGTGTGTCGGGTGGCGGCACCACTGATGCCGCTGATCACCGAAGAGATTTACCGCGGCCTCACTGGTGAGCGCAGCGTGCACCTGACGAGTTGGCCAACCACCGCAGGTTTGGCGGCAGCCGATGAACTCGTGGAATCAATGGACTTAGCGCGCGACGTGTGCTCTTCTACGTTGTCGTTGCGCAAGGTGCACCAATTGCGGGTGCGCCAGCCGCTGGCGTCGTTGATTGTTGCTAGCTCGCGGGCTGCCAAACTCGGCGAATTCGTTGATGTGATTAAGGACGAGGTCAACGTGCGGCAAGTGGTGCTGAGCGCCAACGTGGATGAACACGCTCGGCGCGAACTCGTGGTCACACCTGCGGCTCTCGGGCCGCGACTCGGAGCCGACACACAAAAGGTGATTCGTGCAGTGAAGCAAGGCGACTGGTCAATCGACGCAGACCGCGTGGTGGCTGGCGGTGTGGAGTTGCGCGACGGCGAATATTCGCTCACCTTGGTGGCCATTGGTGCCGGCGAACGGGGTAGCACGGCGTTAGGCGACGGCTCGGGCATCGTGGTGTTGGATCTGGCGGTTGACGATGACTTGAAGCGCGAAGGAGTCGCCCGTGACGTGATCCGTCTGGTACAACAAGCGCGCCGCGATGCAGACCTGCACGTGTCAGATCGCATTCGGTTGACGCTCGGCGCACCCGACCTTGTGGCCGCAGCGGTGCAGGCCCATGCAGCGATGGTGCAAAGCGAGACCCTGGCGCGTGAGTTGCTCGTAACGGCAGTGGGCGACAACGGCAATTCGGCAAATTCAACATTGGATGACATGCCGCTTTTTGTGGGAGTAGAGCGGCTACTCTGACGGGGTCATGAATGCAGCCGCCAGGCGCAAGGCAGCCCAGAAGAAAAAGGCCATTGCGCCGAAGAAAGCCGCAGCCAAACGGGCTGCTGCCAAAAAGCAAGCGTTAGCCAAGAAGGTTGCATTTAAGAAGCAAGCCTTGGCCAAGAAAGTAGCCCTGCAAAAGCAGGCTGCTGCCAAACGTCGCAAGATCGAAGAACTCCGTCGCCGCAAGGCCAAGCGGGCAGCAGAGGACAAACGTCGCAAGATGAAGAAAATTCAAGACGAAAAACGTCGCAAAGCGAGAAAAGCTAAGGACGAGCAGCGTCGTAAAGCGGCCAAGAAAAAAGCAGAGACTGATCGTCGCGCAGCACAACGTAAAGCCGAAGCTTTGCGCCGCAAGCAAGCACAGCAGCGCAAGGCTGATGAGCGCAAGCGCAAGCAAGCGCGCCTCGCAGCAGAACGCGACCGTAAGCAGGCACGTATCGCCGCCGAGCGTGAGCGCAAGCGCATCGCCAAAGAAAAACTTGCTGAACGCAATCGTCTCCTCAAGTTGAAACTCGCCGAGAAGCGTCGCCGCGACCTTGAACGACAAGTGGCAACTGAAGAGCGCAAGCGTGAGCAGGCCCGCAAGCGGGCAGCCATCGAGGATGAGCGGCGCGAAAAGCAGCGCGAGCGCGACAAGATCACCAAGGCCAAAGATGCCGAGCGACAGGTGCGCGAAGCCGAGCGGGCCCGCATTCGCACCCTGCGCGATGAAGAAGAGGCTCGCATCCGTGCCCAGCAAGAAAAGGCGATGGCCAAGCCGGTCAAGCCGCCAATCATCAAAAGCAAGCCAGTCGACGGAATCACCGCCACAGTCGAATTTGACCTCGAGTTTTTGCGTGCGCAAAAAGCGCTGCTGTTGTCCAAACGAATCGAGTTGGTCGGTCAGGCCAAGCGGCTCGTGCAAGAAGCAGCAGAGATCGTGGCAAACCAAGAGATGGGCGACGTGGATTTCGGTGAAGAAGGCGGAGAAGGCGACACCATGGTGGTCGAACGCGAACGCGACCTGATTCTTTCTGACCAAGCGTTGGCCGAAGTCGATGCCATTGATGCCGCTCTGGAGCGAATGCAAATCGGTGAATATGGATACTCGTTGTATTCGGGTCTGCCGATTCCGCGGGAACGTCTCGAAGCCCTGCCGTGGACCACTGAGCTCGTTACGGAACGGGCTGGCGGTCTGGGCAGTCGATGAGCCGAGCCCAGTCGCAACGACTCGGGCTGCTCATTGCAGCCATCGTCGTTGTTGACCAACTCACCAAGCACTGGGCATTGAATCGACTTTCCGATAATCGCACCATCGATCTGGTGGGCTCGCTGCGCTTTAATTTGGTCTTCAACAAAGGAATGGCGTTTTCTCAGGCCACCGGCGCGGGGCCGGTCATCGGCGCCTTGGGGTTTGTCGTGGTGATTGTGATGGTGCTGTGGCTGCGTCGTCAAGCCCAAGGCCTGGCCGCGGTCGCTGCTGGGCTCATCGTGGGTGGGGCTTTGGGCAACTTGATTGATCGAGCATTCCGCGGTGAGGCTTGGTTGCGGGGTGCTGTCGTTGATTTCGTAGATCTGCAGTGGTTCCCGGTGTTCAACGTGGCTGACTCGGCGATTTCGATTGGGGCTGTACTCATGATCGTGGCATCGCTGCGCCGCAGTTCGCCGCGACTTGGCTCAACAGGCCCGCAAACACAACAGTCAGACACAGCCCTATGAGCGACGACACTGGTGGTATCGCTCGGCGGGTAACCGAAGAGATTCCGACATCACTCGATGGAATGCGCATCGATCGGGTGGTGTCGCTAATTGCCGACATCAGTCGTAGCGCTGCAGCAGCACTCATTGAAGTCGGTGGGGTATCTGTTGAAGGCAAAGTGGTGACGGTAGGCAAAGAAAAAGTCACCAAAGGACAAACCATCAGCGTCGATATTGCACAAGCCAGTGGCCCTGCGATTCCGTTGGCTGACGACTCACGTCAGTTGCACATCGTGTATGCCGATGAAGACGTACTCATCGTCAACAAAGACGCCGGTTTGGTTGTGCACCCCGGTGCCGGCAACCAGGCCGGCACGATGGTCAACTATCTGCTGGCGGCGTATCCCGACATTGTGGATGTGGGCGATCGAATGCGACCTGGGTTGGTGCATCGTTTGGATGCCGGCACTACTGGCCTAGTTGCTGTGGCACGCAACAATGCGGCGTACGAATCGCTAGTTGGCCAGCTTGCTGCGCGCAGTGTGACGCGGGTGTATTCGGTGTTGGTGTGGGGCAACCCGGCATCGATGCACGGGGTGATTGATGCACCGATTGGCCGTGATCAGCGCGACCCCACCAAGATGGCAGTGGTTATCGATGGGCGACCGTCGCGCACGCATTACGCCGTCGAGCAAATGTTTTACACACCAAAAGAATCGGCACTCATCGAGTGCCGTCTCGAAACTGGTCGCACTCACCAAATTCGAGTGCATCTGGCTTCGATCGGTCACTCGGTAGTCGGAGACCCCACATATGGGGGCGTGCGCGCCGGGTTGCGTGTAGGGCGACCGATGTTGCACGCCCGCGAATTGGCCTTTGATCATCCGCGCACTGGTGAGCGTTGCACATTCCACGCCCCGCAACCAGCAGATTTTGTCGAGTTGCTGGCGGGACTTTCCTAGACAAACACGTCTTAGTGGTGTGGTTCACCGGGCCACGGTGCGTCACCGCGAGCAGCAGCAAGCACGCCACCCAAGGTGAACTGGGCGAGATGGTCGCGCATGTGGCCACCGACTGAATGCCAAATCGCCAGCAACACGCACTGGCCCTCGTGGTCGCAGGCTCCGTCGCGATGCGGCTCACCAAAGTCGCCGAGCGAGATGGGCCCGTCTACGGCAGCGAGTATTTCAGACAACAAAATCTTGTCAGGATGACGCGCCAAGGTGTAGCCGCCGCCAACTCCGCGTTTGGAGTGCACCAAACCCGCACCTTTTAGCGCCAGCAAAATTTGTTCGAGATATGGCTGGGGCAGGGCCGTTCGAGTGGCAATGTCACGCACAGAAATTGGTCCGGGTTCGTCGGTGTGCAGGGCCAGCGACAACAGGGCGCGACACGCATAATCGCCCCGAGTTGAGATCCGCACGTCTCCATGGTACGCAGGCGCTGGTTGACTGGTGAGCGAGATGTCACGAGCCCCGCGCATCATTGATGCAACCCCACGGTGCCCTGACTACGGCGGTGCGTGCGTAACTAATATCGTGCCTGCACTCCTCGGGCCAGGGGGCACCGACAAGCTGCCGGCGTTCTTCCCCGACATCGTTCGTGGCGCACGGCAAGTGGTGTTGTTGGTTGTCGATGGTTTGGGCTGGCACCAACTCCAAGACCGAATCCGTGAAAACCCAAGCTGTGCACCGACCTTTGCCGCTATGCAGGGCAGTGCTATCACGACGGTTGCACCCACCACCACGGTGACTGCATTGACGTCGATTGCCACAGGGGCAGCCCCAGGTGAGCACGGAATGGTTGGCTACCGAATCGACTTTGCGGGCCGCGTGGTGCAAATGCTGCGGTGGGCCGACGACCGCGGCGACGCCCGACACCGATTGATGCCCCGCGATGTGCAACCGTGCCCGCCGTTTTTGGGGGCGACCATTCCCGTGCTGTCGAAAGCCGAGTTTGATGGCACGGCATTCACCGAGGCGCATCTGCGAGATCAGAAACTGTTCAGTTGGCGCGCCCCGTCGAGCATGGTGGTGGATGTGCGCAGCTTGTTGGCGCGCGGTGAAAAGTTTGTGTACTGCTATTACGACGGTGTTGACAAAATTGCCCACGAGCGTGGTTTCGGTGAGCACTACGACGCCGAAGTGTTGACCGCCGACCGAATCGTGGCCGACATTGCATCCGTTCTGCCGGCTGGTGCGGTGCTCGTGGTGACTGCCGATCACGGCCAGGTGATGGTGGGCGACCGCACGTCGCTGCTGCATCCGGATGTAACGCGCCACTTGTCGCATCAGTCGGGCGAGGGGCGGTTTCGCTGGCTGCACGCCAACAGTGGTCGAGCTGACGAGGTGGCTGCGGCTGCCCGTAGCCACCATGGAGATGTGGCGTGGGTGATGACGCGTGACGAAATGATTGACGGTGGATTTTTTGGTCGCCACGTCAGCGATGTGGTGCGTCGTCGGCTTGGTGACGTGGCAGTGATGGCCAAGGCTGATGTCAGCTTCGACGACCCAGCAGACAAGTCGTACTTCGACCTGCAATGTCGCCATGGCTCGCTGACATCTGACGAAATCGACGTTCCGCTTCTGGCCATTGGTGCACGCTGATAGAACTAGGTGATTATGAGTGACTCCAACCCTCAACGCGGCGAGCTCATTGACGGCATGCCTACTGCTAGCGCTCTAACCGGAGGCCTCGTCGCAGCCGACTCGGGCGATGGCAAAGAAACGGTGCAAGAGCCAGCCAAGGTGATGCGCATCGGCTCGATGATTAAGGGGTTGTTGGAAGAAGTTCGCCAGATGGAACTGGATTTGCCAAGTCGCGAACGGCTCGCCGAAATTTATGAGCGGTCCATCGTTGAGTTGGCCGAAGCCATTTCGCCCGATCTACAAGAAGAGTTGCGCACACTTGCGCTGCCGTTCAAAGAAGGCGACGTGCCGAGCGAAGCCGAGCTGCGCGTGGCCAAAGCCCAACTAGTCGGTTGGCTAGAAGGCCTCTTCCACGGAATTCAGGCCACGCTGTTTGCCCAGCAGTTAGCCGCTCGCACACAACTCGAACAAATGCGTCAGCTGCCAGCGTCTGGCGCTGGTGCAGCTGATCGCCCCGGCACATACATCTAATTCCGTAATAACTCGCTGGTCACGCCAGCCCCCAGACCCCGCTGGTACTCTCGGCATTCCTGCGATGTCGTCTTCTTTCACTCACCTTCATGTGCATACCGAGTTTTCGATGCTCGACGGGGCCGCTCGAGTTGATGATCTGATCGAACGCGCCGTCAGTGACGGCCAGTCGGCCATCGGCATCACCGACCACGGCAACATGTACGGAGTCCTTGAGTTTTATCAAACGGCTCGTCGCGCTGGCATCAACCCCATCATCGGCACCGAGGCCTACATGGCGTACGAGTCGCGCTTCGAGCGGCCGCAACGACGTGGTGCCAAAGTTGATGACTCGGGCGGCGACACCGAAGCGGGTCGCAAGTTGTACTACCACATGACGTTGTTGTGTGAAAACAACACGGGCTATCGCAACCTCATCAAGCTGTCGAGCCAAGCTTTCCTGGAGGGCTACTACTACCAGCCGCGTATGGACTGGGAGTTGCTGGATCGTCACCATGAAGGAATCATCGCCACCACTGGATGCCTTGGCGGCCATGTGTTGCAGGCGCTGTTGCGCAATGACTACGACGAAGCCAAGCGCACCGCTGCGCGGCTACAAGAAATTTTTGGGCGCGACAACATGTTCATTGAGCTCCAAGACCACGGCATCGCCGATCAACGGCGAACCATGGCAGACCTCATCAAGATTGCCCGCGAAATTGATGCGCCACTCTTGGCCACCAATGACTCGCATTACGTGCATCGTCACGACGCACAAGCCCACGATGCATTGCTGTGTGTGCAAACGGGTTGCACCATTGCCGACCCCAAGCGATTCAAATTCGAAGGCGAAGAGCACTATCTCAAGACGGCCGCCGAAATGCGACAGCTGTTCCGAGAAACGCCAGATGCATGCGACAACACGCTGTGGATTGCTGAGCGTGCCAGCACCACCATCGAATTCGGCAAGTATGTACTGCCCGACTTTCCGATCCCGGCCGGCTTCAGTGACGACCGCGCGTACCTCGAACACTTGGCGCGTACTGGTGCCACACAGCGATGGGGTGCCGAAGTGCCAAAGGCGGTGGTCGAGCGATTGGCGTACGAACTCAAAGTCATCTGCGACATGGGCTTTGCGTCGTATTTCCTCATCGTGTGGGATCTCATTCGCCATGCCCGAGAACAGGGCATTCGGGTCGGCCCCGGACGAGGTTCGGCGGCCGGGTGTGCAGTTGCCTATGCATTGCGCATCACCGATCTTGACCCGGTGAAATACGACTTGCTGTTCGAACGCTTTTTGAACCCCGACCGTGTCACGATGCCCGATATCGATATGGACTTCGACTCGCGTTACCGCGACGAGATGATTCGTTACGCCGCCGAAAAATACGGGCGCGACCACGTGGCTCAGATCATTACGTTCGGCACCATCAAGGC
>JBBANT010000031.1:8001-12533 GCA_040401815.1 Ilumatobacteraceae bacterium | reverse complement strand
TCGGGCTCTGCCTCGCGATCGTTTGACCTTCGCACCAAACATTTATCCGATGGTCGCATCGTTGCAACAGTTGAGGATGTAACAGAACAGGCGCGAGTCGATACGGTGCGCACTGACTTCGTTGCCAACTTGAGTCACGAATTAAAGACCCCAATCGGCGGTATTGCGGCATTGGCCGACACCATGATTGGCGAGACAGACCCTCAGGTAATCGAGCGCTTGTCGTCACGAATCGTCGACGAGTCATATCGGCTGTCGCACATCGTGGATGACCTGCTTGACCTGTCTCGGATCGAGTTTGGTGGCGCCGATGATTGGGAGCCAGTCTTGGTTGCCGACGTGGTGAACGAGGTGGTTGCGCGAATGCATCACGAGGCAATGCGGGCCGGTGTTGTGGTTGAGGCAAAGAACGTGGAAGAAACTCGGGTGCTGGGCGACCGTATGCAGCTGGTGTCGGCGCTAGAGAATCTTGTTTCCAACGCCGTGAAGTACAGCGGGGATGGCAAAACCGTTTTGGTTGAAGTGCAGGCAACATCAGAGTTCGTGAGTATCGCCGTGATTGATCAAGGAATCGGTATCGGTGCTAAGGATCATCAACGAATCTTCGAACGTTTTTATCGCGTAGATCGTGCCCGATCGCGCAGCACTGGTGGCTCGGGCTTGGGTCTTTCGATAGTGCGCCACGTGGTGTCGAACCATGGTGGCACCGTGTCAGTGGTGTCAGAAGAAGGCCGCGGGTCAACCTTCACGATGGTTTTGCCGTCCGATTTTGGCGTCGGTGACGCGACAGAACAGCAAGCAGACATTTCAGATGTTTCCAACACAAGGAGTCTTGCCCAATGAACACAAGTTCAAAACAAACAGTCATGGTCGTTGAAGACGAAGAAGCCTTCATCGATGCACTCGTAGTGGGGCTACAACGAGAGGGCTTTGCTGTCGAAGTTGCCCGGGATGGTGCCGAGGCCTTGTCCAACTTCGACAAGTTCAATCCTGACATTGTGTTACTTGATGTGATGCTGCCCAAAGTTTCGGGGACTGATGTATGCCGCGAGATTCGCAAGAAGAGCCAAGTGCCAATCATCATGGTGTCGGCAAAAGGAACCGAGATTGACACCGTTGTTGGTCTTGAGGTGGGGGCCGATGACTACATCGTGAAGCCCTATCGCATTCGTGAACTCGTTGCTCGCGTACGCGCTGCGTTGCGTCGAAGTTCTGGCTCAGGCAGCGAAGTATTCGATTCGAGTACCTCAGTAAGCGTCGGAGACGTAACGATCAATACTGAGCAACATTTGGTGACTGTCCGTGGACAATTGACAAAGCTGCCGTTGAAAGAGTTCGAATTGCTCTACGTGCTCATGGCGAATGCTGGTCGTGTGATGACTCGTGACACGCTTATCGATCGCGTCTGGGGCAGCGATTACTACGGCGACACCAAGACACTTGACGTGCACATCAAACGGCTGCGTTCCAAAGTTGAAGTCGCACCAAGTAGCCCCACGTCAATTTTGACCATTCGTGGGTTGGGCTACAAGTTTGAGAAATCGAACTAGTTACTGGTTTCCAGCCGCGCCAGCCACAGGCCAGGTGCCACGATTTCTGATGGAGTCGGCAAATTGCCAGGCTTTGCGAGCAACAGGGCGACGCCGTCGTCGCCTGCGCGCTCGAGCACCCCAGCAATGAATTGTTGGGCACGCTCCACCTGTTCGTTGGTCAGATCGATGCCCAATAGGCGTTCAACGAAAACCCGATCACCAGATTGAGCAACACGACGGCGCCGCACGGCCTCACCAATCGGTGAAGCTTGGCCCAAGATTCGAGCAGTGACGCGATCGACATAGTGGTCTATGTACCCGACGATGCTGGCAATCGCGGCATCAAGAACTGGGGCGACGCGCTCTTGGGCTGCGGATCGCTGGGCACCGAGTAACACCGTTGGATCAGAGAGCAGGGAGTTGAGCAGCTTCATCGGATCGCCCGAAGAAATGTCGAGTGAGCTGATGCTTTCGGACAAGGCACCTGGGTTTGGGCGAAAGCCACCAGCGAATTGGCTTACCAGTTGCTGCACAGTCTGGCGAACATGGGCTACACCAAAAACGCCGTGACTGATGAGTTCGTGGGTGAGGGCCCACATAGTCATGTCGTCACGCGGAATCGACCATTCGTCGGCAAAGTTGTCGACATTGCTGATCACGATGACTACACGATCGTGTGGGTCGCGGGGTAGCGGTAGATCGAATTGACCAAAAGTATTCGTGGCCAGCCGGCCGACGAGCGTGCCAACCGACATCCCCAACATTGATGGTGCGATGAGCTTGCTCACATTTGCCAGCATCGCCAGCATCGGGTCGCTCTCGTCGGCTTCAGACGCGGCAGTGTCTTCTGCTGTGTTGTCTGCAGTGCTAGTTGCGGTGCCACCGATGGCCTGAGCCAGTGCATCAAAGTATGGTTTCCAGGCCTGCAGGGTGAGATTGGCCCACGTGGCACGCCCAACCACATCGAGGGGTACCGCTGCCGGGGTGGCCAAACCTGTCACTTCGGCAACGTGCATTCGGGCCACGTTCGCCAGGCTCTCCACGGCGATTCTGCGCTGCGGGTCTACATTGTGTTCAGTAACGCCTTCGGTTGCCGCCATGAGTGCGGTTTGCCGAGCAACATCCCACTGCAGCGGGCCCTGCGCCGACATTGCGCGCTGGAACTGGGCGAACAATGGATTGTTGAACGGGTTCGGCGCTTCGTCTTCGGCCACGCGGTAGAGCCTATGACGATGCGAACTACGCTGAACAACGATGACGCAAGATCGTGTAGAGGTGAGTGACACACCACTTGCGGTTGGTGCTTTGTATGAATGGGCAGTGGCTCCGGAATGTGGTGCAGTTGTTCTCTTTTCTGGAACCGTGCGCGATCATGCCGACGGCCGCAGTGGGGTGACGTCGCTCACCTATGAGGCGTACCGTGATGTCGCAATTCACAAAATGCAAGATGTCGTGGATGAAGCTCGTCGTCGCTTTCCGACAATCGGTCGCGTGGCGTTGGTGCACCGAGTCGGTGAGTTAGAACTCACTGAATCGGCAGTAGTGGTCGTGGTGTCGGCACCACATCGCCCTGAGGCTTTTGCTGCGGCGCGCTACTGCATTGACGCTGTAAAACACAGCGTGCCGATTTGGAAAAAAGAACAGTGGTCGTCAGCGAATGGAACGAGCAATGACACAGCCAGTAACCCAGCCAGTGAGTGGGGTACTCGCGCGATGCCCTTGGTGCCAGCCTCAGCCGTTGCCAATCAGAGCACGGTTGAATCGTGATCGCCGCGACGTCAGTAGCAAGTCTGGTGTTTGCCGCAATCTCGGTGGCGTCGGCGGCGACACTGGCGTATCTCGTCGCGACCGATGGCAGGCGGGCAAAACCTGTTGATGGTGCTGCTGCGTTTCGCCGGCACATTGCTGCACTTTCGGATGACTCGCGCGAACACTTGCGAGAGCAAATCAAGATTGCTCGTGAACAACGGCAAGGTGGCTGACCATGGCACGTGACTTAGCAATTGACCTCGGTACCGCCAACACGCTCGTCTACAAACAGGGCGAAGGCATCATCATGAATGAGCCGACAGTGATCGCCAAGAACCGTCGCACCAACGAGGTGTTGGCCACTGGGCACGAGGCCTGGGACATGATCGGACGCACCCCGAGTTTCATCGTGGCAGTTCGTCCGTTACGAGGTGGGGCCATCACCGACTTTGAAACCACCGAGCAAATGATTCGACTGCTGTTGAAACGGGCTGGCGTTTCACGATTTGCCCGCCCGAAGGTGTTGATTTGTGTGCCATCGGCAATCACCGAAGTAGAGCGCCGCGCCGTTACTGAAGCCACACGTCGCGCTGGTGCTGCCGACGCGCAATTGTTGGAACAACCAATGGCTGCGGCAATCGGTGCTGACCTGCCCATCGAGGAGGCAGTCGGCAACATGGTGGTGGATATCGGCGGTGGAACCACTGAAACAGCAGTGATCAGCCTGGGTGGCATCGTTACTCTGCGTGCCGAGCGAGTTGGCGGTTTCACGATGGACGAAGCGATTCAGGGTTGGGTGCGTAAGGAACACGGTTTGGCCATCGGCGAACGCACCGCAGAAGAAATCAAGAAACAAATCGGTAGTGCCCAGCCGCTGCCAACAGATCGTGATGCCGAAGTGAAGGGCCGTGACTTGGTCACGGGCTTGCCGAAGACCGTGGTGTTAACGGCAGTTGAAATTCGTGAGGCCCTCGACGAAGTGGTTACACGCATGATTGATTCGGTAAAAGAGTGTCTCGGCGAAACACCACCCGAGTTGGCGCAGGATCTATTGACCAGGGGCATTTATTTGGTAGGTGGTGGTGCCTTGCTGCGTGGCTTGCCCGAACGACTGCAATACGAAACCAAGGTGCCAGTGCAGTTGTCACCCCAACCGCTCGAAGCAGTCGTGCTCGGTGCGGGTCACTGCATCGAGAATTATCAGGCGTTGCGCGGCATGTTCATGGACGCGCGTCGCTAGTTGCGACACTT
>JBBANT010000031.1:6415-7901 GCA_040401815.1 Ilumatobacteraceae bacterium | reverse complement strand
GGAAGGACACGATTTGGTGCCGAGTCGTTGCGCGCCGAACGAGTGCACCTCACGTTGTTGCTCATGGTTCCCGTCACCATGTTGTGGAGTCGAGGCTGGTGGATGCTGTTCACCATCATGATTGGTGTAGTGGTGAACGCTCCCTGCATCATTGTGGCGCGTTACAACCGAGTGCGGCTAGCACTCCTAGCATGAGAGCGATGTTTCTTCGTGGCCGACTGCAGTGGGGGCTACTGGCAGTAACCGTCGTTAGTGGGGCACTCGCCCTATTTTTCGCACAACGCAATGACTCGGGAATAGAAACCACACCCACCACCGTGGTTACCACCACCAGTACCACCACCACGGTGTATCAACCGCCAATCACCTATGTGGTGCAGCGCGGCGACACACTGTTTGCAATCGCTGAAAGCTTTCAGGTCGATATGCAAGCGCTCATGACACTGAATGGCATCATAAATCCTGACCGCGTTGAAGCAGGCGCCGAATTGACCATGCCACCAGCAACAGGATTTGTTGCAGTTGCACCGTCAACGACGATGCTGCCGTAGTACACGAACAACGCCTGAGCGGTGCGCTAGTTCTGAACTAGTGCTTAGTTAGTTCAGTATTAATTCTGTGCAGCTCGATGCCGCTCGACAATGTCGACAATGTCTGACATGATTTGAGCGATGGCGTAGTCCTTGGGTGTGTACACCGCAGCAACACCTGCTTCCAATAGCAGCACACGATCTTCGTCGGGGATGATGCCTCCAACCACCACGGGCACGTCAACACCAAGTGCACTCAATTCACGAACCACATCAGGCACCAGGGCTTGATGCGAGCCAGAAAGAATCGACAAACCCACCACATCGGGGTCTTCGTCGCGTGCTGACTCGGCAATCTGCTTGGGTGTCAGGCGGATACCGCCGTACACCACTTCCATGCCGGCATCGCGCGCTGCGATGGCAATTTGCTCAGCACCACTCGAGTGACCGTCGAGGCCTGGCTTGGCGACTAACAAACGGGGTGGCCCGCCAGGCAGTGTGCTCGAACGTTGCGCGACCGCAGCAAGTTGGTCACCGCGTGGCACAGCGACGCCCCCGACGCCGGTCGGGGCGCGATATTCACCAAACACTTCACGCAGGGTTGATGCCCATTCACCTGTTGTGCCGCCAGCCCGAGCCAAAACGATCGAAGCATCCATGATGTTGCGATCACTTGCAGCAGCTGCCCGCAAATCGTGCAAGGCAGCAGCAACTGCCTGTGAATCACGTGACGTACGCCAGCGCTGCACATCGTCGATGTGCGCGGCTTCTACTTTGGGGTCAACACGCATGATGTTGTCATTGCCACCCAGGGGTGACACGGCAGTTTCGGTGAACGAGTTGACACCAATCACCGTTTGTTCGCCACTTTCAATGCGTCGGGTTCGCTGCGCCATTGATGCGACAAGACGACTCTTCAATTCGTCAACGGCGGCGTATGCGCCACCCAGCGACAA
>JBBANT010000031.1:0-6315 GCA_040401815.1 Ilumatobacteraceae bacterium | reverse complement strand
GGAAAAATAAATGTTCCGCGTGACAAATACTCTTTGAGCACGTCGTTTTGGGTGGTGCCCCGCAATTCACTGCTGTCAACGCCATTCTCGGCCGCGTTGGCCACATACAAAGCCAGTAGCCAGGCTGCGGTGGAGTTGATGGTCATCGATGTGTTCATCGACCCAGGTGGGATATCGCGCATCAGAGCCCGCATGTGTTCTAGGTGTACGACTGGCACGCCCACCTTGCCCACTTCACCGCGCGCCAAGATGTGGTCGGGGTCGTAGCCAGTTTGCGTGGGCAGGTCAAATGCAATCGAAAGCCCCGTCTGGCCTTTGGCCAAATTGGTGCGGTATAACTCGTTGGATGCCTCGGCCGAAGAGTGGCCGGAGTACGTGCGCATGAGCCACGGCTCGTCGCGATGGCGACGTGGACTCGTCTCGGTCACCAGACCAAGGCTAAGGCGCAATGGCTGTCGCTAGTCGGGTGAGGTAGTCCCCACGCGGAACCACCTTTCCCCCGAGGCTTTCTAGGTGGGGGGTTGGCCACTGCGCATCGAGCAGGGTCATGCGCGCCGAACGCATGATGTCAACTAGTGCCATGAGTGCAACTTTTGATGCATCACGCGAGAGGTGAAACATCGACTCGCCAGCGAAAAATTTGTTGATGCGTACTCCGTACAGGCCACCTACGAGCACGCCGTCATCGTTGAACGTTTCTACACTGTGGGCCCAACCCATCTCGTGCAACTCGGTGTACTGGTCGATGAATCGCGGGGTAATCCACACGTTGTTTTCGTCCTCGCGCGCGGCACAGCCGAGCATCACACGCTCGAAGCACGTATTGATACGAATGTGATAACGCCGCGCACTACTGCGCATTGAACGGGTAACCCGCAGCCCATCGAGCGGAATCACACAACGTTCTGCTGGTGACCACCAGAACAAAGCAGGATGATCAATCGAACGTTCCATCGCAAACAAACCGTGTCGGTATCCATCGATGATTGTGGCTGGCGCCAGATTCGCGCCTTGCCCAATCAAATCGTCTTGTTCGGGCCACTGCGACACTTCGGGCCATGCGAAGTCGCACTCACCAACTGGTCGTGGTGTGCGGTCCCACCCCGAAGTTGCTCGCAGAAGCGCAAGATCTCCCCATCGGGAATCGTGAGGACCAGACCTAGTAGACGTAAAAACCGGCTTTGGTTTTGCGACCGAGGCGACCTTGCGCCACGAGGTCACGCAACATTGGTCGGGCCACAAAATTTTCGTCACCGAATGACGTGTGCAGTGTTTCGAGGATGGAAAGCGACGTGTCAAGACCAACAAGATCGAGCAGGGCGAACGGCCCCATCGGGAAGTTGCAACCACCCTTCATTGCAGTATCGATGTCTTGCATAGATGCAGTGCCGTCTTCGAGCATGCGAATGGCGTTGTTCAGATACGGAAACAACAAGGCGTTCACGATGAAGCCAGCGCGATCAAGCACGTGGACGCCTTCTTTGCCGATAGAAGTTACGAACGCAGCAGCCCGAGCAATGGTCTCGTCGCTAGCAGTGATAGGTCGCACGATTTCTACTAACGGCAGTACGGCGGCCGGGTTAAAAAAGTGGATTCCACAGACCTTGTCGGGCCGGTTGGTCACCTTGGCCATCTCGACCACAGACAATGTGCTCGTGTTGGTCGCCAAGATCGCTGACGGCTTCACGCTCGCGTCGAGTTCACCGAACAGCTGCTGTTTGGTGGCGAGGTCTTCGACCACCGACTCGATGACGATGTCACAGTCAGCCAAACCTGTGAGTTCGACGGTGGTGCTGATATTGGCAAGAATGCGGTCACGCTCGCTGGCCTCGAGCTTGCCTTTGTCAACTTGTCGGGCTAGGCCACCAGTGATTTGTTTGAGTGCTGCTGCCGCTGATGATTCGCTACGTGCTCGAACTATTGCGCGAATGCCTCCGCGAGCTGCAACTTCGGCGATTCCTGCCGCCATGATGCCCGAACCGACTACTCCGATGGTGTGTGTTGCGTCAACAGTCATGCTGCCGAGCGTAGTGTTCGACGCTCTCAGCACAGAATTGGGCGAGCGTTTACGTGTGCTTCACCAAACTTCTGTGGCCATTTGTGTATCTATGAGTACCGTACGGAGATATGACTTCGGCTCGTATCACTTCGCCAGCAATTGAGGCATTGGTCGCCGACGATCGGCGGGTGGTGCCGCTGTTTGCAGTACACAACTTTCGTGACTTGGGCGGCTATCCGACTGCCGACGGGCGAGAAACCCGGTGGCGAACGTTGTTTCGAGCCGATGGTTTGTATCGATTGACACCCGATGACACCCAGTCGGTCGTTGATCTGGGGGTGACCACCGTCGTGGATCTGCGCTCTGATAACGAAGTTCGAGCGCGGGGTGTGTTTCCGATTGGCCAACACACCGTCACCCTGCACCACCTACCCATCATTGACGTGACCTGGGGTGAAACAGATACACCAGATTTTGATGATGCTGCCGACTTTTTGGTGTGGGCGTATCGGGAGATGTTGGCCGAAGCCTCACCGCGATTCGCCGACGCCATCACTTTGTTGGCCCAACAGTCGGCGTTGCCTGCGGTGTTTCATTGTGCGGCTGGCAAAGATCGCACTGGCGTCTTGGCTGCGCTCATCCTTGGTGCGCTCGGCGTGGACGAGTCGATTATTGCTGCCGACTATGGGCTGACCGAACAAGCGATGCAGCGACTCGTTGTTTGGGCACGCGTTCACCAACCTGACTTGGCAGAAATTTATGCGAAGATGCCGACACGTTTTGCTGCGGCTGACCCACGTGCAATGACGGTGATTTTGGCCGACATCACGTCGAAGCATTCGTCGGTGTACAACTTTGTGCGTGAAATTGGGGTGAGCGATGAAACCATCGCAGCACTTGCGCGCAGCGTGCTTACGCCTCGCTGATTGTCACACTGTTCAGAATGATGTCCGCCGCCGGTGGAACCCCGTTGGCAGCCGGATCAGCGTTGAACAGCGCTGCCATTGCTGCAACTGCGGTGTCGAGCCCGGCAGTGACTTGGCCGAACAAGGTGTAGCTCGGTGGCAGTGATGCGCCGTTATCGCCGGTGATGATGAAAAACTGACTGCCGTTGGTGTTGGGCCCAGAGTTGGCCATGGCCAGCGAACCAATCGTGTATTCACCCGCGCCTGGCAATTCGTCGGCAAACGAATAGCCGGGGCTGCCGGTGCCAGTTGCCGTAGGGTCACCGCATTGCACGACGAAGTCTTCGATGACACGGTGGCACTTGGTGCCATCAAAATATTTCCAGCGTGCCAACGACACGAAGTTGTTGACGGTTCCAGGGGCTTGATCAGGAAGCAACTGCACCGTGAACGAACCTTGGTTGGTGTCGAAGTTGGCTATATACGACTTAGTGGGGTCAATGCACAGCTGGTGGGCGTCGGCAAACTCGCGACGCTGATCGGCGCTGCCGTCTGACGGCGGGCACTCACTCGTGCCGAACTCAAAGGTTGCGTTCTCGGCAGCAGTTTCGTCAGTGGTTTCATCGCCCAAAACCTCGGTGGTGTCAACCCCATTTTCGGTTATGGCGGTGTCGTCGGAGTTGTTGCCGGTGGCAAACACGAAACCGACCAGAGCCACCACAATGAGCACAACGACTGCAATCTGCATGCCACGCTTGCGCAGTTGGCCCTGCTGCGCCCGACGGGTCACCTGGTCACGACGACTATCACGGTTTCTTTTTTGGCGTTCACGCTTGTTTGTACCCACGAGCACGAAATGCTACCTACTGAGGTAATCGTTCGCGGATAGCGTTGCTTCGTCATGGCCCTCATCGTGCAAAAGTACGGGGGAACCTCGGTGGCCGACCCCGAGCGCATGCGTAATGTGGCGCGTCATATTGCTGCCACTCGTGCAGCAGGGCATGACCTGGTGGTGGTGGTTTCGGCAATGGGCAAAGCCACTGACAACTTGATGCAACTGGCCCATCAGGTATCGGCCAACCCGCCCAGCCGAGAAATGGACATGTTGCTCACCACAGGTGAGCGCATCAGCATGGCGCTGTTGTGCATGGCTCTGCATGATGCGGGTGTGGAGGCAGTGAGCTTCACTGGCTCGCAGGTGGGCATCATCACCGACACGGTGCACACCAAGGCAAAAATTCTTGAAGTTAAGGGCGATCGAGTCCGAGCGGCGATCAACGACAAAAAAGTTGCGGTGGTTGCCGGCTTTCAGGGCATCAGCACGGCCAAAGAAATCACCACACTTGGCCGTGGCGGCAGCGACACCACAGCCGTGGCTCTGGCTGCCGCGTTGCAAGCCGACTCATGCGAGATTTACACCGATGTCACGGGTGTGTTCACCGCTGACCCGCGCGTCGTGCGCCAGGCCCGCAAAGTGCCCGTATTGCAATTTGATGAGATGCTGGAGATGGCAGGTGCGGGTAGCAAGGTGCTCGCGCTGCGCTCAGTGGAGTTTGCTCGCAATCACGATGTGCCAATTCATGTGCGATCAAGTTTCACGTGGGAAGAAGGAACGTGGGTTGTCGGTCGCCATCACGAAAGGATGAAGAATATGGAAGAGCCAGTCATCTCGGGAGTCGTACAAGACGCCAGCGAGTCAAAGATCACCATCCTTGGTGTGCCTGATCGACCGGGTGTGTCGGCAGACATTTTTGAGGCGCTCGCAAAAGCAAACGTCAACGTCGACATGATCGTGCAGAACACTTCGACAGCCGGCACCACCGATATCTCATTTACGGTGCCGAAAGCAGATGTGGCAACTGCCGAGCCAGTGATGGCGCGCGTGGCCAAACAATTGAACGCCGGTGCAGTCACACATGATGACGGCATCGCCAAGGTGTCACTCGTGGGGGCCGGCATGAAAACCAGTCCGGGTGTGGCAGCCAAGATGTTTCGCGTGTTGGCCGACAACGGGGTCAACATTGAAATGATTTCCACGTCGACGATTCGGGTTTCTGTCGTGGTTCGCGCAGCGATGATGCAGACGGCAGTACAGGCCTTGCACACGGCATTTGGCCTAGATAGTGGCGACGATTATTCGGCGCCTTTGCCCGAACGTAAGTAGTCGATGTCTCTTTGGGGTCAGATCGCCGAGCGGCTGCGTCGCCCGCAAGGCGTGCCTTGGAGAAGTGCTGGTTTGCGCACCGAGTCGCTCACCGCTGACGAGGCAGTGCGCAGCACTGGTTGGGTCTTTGACAACAAGACCGGCGACGTGTCATTGGAGTCATTCACGACGAGTGGCGATAAAGAGGTGCAGCGATATCTGCGGCTGTTTGGGTTTGTAGACGGCTCAACGGAGAATCTGGCCATGGTGGAAATCGGTAGCGGTATCGGTCGTATGACTGCTGGTTTCAGTAAACGATTCCGCACTGTATATGCCGCGGATGTCGACGCCGCATTTCTCGAGCGTTGTCGCGAAACGGTGTTTCATCACGGCGAGCCCACGGCGCTGCGTACCGTGCATGCTGCTGACGGACGAACCCTTGATATCGCATCTGGGTCGGTTGATTTTGCTTTTTCCTACATCACGCTGCAGCACTGCGGTGCCGACGATGCACGTTCGCTCGTGGGCGAGGCAATGCGCGTGACCAAACGCGGTGGGTTGATTGCGCTTAATTTTCGCACGTGGACGCCGCTGGATGCGGCGCTGGTGCCGCTTGGTGGTTTGGTGCGGGTGTTGTGGCGAACGCCCAAGGCCGCCAAATACATGGCGCGTATTCGCTCTCTCACCCGGTTGGGATGGCAGGCCAATCGGTTGAGCCCCGACGATGTGTTGGCCACAATTGGGCTCGACCTCATCGGCACGCAGTTGCATGAAGTCACCATCGTTCATTCGCCACGTCGGCGTGTGACGGTCTCAGCGGCCGGCGTGAAAAAATTGGCCGTGCGACGCGTGCACCCAAGCCATTGGTGGCTTGTTGCACGGTTAGCCTGAACGAGTGCCAAAGAGCAAAATTCCCAACATCGGCCTGGTCGGCGCAACCGGAATGGTCGGCAATGTCATGCGCTCGCTGCTAGCAGAGCGCGAGTTTCCGCATAATGAGTTGCGCTTTTTTGCTTCAGCGCGCTCGGCAGGATCCACCATCGACTTCGCTGGTCGCTCGATCACCGTTGAAGATGCCACGACTGCTGACCCGACTGGTTTGGATGTAGTCATTTTTTCGGCAGGCGCCAGCACATCGCGGGCGTTGGCCCCCAAGTTTGCTGCCGCTGGGGCCATCGTGGTGGACAACTCATCGTGCTGGCGGATGGATCCGCAGGTTCCACTCGTGGTTTCGGAAGTAAACCCACAAGACATTGCCCGCGCCGAAA
>JBBANT010000030.1:8467-12991 GCA_040401815.1 Ilumatobacteraceae bacterium | reverse complement strand
CCAGACGCGCCCCATCACGAGGCATGACGTCTGGTTAGTTCAGGAGCAGCCGCTCGTCGAACCGCAGTCACCACACACGTGGCACGCACCGGCGCGACGCATGTTGGATGAACCACACGCCGAACAAATCGCACCCGTACGAGCCGACTTGGATGAACCGTGGTCCATCGCGCCTGCAGCCATGCTGGCGGCAAGTTCACCTGCCGACGGAATGGTCTTGGGGTCAGCGAAAATGTCGACGCCTTGAGCGGTGTCCACTGCGGTCTCTTCGACACCTGGCAGCGTTGGCTGCAAGCGCTCTTCACGAGTGAAGATGCCCAATTCGGCACGCTCGGCTGGCGTCATGTATTCGACTGCCAAACGACGGAACAAGTAGTCGATGATCGACGATGCCATGCGAATGTCTGGATCATCGGTCATGCCGGCTGGTTCAAAGCGCGTGTTGACGAACGCCTCGACGAATGCATGTAGCGGCACGCCGTACTGCAATCCATACGAGATGCTCTTGGCGAACGAATCCATGATGCCAGCCAAGGTCGAACCCTGCTTGGACACCGTGAGGAAGATTTCGCCTGGGCGACCATCTTCGTACTCGCCCACGTTGGCGAAGCCTTTGCAGTCAGCAACACGGAATTCGAACGTGCGACCACGACGTGAACGCGGCAGCTTGTGTCGAACCGGCTGATTGACGATGCGTTCGATGACACGCTCGACGGTTGCAGTAGCTGCATTGCTTGAACCGGTGTCGGTCTTGTCGTCGTCTTTCTTCATGGTCGACAACGGTTGGCCAACTTTGCAGTTGTCGCGATAAATCGCAACGGCCTTCAGCCCGAGCTCCCACGACAACATGTGGATCTGTTCGATCTCTTCAATCGTCGCGTTTTCTGGCATGTTGACCGTCTTAGAAATCGCACCCGAGAGGAACGGCTGCACCGCACCCATCATGCGCACGTGACCCTGATAATGGATCACGTTGTCACCCATCGAGCACGCAAATGCCGGCAGGTGTTCGGTGCGCAAGTCAGGTGAGCCGACGATGGTCTTGTTCGTATCGATGTGCGCAATGATGCGGTCGATGACTGGCTTTTCGTAGCCGAGGTTCTTCAACGCGCGTGGCACGGTTTGGTTGACGATGGTCATGTTGCCGCCACCTACCAACTTCTTGAACTTCACCAACCCAAGGTCGGGCTCGATGCCTGTGGTGTCACAGTCCATCATGAGGCCAATGGTGCCGGTCGGTGCGAGCACCGTGGCTTGGCTGTTGCGTACGCCGTACTCTTCGCCGTCGCGCACTGCTGCAGCCCACGAAGCAGTTGCTGCTTCGACGAGGTCGGCTTGCACAACATCGGTGTTGTCGATCTCTTTGTCGGCGTCGCGGTGCATGCGCAATACGTTGAGCATGTATCGCTCGTTGGCAGTGAAGCCAGCGAATGGCCCCATACGGCTGGCGATACGAGCACTCGTTGCATAAGCATGACCAGTCATCATCGAGGTGAGCGATGCCGCCCAGGCCCGACCACCGTCAGAGTCGTACGGCATACCAAGGGCCATCAAGAGCGCGCCAATGTTGGCGTAGCCCAAGCCCAATTGACGGAAGAGTCGACTGTTTTCAGCGATCTTTTCCGTTGGGTAGTCGGCGTTGCCCACCAGAATTTCTTGCGCGGTGAACATCACTTCGATGGTGTGGCGGTACGCATCGACATCGAACGAATCGTCGTCGTTGAGGTACTTGAGCAAGTTGATCGACGACAAGTTGCACGCCGAGTTGTCGATGTGCATGTATTCGCTGCACGGGTTAGAGCCATTGATACGGCCCGCTGCGTGCGCGGTGTGCCACTTGTTGATGGTGGTGTCGAACTGCAAACCGGGGTCGGCGCACTCCCACGAGGCTGTGGCAAGTTGACGCCACAGGTCGCGGGCTTTCATCGTGCGCACGGTGCGGCCGTCTTTGACGGCTTTTAGATCCCAGTCGCGGTCTTCTTTGACGGCTTGCATGAAGTCGTCGGTGACGCGCACGGAGTTGTTGGCGTTTTGATACTGCACGGAGAACGAGTCAGAGCCGTCCAAGTCCATGTCGAAGCCGGCTGCCGCGAGGGCGCGCGCCTTTTTCTCTTCACGTGATTTGCACCAGATGAACTCTTCAATATCTGGGTGGTCCACATTGAGGATGACCATCTTGGCCGCGCGGCGAGTTTTGCCACCCGACTTGATGGTGCCTGCCGACGCATCAGCGCCACGCATGAACGAGACTGGGCCCGACGCGGTGCCGCCACCTTTCAGAGTTTCGGCGCTGCTGCGAATGGCCGACAGGTTGATGCCCGAACCTGAGCCACCCTTGAAGATGGTGCCTTCTTCGCGATACCAGTTGAGGATGCCATCCATCGTGTCTTCAACGGCCAAGATGAAGCAGGCACTCGCCTGTTGTGGCACGCCTTTGACGCCGATGTTGAACCACACCGGGCTGTTGAACGCAGCGCGCTGGGTGACGAGGATGTACTTGAGCTCATTGCGGAATGCCTCGGCCTCGGCTTCGTCTACGAAATAGCCACCCTGGATGCCCCAATTGGCGATCGTGTCGGCCACGCGGTCGATGACTTGGCGCAACGAAACTTCACGCTCAGAAGTACCAGGTGTGCCACGGAAATATTTTTGCGAAACGATGTTAGTCGCGTTGAGCGACCATGTGTCGGGGAACTCGACGTCGCGTTGCTCGAAGGCCACGCTGCCGTCTTTCCAGTTGCTGATGCGCGCATCGCGCTTTTCCCACTTGACCATGTCATACGGGTGAACATCAGGTTGCGTGAAGTGGCGATTGATTCCGATGGAGAGACGCTCCGGAGCGATGGACATTGCATTACCTTTCGTAGTAGGTGAGGACTTGTTCTAGTTGACGGTGTTACGGGTATGACGGATTCTCGTTGGGGGGAGTAATGACCATAGTGGGTCAACGACGTACCACTAGGGATGGTAGAAAACAGCCCGTAATTGCAGTTCCGCCCACAACCGGTGGTATCAGCCTACACGGATGAAATTTGATTTTTTGACGAATTTCGGGGCACTCGGCAAAAAGTTACCGTGCCGTAACACGTGCCGTAACACGTGTCTCAATCCGTGTCTACACCGACGCCGCGGTGACTGCCACCGGGATGCCGTTGAGCACTGCATTGCCTGACAACGGGTCGATTGCTTCGTGATCGGTCAGCACGTTGGAATTCACCCCAGCAAATTCGTGCGCCACTGACTGCCGTGTGCCTGGCAGGTTGTGGCCCCAACCGTGCGGCAGGCTCACCACGCGTGGGCGAATCGCATCGGTAATTTCTGCCGGTGCAATCACCGAGCCCACTCGACTGGTCACCCGCACAGCGCCACCGTTGACCACACCGAGTCGCGCGGCATCATCGGGATGAATCTGCAGAGTGCAACGTGGCTTGCCTTTTACCAATACGCGAATGTTGTGCATCCACGAATTGTTGGAGCGCAGATGGCGACGTCCGACCAGCAACATTGCGTCGGGGTCAGCACTCAGCGATGTCCGCAAGCGCGGCAAGTCGGCAATCAACTCGGCTGGGGCGAGCTCAATTTTGCCGCTTGGGGTGCGCAACACTTCGGGAATCCGCGGAATCAGCGCGCCATAATCCACACCGTGCGGATGTTGTTTCAACATCGCCACGCTCGCACCCGCTGGGTTGGCCCCGAAGCCCTCGCCGAACGGGCCGATGCGCAACAACAAATCCAGGATGCGATCTGGCCCGCGCAACGAACCGTTTTCAGGGCCGCTCAAGGCCTGGTAAATCTCGTCAGGGTTACGACCAGCGATCACGCTGGTGCCGTCGCGCACGGTGGACTCGATGAGCGAACGAATGCTGATGTCATCGATTGTGTCGGGGTCAACATTGGCGCCCAGACCCTGCACGATGCCCGCCAATTTGGCCAGAATCTCCCACTCGTCGGGCACCCCAGGTGGCAAGTCAAACACCGGTGGGCTGTAGTTCGCCACACTGCGCAATGCAAAGTTCAGCAACGCCAAGTCGTAGTGGCTGCGGTACAGGCTTGATGGCGCCGGCAGAACCACGTCGGCGTGGCGTGATGTTTCGTTCAGATAGATGTCGACACTCACCATGAAGTCGAGGCTGGCAAACGACTCATCCAGCTGCTCGCTGTTTGGTGTGCTGAGCACTGGGTTGCCGCCCACCACGACCATGGCGCGAATTTGCCCAGGGCCAGGTGTGTCGATTTCTTCGGCCATGAGTGCCGCCGGAAACTCCCCTAGCGCTTCGGGAAAGTTGCGCACCCGCGACTTGCCGCGGCCAGTGCGAAAACCCTTGCCAACACCTGGTTTGCCACGCGTGGTTGGCCCTGAGGCCACCGGCAGTGGAAACATCGCCCCGCCGACGATGTCGAGATTGCCTGTTACTGCATTGAGCACATCGACCAACCACGATGCGGTGGTGCCAAAGCTCACGGTGGTGGTGCCGATACGCCCATACACCGCGGCCCGTTCGGCGTCGCACAGCTCGATGGCGA
>JBBANT010000030.1:0-8367 GCA_040401815.1 Ilumatobacteraceae bacterium | reverse complement strand
GTGCCGATACGCCCATACACCGCGGCCCGTTCGGCGTCGCACAGCTCGATGGCGACGCGACGAATGGTGGCGGCGTCAATGCCCACCACGCGCGCCACGGCCTCGGGCGTGAACTCGGCCAAGGCCTGTTGCACTTCTGCAAGGCCATTCACGTGACCAGCCAGATGGTCGCCGAGCTGTGCTCGTTGCGCTTCGAACACCGCCGTGACCATGGCCGCCAACAGCAGCGCATCGGTGCCCGGACGAATTGCCAGCCACTCGTCGGCCGACTCGGCAGTGCGACTGCGACGTGGGTCAACCACGATGATGCGTCCACCGCGCGCGCGAAGTGCTTCGAGTCGCCCCGGCCAGTCGGGCGCTGTGGCCAAACTGCCATTGCTGGCATACGGGTTGGCGCCCAACATCAGCAAATAGTCGCAACGATCAAGATCGGGAACAGGCACCGAGATGGCGGTGCCAAACATGAAGCCAGCCGACACCTGTTTGGGAACTTGGTCAACGCTCGAAGCACTAAAACGCTGGCGACTACCGATGGCCGTGAGCAACACGCGATTGAACGTCATCGCCGACAAGTTGTGTGCACCAGGGTTGCCGAGATAGGCGCCAATCGACTCGCGGCCGTGGTCGGCAATGACTTGGCTGAACCCACGTTCGACCTGTTCCCACGCTTCTTCCCACGTCACTTCGACATGTTTGCCATCGCGCTTTACAAGTGGTTGACGCAGCCGATCAGGGTCTTCGTGCAACTGCTTCAGCGTCGAGCCTTTCGGGCAGATATAGCCCTTAGAGAACACATCGTTCATGTCGCCGCGAATCCGCACGACGGTGGTGTCACGCACCGAAATCTCGAGCCCGCAACCTGCTTCGCAAAGCGGACACGTGCGCACCACAACGCGGTCGGTCATTGCATCACTTCTTTTTGCGCGGCTTGGCAGCCGTGCGCTTTTCGAGCAAGGTGATCTCGCGTTGAAAGTCGGACGCTTCGTCGAAGCCCTTGTACACACTTGCAAAACGCAGATACGCCACCTCGTCGAGTTTGCGCAACCGCTCGAGCACCGCCTGGCCAACTTGAGCACTCGTCACGTCGCCACCCGTCAAGCGCATCGCGTCTTCAACCGACGTTGCCAAGTCGTCGAGATCTTGGGCCGAGATCGGGCGACCTTTGGTAGCTGACCCCAGCCCAGCCACAATCTTGAGCCGATCAAAGGGCTCTTTGTCGCCACTTCGTTTCATGACGTACACCGGCAATTCATCGATGCGTTCATAGGTGGTGAACCGTGTATCGCACCGTAAACATTGACGCCGGCGGCGCACAGCGGCACCGTCTTCGGCAGCCCGCGAGTCAAGAACTCGCGAGTCATCATGACTGCAGCTGGGGCAACGCACGTTGCGCCCAGAGTAGTGCCGCAGGCGACCCCCCTGTTTAGGGGATGCGAATGAGCTGGCCGCTCGTAATCGCCGTTCCATTCAGGCGCACGAGCTGATCGACCACTTCGCTGATGGGGGCATTGGGGGCGATGCGTTCACCGATTGACCACAAGGTGTCGCCTGGCTGGGCCACGACGTACTTTGGGGCTGCGGATCGACCGGCACTGCCGTCGGCAGCAGCACTGGCACCGAACAGCGAGAACATGCTCAACAGCACAGCGGCGGCTAAGGCAGTAATGGCAAACATCGCCCCGAGGCGCCGACGTCGATAGACGCGTTGCAATTGGCGAGTGTGGGCCGCTTGGCGGATTGCCGTGCGACGGGTGGTGGGTTGGAGTTGTCCTGCGAACACGATGGTGGCCATGGGAGTTTCCTTTGTGGTTGAGGGTTGGGGGTTGGATGATTGCGGGTTGATTGACTGGGGGCGAACAGGTGTTCTCCCCTCGGCTTCCACCATAGCGAACGGGTGTTCGTAGTGCAACCTCCCCAGAAACCCAAGCCCAGCAACGGTTTCAGAGATTTCCCGCAAATATACGAACATGTGTTTGACCTTGGGGGCGAACAGGCGTACGCTTTCTGACATGACCAGTGACAACACCAACCCCATCGCTCGCCTCGGCGATCGCCAGCGAAAAATCCTCGTCTACATCGAAGAGTGCATGCGCGAGCGTGGCTATCCCCCATCGGTGCGCGAAATTGGCGAAGCCGTCGGGCTCTCGTCATCGGCCACGGTGCACAACCACCTCGCCACACTGCAAGAACTCGGCTACCTGCGTCGCGACCCCACCAAGCCGCGGGCCATCGAAATGCGTTTCGATTCAGCTTCAGGTGTCACGATGGATCGTCGTCCAACAAAATACATTCCGCTCGTTGGCGAAGTGGCCGCTGGTGTCAACGTGTTGGCCCAAGAAAATGTCGAAGAACTGGTGCCGCTCCCGATGGACTTTACCGGTGACGGCGAATTGTTCATGTTGAAGGTGCGCGGTGAGTCGATGATCGATGCCGGCATTCTCGACGGCGATTTCGTGGTGTGTCGTCAACAAAATGTGGCGCGCAATGGCGACATTGTCGTAGCCGGCATTCCGGGTGACGAAGCCACGGTGAAGACCTTCAAGCGCGACGGCAACAAAGTAGTACTGGTGCCGTCCAACTCGGCAATGTCACCGATGGTCTTTGACCCCTCCGACATCACCATCTTCGGCAAAGTGGTGACAGTGCTGCGCAGGCTGTAAGCCGCAGCAGCACCAGTAATACAGTTGCGCAGGCTGTAAGCCGCAGCAGCACCAGTAATACAGTTGCGCAGGCTGTAAGCCGCAGCAGCACTAAGCCGCAGCGCTATTTCAAGCGTTGGGCAAGCAGTTCAATGCGATCATCTGGTTGCACTACGGCCACTCGCACATTGTTGGCGCCGCCCGCACCGTAAAAATCCCCCGGGCTGACCAATGCCCCACCGTCGCGGGCGAGTCGCTCGGCGAACTCCCAGCCGTCGTGGGCATCAAACCACAAATAAAACCCGCCAGCCGGCTGGGCGATGTTGATGCCCGACCATCGTGACAACACGTCAGCAGTACGCGCCAGCCGACGCGCATACACCTCGCGCTGGGCCGCCACATGTGCATCGTCATTGAGCGCCACCACACCGGCTGCTTGCGCGGGCCCGGGCACCATCATGCCCACGTGCTTGCGAACTTCCTTTAAATAGTTAACGATCTCCGCGTCGCCGGCGTAAAACGCCACCCGCACACCAGCCAAGTTGGATCGCTTCGACAACGAATGCAAAGCCACCACGCCGTCAAGGCCGTGTTGCACGATGCTTTCACCGGCTTGGTGCCAGGTGAATTCCACATAGCACTCGTCGCTGAACACCGGCACTCCATGGGTGCGCCCCCAGCGTGCAGCAGCACCGAGATCATCGAGGGCCCCGGTGGGGTTGCTCGGCGAGTTGACCCACAACATAAGTGCACGAGCCGCATCATCGGCCGAAATTGCCGACAGATCCAGCCCGCCGGCAGCAGTCATCGGCACGGCGACCGCTCGGCAGCCAGCCAAGATTGCACCCATTTCATAGGTCGGATACGCAACAGCCGGAAACAACACGGTGTCGCGGTCAGGGCGGCGCAGCTTCATGTAGTGCGGTGTGGAGGCAACGAATTCTTTCGAACCCACACAGACCGCAATTTGGGCGCTGGGCACATCGACATCAAAGCGACGACGCATCCAGTCGCGCGCTGCACCACGCAGCGGTTCAGATCCGATGCTGGCTGGGTATCCGCGCTCGGCATTAGATGTTGCAAGTGCTGCAATCACCGCGGCGGTTGGCGCATCACACGGCGTGCCAATCGACAAATCAATCACACCGCCATCGTGCGTGGCCGCCAATTTGGCAAGCGAGTCGAGTCGGTCGTAGGGGTACGGTGGCGGAACAAACGGTTGAGCGGTCATTGAGGAACCACGACAAATTCTGTCAGGCGGCCGCGTGATGCGTCGGCCAAGCGTGCCTGCACGCGGATGCCCCCATCTTCGTGCGATGTCGACACCACTTCGCCTTCGCGATGCAACGATGCCATCACGTCCCCACGTTCGTAGGGCACCAATAGCTCCACCACTGCTGTGAGCGAACGAACCCGATCGGCAATTGTGCGCAGCAAGTCGTCGATGCCCTCGCCGGTTGCCGCCGAAATCGCCACCGAGCCCGAGTTGTCGTACACCAAGCGTTTGGCTGCATCGTGGTCGGCGTCGGCTTTGTTGAACACCAACAGCTCAGGCACTCGATCCGCGGCAATTTCGCCGAGCACTTCGCGTACTGCTTCGATCTGGCCGAGTGGGTCGACTGCGCTCGAATCCACAACGTGTATCAACAAGTCGCTGCGGGTGGCAACTTCAAGCGTGCTCTTGAACGCCTCGATCAACGTGTGCGGTAGTCGACGAATGAAGCCCACCGTGTCGGTGAGCAACACAGGTTCGCCACCTGGCAACGCAAGCCGACGCGTGGTCGGATCCAGCGTGGCAAACAGTCGGTTTTCTACCAGCACCCCAGCCGCGGTCAACCGATTGAGCAAGGTCGACTTGCCTGCGTTGGTGTAACCCACGATGGTCACGTTGGCTAACCCACTGCGGGCACGACCTTTGCGCTGCTCGTCGCGGGTGCGTTGCAACTCGCGCAGTTCGCGATCCAATTTGGCGATTCGATCGTTGATGCGACGGCGATCGGTTTCTAGTTTGGTTTCACCGGGGCCGCGCGTGCCGATACCGCCACCTTGCTGAGTGAGCCCGGCACTCGCACCGCGGCGAATTCGCGGCAGTCGATAGCGCATGAGGGCCAGTTCGACTTGAGCTTTGCCCTCCAGGGTGTGGCTGTTTTGTGCGAAAATGTCCAGAATCACCGCGGTGCGGTCGATGGCCGTGCGACCCAGAGTTTTTTCTAAATTGAATTGCTGCGCGGGTGCCAACTCGTTGTCGAACACAACCGTGTCGGCATCAACAGCCAAACAGGTGGCTTTGAGTTCGTCGACTTTTCCTTTGCCGATGAACGATGCCGGGTCGGGTTTGTCGCGCCGCTGCGTGAGTCGCGCCACTACGTCGGCCCCGGCGGTGTCGACCAGTCGCTCGAGTTCGTCCAAACTGTCGCTGGTTTCGGCATCGGTGCGACCATCAAGCGTCACGGCCACCAGCACAATTTTTTCGCGAATCGTGCGCTCGATGAGCGTGCGGCCAAGCGCCTCTGAGTACGGCGATGTCATGTGTTGCGCGGCGCCGTCACCGAATACGGTGCTTCGAGTGACGCGTCGTAGCTATCGATGTATTGCGCCGGGCCCGTAAGAGCAACGCGGCCGGCTTCTGGCGCATTCAAGGTGACCACCGCATCGCCACCCAGCATGTGCACGGTCACCTCCACACGTTCTGTCGTTGACGACACAAGACCCCATCGCAATGCCGCCCACGCGCTTGCGCATGCCCCAGTGCCGCAGGCTTGGGTGATGCCTGCGCCACGCTCATGCACGCGCATGGTGATGGCGTTTCGTCCGGGGCCCGGCGCAATGATTTCCAGATTCACTTGCGGTACCTGTCGACCAAGTTGGCCGATATCCACCGAATCCACATCGTCGACACCCACCACTGTGTGCGGGTTGCCCACCGACACGTGCACCACGGGGCGATCTGGGTGCGCACCGATGGCAGCCCAATTGGCGGGTGCATCAATAGTGCTGACCTCGCCCATGTCGACGGTTGCGACTACCGAATTGCTGTCTTGTTCGCCAACTGTTACTTCACGCATGCCGGCATCGGTATGCAAGCGATACACCCGTTCGCCACGCGCTGCGTCGCTGCGAAACAACGCGTGGGCAAAACAGCGCGCACCATTGCCGCTCATCTCGGCAGTCGAGCCGTCGCTGTTGTACAACCGCATGCGCGCGTTGACATCGTCGATGCGCTCGAGCAACAACAAGCCGTCGGCACCCACACCTGACGCGCGGTTGCACCAAGCGCGAGAAACTTCTGACCAGGCGACAGCGGCTTCGTCAACGCCAGCACTGCGCAATTGGGCCACATCCAGTACCAAGAAGTCATTGCCCCAGGCGTCGAATTTGCTGACTCTCATCATGGTTGGTTCCCTTATGCCTATCGCAGGAGCGCCAACACTTGCGGCGTGACCTCGGCAACGGGGTCGCTGTCGACGGCAACCCAGGTGATACGTGGGTCGCGGCGAAACCAACGTTCTTGCCGCACGGCAAATTGACGGGTGTGCAGCACCATCTGGGCAACAGCTTCATCAAGGCTCAACTCACCAGCCAGGTGGGCCAGCAATTCGCGATAGCCGAGCGCTTGTTTGGCCTCACGCGAAAGCGTGCAACGTTCGGCCAGGCCACGCACTTCGGCCAAAAACCCGGCCGCCATCATGGTGTGCACGCGGTGCTCGATGCGCTGCGACAGTGTTTTGCGTGGCCAGGTAATGCCAATCTGTTGCACGTCACTCGGCGGATACGCACCAGTGCCCGGGCCGAATGACGAAAACGGCTGGCCGCTGCCGATGCACACTTCGAGTGCACGTTCAATGCGTCGACGATTGCTTTTATCCGAGCGTGACGCCGCCAACGGGTCGAGTGCTTCGAGGCGCGCGAACAACACCCCCACGTCGGGCTCGGCTTGCAATTCAGCGCGCACCGCGGGCCATTCACCAGGCAGTTGCAAGTCGTCGATCACCGCAGTGAGGTACAGCCCTGTGCCAGCCACAAACACTGCGTGTGCGCCAGCGGCGGCAATTGCACTGCGGGCCAAGGCCGCGTGCTGTTTGTATTCAGCCACGCTGAATCGCTCGTCGGGGTTGACCAAATCGATGCAGTGGTGCGGCACACTCGCACGGTCGGCGGCGGTGGGTTTGGCCGTACCAATGTCCATGCCTCGATACACCTGCATAGCGTCGACCGCCACAATGTGGGCACCAGTTGCGCGGGCCACTGCCATGGCAACGTCGCTCTTGCCGCTTGCCGTTGGTGCAACGATGGCAATTTGCTGCATGAGTAAAGAGAACCTAAGCCGACGTCACGCCGAAGCAACGGCAAGTCGGGTGCGATGCGTTGGCAACGCCGTGACCTCAAGAAGTCGCCCCGTTAGATGAAATCGTGCTGCGTCAATAATCTCGACGCGCGCATACGTGCCGAGGCGCAACTTTTCGGTTACCGGAAAGTGCACCAACTTGTTTTGGCGGGTGCGACCCGTGAGATGGTCAGGGTTCTTGCGGCTCGTTCCTTCGACCACGATTTCCTCAACACGTCCAATGCGGGCGCGATGCTGTTGCACTGCCGTGCGGTCCAGCACCACTTTCAGACGGTTGTAGCGCTCGCTGACTTCGGCTGGGTCACAAAACTTGTCCACCATTGCAGCTGCGGTGGTGCCTTCGCGCGGTGAAAAGATAAACAAATACGCCGCATCAAATTGCGCAGTCGCAGCAACTTCCATGGTTTGCACAAAATCTGCCTCGGTCTCGCCAGGAAACCCGACGATCACATCGGTGGTGACCGCCAAGTCAGGGATGGTGCGTCGCGCCTCGGCGAGACGATCTAAATAGCGCTGAGCGGTGTAACCGCGATGCATCGCTGCCAATACGACGTCGCTGCCGGCTTGCAACGGGTAATGCAGGTGTTCACACACGCTGGCGGTTTCGGCCATGGCCAACAGGGTGTCTTCACGCATGTCTTTGGGGTGCGGGCTCATGTATCGCACCCGCTGCACGCCTGGCACTGCACCAACGGCGCGCAGCAATGCTGCAAACTGCGGCACGACGCGTACCGACTCGTCGCCTGCGCGACGGCTAGCCAACGACAGGTCGCGGCCATACGAGTTGACGTTTTGTCCGAGCAGAAAAATTTCGGTGACCCCGCTGGCGGCCAACCCGCGCACCTCGTCGACGATGCCTTCGAACGGTCGGCTGATCTCGCGCCCGCGCACGGCCGGCACGATGCAATAAGCACACGTGTTGTCGCAGCCGATTTGAATCGTCACCCAACTGCGATACGACGTTTCGCGTCGCACCGGCAGCGCCGAAGGAAACAGTGCGTAGTCATCGACGATTGCTTCGTCCAAAATCTCGGTCACTGCCCCACTGACACGCGACTCGTTGAGCAATTCGGTGGCTCGGTGCACATTGTGGGTACCAAGCACCACGTCTACCCATGGTGCGCGTTGCCGCACGAGTTCGCGATCTTTTTGCGCCAAGCAACCCGACACCACGATTTGGCGACTGGGGTCGGCATCTTTCCATGCCTTCATCGTGCCGAGCGTGCCATACAACTTTTTGTCGGCATTTTCTCGAATGCAACACGTATTGATGACCACCACGTCGGCTTTGGCTTCGTCGTCAATCGGCTCGAGGCCGTCTTGTTCTAACAGCCCGGCAATTCGCTCGGAGTCGTGCTCGTTCATCTGGCAGCCGAACGTGCG
>JBBANT010000029.1:11277-13411 GCA_040401815.1 Ilumatobacteraceae bacterium | reverse complement strand
AGCGCCATCATCAACACTGCCCCTGGCAACACTGCCCTCCTACTTACGTAGCGGCGTCGGCCGCAGTTAGTCGACGTCGCGCCCACTCCCGAGCCACCGGCCGGGAGTTTTTCTTTTCCCCGATTCAACAGACCAGTCACCACAACACTTACCCGAAACGACAACATCATGGCTCCACAACCAAGCAACCCACAACGTATGCCATTTGAAAAATATGCCGCATACGTACCACTCGTTTTGACAGATCGCACGTGGCCGAACCGTGTCATTACGCAAGCACCACTGTGGTGTTCGGTGGATCTACGCGACGGCAACCAAGCGTTAATCGACCCGATGGATCCGGAACGCAAACTGCGGATGTTCAAAACGTTGGTACGGATGGGCTTCAAAGAAATTGAAGTGGGTTTCCCATCAGCAAGTCAGCCTGACTTTGATTTCGTGCGCCACATCATCGAACACGATCTCATCCCTGACGATGTCACTATTCAGGTGCTCGTGCAGTCGCGCCCCGAGCTGATTCGTCGCACGTACGAAAGCATCCGCGGCGCAAAACAAGCCATCGTTCACTTCTATAACTCGGTCAACCCGTTGCAGCGTCGGGTGGTGTTCGGTCTCGACCAAGCCGGTGTTACGAAAATCGCCGTCGATGCAGCCACTCTTTGTCGATCGCTTGAACCCACGGTGGCTGGCACGCGCGTGCGTTATGAATACTCACCCGAGAGCTTCACCCTGGCTGAACCCGAGTTCGCAGTGGCAATTTGTGAAGCAGTCATGGATGTCATTGAGCCAACCCCGACGAACCCGTTGATCTTGAATCTGCCCGCCACCGTCGAGTGCTACTCACCCAACGTCTACGGCGATGTCATCGAATGGTTCGGGCGCACCATCAAACAGCGTGACAGCATCGTTTTGTCACTGCACCCGCACAACGATCGCGGCTGTGCCGTGGCTGCCGCCGAGTTTGGCGTCATGGCCGGTGCTGACCGCGTGGAAGGCACCTTGTTTGGCAACGGCGAACGCACAGGCAACGTCGACGTGATCACCTTGGCGATGAACTTGTTCGTCAACGGCATCGACCCGATGCTTGACCTCAGCGACATCGACGCTCTGCGGCGCGATGCCGAATACTGCAACCGTCTGCCCGTGCCCGAACGGCAGCCCTACGCAGGCGACCTGGTGTACACCGCGTTTTCCGGCAGCCATCAAGATGCAATCAAAAAAGGTCTCGATGCGTTGGCAAAGAACTACGAGAAGTGGGAAGTGCCGTACCTGCCGCTTGACCCCAAGCATGTGGGGCGCACCTACGAAGCCGTCATCCGAGTCAACAGTCAGTCGGGCAAAGGTGGCGTGGCCTACGTAATGAAAACCGAGCATGGCTTTGACCTGCCTCGCCGTTTACAGATCGAGTTTTCTCGCACGATTCAACACATCACCGAAGACTCCGGCACCGAAATTGCACCCGACTTCATGTGGCAAGCGTTTGAAGCCGAGTACTTGCCGAGCGCACCACGCTTTGCATTGATGAGTCACGAACTGCGCAGCTCGAGTGACGGCACCACCAGCATCACTGCCCAGGTGGATGCCAACGGCACTCGGGTGACCTTGCAGGGCGACGGCAATGGCCCGATCAATGCGTTTGTCACGGCGTTGCGCTCAGCATTCGGAACCAAGATCGACGTGAAGGACTACGTGGAGCATGCCCTCAGCCAAGGGTCAGAAGCCACTGCCGTTGCCTACATCGAAAGTGCCAACGAATCAGGCGACGTATGTTGGGGCGTCGGGGTGCATCCGAGCACGATTACTGCATCGTTGCGGGCAGTGCTTAGCGCGTTTGAACGCCAGCAACGTCAGTAACTCGCGCGTCAGTGGCTGGGTATTCAGTAACTTGCTCTTCGCTAGCGCCCTCGACGTCAATCTTCGGAATGAGTCGATCCAACCAACGTGGCAGCCACCAGTTGCGGTCGCCGAGTAACTCCATCGTGGCGGGCACCAGCACAAGGCGCACCACAGTGGCATCCAAAAACACCGCGACGGCAAGACCAAAGCCAAACATCTTGATGCTGCGCGTCGCATCCAGCACGAAGCTGCCGAACACCACCACCATGATTGCTGCTGCTGCTGTGATCACGCGGGC
>JBBANT010000029.1:10032-11177 GCA_040401815.1 Ilumatobacteraceae bacterium | reverse complement strand
GGCATGGTTTCGGGCATGGGTTTGTGGCGGCGGGCAGGCAAGGGGCGTCGCAAGAAGGGAACGAAACTGCCAACAAGAAGCACGAGCCCAGCCACTGGTGCAGCCAACAGCAACGGGTTCTGTTTGAGCCCAACACCAACGAGCGCCACTGCCACCAAACCTGCTGCAATAACACCGCGCCAACGAGTGACTTCAATTCGCTCACCAACGAAACCCAGTAAGGCTGGCAACAGCGTCACCGAGGCCAGCATCGTGAACAGCACCGTGATCGAAGCGCCGATTGCCAAGCCGTTCATGAAGCCGACGCCCATGATCAACATCCCGAGCAGTGAGATCACCACTGTGGTGCCAGCAAACAGCACTGCACGTCCGGCAGTGTCGATTGCTTCGATGGTTGCTGCAGCACAGCCACGACCACGTTGACGTGCCTCGCGGTATCGGGTCACGATAAAAAGTGCGTAGTCAATGCCGACACCGAGGCCGATCATCACGCCGAGCGTGGTGGCGAAGTCAGGCATGGTGAAAATGTTGGAAACCAACGTGGCAACGAGTACTCCGGCTGCAATACCCCCGAATGCGGTACCAATCGGCAAACCCATCGCCAACACCGAACCAAATGCAAAGATCAAAATCACAATGGCAAATGCAAGGCCCAGCACCTCTGACGTTGGGGTTTCGAATGCGGCGAACACTTCGCCGCCGTACTCAATTTGCACCCCAGCAACCACCGGCTCAATCGCCTTCATCTCGGAGAAAACCTCTTCAAACTCTTCAGCCGAGTCAAGTTCGGCAATAAATGACACGTTGGCAAATGCAATGTCGCCACTCGGAGCAATCTGCCGACTGCCAGCTGCAGTGAATGGGCTCACCACCCCCATGTCGCTACGCGCATCAAGTTGGGCAAAGTAGTCGTCAAGAGCCTGGCGCTGCGCCTCGCTGAATGATCCGCTCGTTGATTGCACCACTACCGTGCCCGAGCGACCACTGGCCTGTGAGCCGAATCGTTCTTCAAGAAGACTGAACCCCTCGGCGCTTTCTACGTTGGGCAGGTTGAACTGGGTAGAAAATGCATTGCCGAAGGTGCCGACGAGGCCAGCCAGAACCGCAATAATGGCAATCCAGATGGCAACCACGACACGACGATG
>JBBANT010000029.1:0-9932 GCA_040401815.1 Ilumatobacteraceae bacterium | reverse complement strand
TGTACGACGTCGTGCAACAAGCTGCTGACCTCTGCCCCACTGGTGCGATTGTGCTCGAAGACTGACGCGTGGGGTTTTCACAGCGACTCCGCGAAGCATGGCGCGAATCAGCGTCACTCGTGTGTGTTGGGTTAGACCCCGACCCCGCACGATTTCCTGCACCCTTGCATGGTCACGCCAACGCCATCGAAACGTTCTGCCGCGACATCGTCGATGCCACGGGCGATGTGGTGTGTGCGTTCAAGCCACAGATTGCTTATTTCGCTGCCCACGGCGCTGAAGCTGCGCTGGAACGGATCTGTGAACACATTCGCCGCGAGCATCCACGAGTGGTGCTGATACTGGATGCCAAACGCGGCGATATCGGTGACACGGCCGAAATGTATGCGCGCGAAGCCTTCGATCGCTACGGCGCCGACGCAGTCACCGTCAACCCGTGGTTGGGAACCGACTCGTTGGAGCCGTTCTTTGCCCGCCGTGATCGAGGCACCATCGTGTTGTGCCGCACCTCCAACCCGGGCTCGGGCGAACTGCAGTCGCTACGAACCAACGACACCTCCGAGCCACTTTTTGAAACGATTGCTCGGCGGGCTGCGAATGATTGGTCATTGCGCGCCGACGTGGGGCTCGTCGTAGGCGCAACTCAACCCGCTGAATTGCGGCGAGTGCGCGAGATAGTCGGTGACCTGCCGCTGCTCGTGCCTGGTGTGGGTGCCCAGGGCGGCGACCCAGCGAGTGTGATTGCCAATGGTGCAACCGCCGACGGCACTGGGCTGATTGTGAACAGCTCACGGGCCGTCATCTACGCCTCAGCGGGCGACGACTACGCCGCAGCCGCACGTGCCGCAGCGGTAACGCTGCGAGATTCGCTCAGTGACGCTCTGCGTGACACGGCAAACAGCCGTGTCAGCCGCCGACGGTAATTACTTCGACGATGCCTGGCACCTGACGCAGCTGGCTCACCACTTCGACCGGTGTAGGTGTTGCAGTTGCAATCACCATCAGTGCACTTCCGGCCTGGGGTGTTTTACCCACATCCATGTTGTCGATGTTGACCCCGGCATCACCCAACACCGTGCCCACTCGACCAATCACTCCTGGTCGGTCATCATTGCGCACAATCAACATAAACCGTGCCGGAGGTACGTCGCTCAAGTGGTCGTCGATGAGCACGAGGCGTGCCTCGCGACGCCGCCCAGCCAACGTGCCAGAAATGTTATGCGCACCTGAACGCAACGTGATGAGATTGACATAATCCTGGTGGGCAACATCGTCGCGACGCTGTTCTCGCACGACCACTTTTCGTTGCTCGGCAACTGTCGGAGCATTGACGTAGGTAATTGCGTCTCCGGTGAGACGTCCGAGAAACCCTTTGAGTGCAGCCAACGTAATGATGCGCGTGTCATAGGCACCAATCTCACCGCTGGCTTCAATCTCGAGCTCGCTCGCGCGTGCACCAACCACATCGGCAAATAGCGCACCGAGTCGTTCGGCCAAAGGAATGAAGGGCTTCAAGGTCTCGTTGGCTTCGGCGGCATCCACGTTGACTGCAAATGGCACGAAGTCGCCGGCCAAGGCCAACTGCACCATGTCAGCGATGACTTCTCCGGCTTTGTCTTGTGCTTCACGCGTGCTGGCACCCAGGTGCGGTGTAACCACCACGTTCGGCAACGAAAACAGTGGCGAGTCGGTGACGGGTTCACGTTCAAAAACATCCAACGCAGCACCAGCGATGAGCCCATCACGCAAGGCTTCGAAGAGGTCATGTTCCGCCACGATGCCGCCTCGCGCTACGTTGATCACTCGCAACGACGGCTTGGCTTTCAGGAGCAGATCACGATTGATGAGCCCGAGTGTTTCTTTGTTCTTCGGGAGGTGCACCGTAAGAAAGTCGCTCGTGGCTACGAGCTGATCGAGCGGCAACATATCGACGTTCATCTGGCGGCCACGCTCGACTGAGATGTACGGATCAAACGCCACGATTTTCATACCCAGCCCAAGGGCGCGATGAGCCACCAACTTGCCGATGCGACCCAAGCCAACGACGCCCAGTGTTTTGCCTGCGAGTTCGACACCTTCCCACTTCGAGCGCTCCCAGCGACCACTCACGAGTGCGGCGTGGGCCTGCGGCACGTTGCGAGCCATCGACATCAACAACGCGATCGTGTGCTCGGCAGCAGAAACGATGTTCGATTCAGGCGCGTTGGTCACCATCACACCGGCTTTTGTTGCAGCGTCGACATCAACGTTGTCCAAACCAACGCCAGCACGACCCACAACGAGCAGACCGCTCACAGCGCTGAGCACCGCGGCGTCAACGTTGGTAGCACTACGCACGATGAGCGCCTGCGCACCTTGCAGTGCAGCAATGAGCGCTTCGCCATTCAACCCGAGTTGCACATCGACCACATGGCCAGCAGCACGCAGGCGGTGAAGACCCGCATCGGCGATTTCTTCGGTGACAAGGACTCGAGCCATACCTCCATCGTGGCGGGTCACGGGCATCATCACCAACTCCCCCACCACACCGCTACACGGCTCCCCGATGCGCATGTGCCCATTTCGGCCTCGTTGCACCGTTATCGTGAGGGGAATTCACTTTTGACGACCAGCAAAGTGTCGTTGGTTTATTTTTCGTTAGCAAAGGATCCGGCGTGCCACATCTCTTTCTTTCACCCGAGTGGATGGATGCTGCACGAGCCATCCGCGAAAAGTACCGAGACCAAGCCCCAAAAGTTGCTGTCGTCGTTCGTTTCAACCTTGTCGCCACCAATGTGCCGTTCGGCGACGGCACCGTCAACAGCCACATGGACACCTCCAGCGGCGAAGTGGTCATGGACCTCGGGCACCTCGACAGCGTTGATGCAACACTCACTACCGACTATGTGACCGCTCGCTCGATTTTCGTCGAACAAGACCCACAAAAGGCAATGGAAGCGTTTCTCATGGGCAAAGTCAAAGTCGAAGGTGACGTCTTGAAATTGATGGCGATGCAAACTGCAATGCCCCAAACCGATCTGAGCGTGGTGGTCGCCGAGGAAATTCGTTCAATCACTGAGTAGTCGCTGACTAGTCCGCTGCGGCTGGTGGTTTCGATGTACTGGAGCGACGAGTGGATCGCACCTCGGTCGCCAACAGCCCCGCCACGACGCACAGCGCTGCACCCACGACGAGCGCATTGGAGTAGCTGGCCAAAACACCTTGATCACTCGTGGCTTCGTGCACCGAAATCATCACCGTTGCACCAAGTAGCGCGCCCATTTGGGTTACCAACTGCTGCATCGCACTGGCAATGCCCAGTTGCTCGTCGTCGACTGCGTTGGCCAACAACGCGGAAAGTGCGGGCGACGCCACACCCAAACCCAAACCCGAAAGCCCCAGCCCAAAAGCAATGAGCCACAACGGCGTGGCTTCGCGCACCGTTGACAACACGATCATCGAAACAAATACCGTCATGGCTCCGAACACTCCGGCAAAGCGCTCACCTGTGCGCATCGTGACACGTGCCCCAAGCGGAGCAACAATCGAAAAAGTCAGAGGTCGAGCGATGATCAGCCAGCCGACCGTGGCCAGCGACAACCCGACACCATCTTTGAGCATCTGCGGGATGATCATGAAGCCACCCATGTAAGCAAAATTGGCAAGTGCCTGACTGAGCACTGGAAATGCAATGTTGCGCGTGCGAAACCACTGCGGTGGAACCATCGGTGCAGCGACCCGACGCTCCACTTGCACGAAGGCATATAACAACACCACGCCTAGTGCAATCGCGCCAACGATGAGCGGCGAGTTCCAACCCCAGGTGCCGCCGCGATTAATGCCAAGCAACAACAATGTGGCTCCCCCGCCAAGCGTCAAAGCACCAGCTGCGTCGAAGCGAGCACCAGGTTGGCGCTCGGTATCGCGCAACAACCACCACGACACGACAGCGCCAAAGATGCACAGTGGTGCCTGCACCAAAAAGATGATGCGCCAGCCAACCAAGTCAACAAGTGGAACCCCCGCCACCACGCCGATGACCGGTGCACCGGCAGTGACAAAACTCCACATGCCAAGCGGGCGGACGCGTTCGTGTGGTTCATACATGCGATTTGTGAACGCCATCGCCGACGGCCCCGTCGCCGAGCCACACGCCGCCGAAAGGGTGCGCAACAAGATCAACATCGGTGCACTCGGCGCTAAAGCAGTGAGACCGGCAAAAATTCCAGCGCCAAGCAGACCGCCAACGAACACTCGCTTGTGCCCAATCAAGTCGCCGAGCTTGCCGAAAGCAGGGCCAATCACTGCAAAGGCCAACATCGGTGCCGTAATCGACCAACTCACCACGCTGACAGTTGACTTCAAGTCGGCAGCCACCGTATCCAACACCACCACCAGCAAAGTGACGGTGAAACTCACAGTGAACACACCGCTCAAGAGCACCGTCATCGTCGCCTTGCGCCGTGAAATACCAATGCGATCCACCAACGCAGAGCGCACCCGTTCGTGCAGAGGCGCTAGTGCAACCTCGTCAACACCTGCCGTCATCGCTGCGCCATCACGAAAGACCAGTTCACGGGAAGACCAGATTTATAGCACTGCCCTTGGCCACGACGCTGCCAGCTGTCAAAGTCACACCGTCCTGATTCACTGAGCGAACACGACTCGACGTGCGACCGCTCATCGTGCCAAGCACCAGGCCAGCTTCAGTGAGTTGCTTTTGGGCGTCAGCAAGGCTGAGCCCGACGAGCCGTGGAAGCTCAACCGTCTCGGGCCCTTTGGAAACGGAGAACGCCACCACGTCGCCGCGGGACAACTGGGTTGCTGATTGCGGTTCTTGTGCAGCCACGAGACCTACTGCAATCTCACTGCTGAAGACATCGTCATTGCGTTGGGCTACTAGTTGCACTGCAGCAAGTTCAGCAAGCGCATCTGCCTCGCTGCGGCCAATCAGGTTGGGCACTGCCCGCAATACTGGGCCACCAGAAATTGCAATTGCCACTTGAGTGCCCTTCAAAACTTCACTGCCGGCCAACAGGTTTGGTTGTTCTGTCACAATCCACGACACCACGCTCCCAGCGGGCACGCTGTCATCGTCGCGTATGGTTTCCACCACCACCAACCCTTGTGCTTCGAGCGCTGCCACTGCATCTGCTTGCGACAACCCAGTTACATCGGGCACCACTGCCAGCGTCGGGCCCTCAGAAATCACCAGAATGAAATCGTCACCCTCGCGCAACATCGTGCCGGCGGCTGGAGAAGTGCGAATGACTCCCCCGAGGGCAACTTCATCGGATCGTTCAGCACTAATGACGATGTTCCAGCCCAGCGGCGAAACCGTGTTGCGGGCTTCGCCCTCGGCAACACCGACCAACTCCGGCACTTCGAACGAGTCAACGGCAAACACTTGCCAAACCGCAAAAGCCGAAACTGCCAACGCCACCGCACCAGCCACCGACCACAACCAGCGATAGCGCTTGCGTTCTGCTGACGGCACGACGACCGAGACATCTGCCGGCTTGGAAACTGGCACCTCAGCGACAGGTTCGCTCTGTCGTTGTATCGGCTCAGCAACCACGATCGGAAGCTGCCGAGTGATGGTGTCGCGAAAGGCTTCGGTTGTGAGTGCCTCGATCGGCTCGGGCGGCAAGAACTTCACCGCCAGTTGCGCCAGTGACTGTCCAAGTTTCAAAGCCGACGAACGGTCGTGCGGTTCGGGTCGACCAGCTTCTTCAATCGGCACGGCAATCGGCCCGATGTCAGCCGAGACCGGCAACAACTTGCCGGCGCGATTGGCCAGGGTGACTGCCAACGAATCTGCAGCAAACGGCACTTCACCCGTGATGGTTTCCAGCAAGGTGAGTGAGAGCGCATAGATGTCACTGGCGGGTGTCGCTAACGGCTCAATGCTGAACTCTGGTGCTGCGTACCGTGCTTGTTCGATGCTCATGGTGTCGCCACTGATACCGCGCTTCACCCCGATTCCCGCCAAGCGGGCCCGTGAATTACTTGAGACAAACACATGCGCAGGCCGCACGTCGCCGTGGGCAATACCCAATTGGTGCAGGTGGTGCAGAGCGCGGCACAGATCAAGACCCATCACCAGCGTCTGGGCTGGGCTGAGCCGCCGCCCACGATCCAACAACTCTCGCAAAGAAACGTCGGCGATTCGTTCGGTCACCACGAATACGAACTGCTCTCCGCCCAGCATGGTTTCGCCCCAGTCAAGGGGGGCAACCAGCACAGGGTGCGAGATACCCGCCACCGAAAGCAGGTGACGCTGAAACTCATCGACTGCGACTAGCGAGTCGACGGTCAGCAACCGCAAAATGACAGGGGCACCGCCCCGCGTGTCGATGGCGGCAAAGACACTGGTGGAATCAGCACCACCCGGCAAGAGGCCTTCTAGGCGGTAGCGGGCAGCAACCAGGGCCCCGGTGAGCTCGTCGCGTTCACTCATTGACCGACCCAAACTACCTGTGTTACCTGCCACCCACGGGCAGGGCGAGCGTGCTGCAGATGAAGGCCCGCAACGGCGAGAATAGATCCATGCCTGGCCGTATCGACCGCACACGGCTCGCGGTGAGTTTCGGAATCGCGCTCGGGTTGGTGTTGATCGTTTTTGGTTTTAGCAGCGGCATCACCGGCGACGAAGCACGCCAGACCCCGTCGGCAATCGAGCGCATGTCTCCAGCCGACGGCGATCGCGTTTTGCGACAGGCCCAGATCATTATTGACTTCGCCGATGGTTACGAAGCCACGCTCAACATTGACGGCATCGAATTGCCTGTGACACGACTCGATGAATTGTCATCAAGTGGGGCGCAACCTGCACCCGGCGCCCAGGTGGAACTGCCAGCAACTGCCGTGTTTGACCCAGGCAACAACGTGCTGAGTTTTCAACCACAACCACGAGCGCTCATCACCGAATTCACGCAAGGTGAACACGTTGCCATCGTCACCTACTGGGAAATCCTGGCAGGCCGTGAAAAGTCTCGCACCTATCAGTGGCGGTTTTTCACCGACTAGTTAGTGCGGGCTTTACGCGGGCAACTCGCCCGTTGCCAAAACGTGCTCGAAAGCTTGCTCGTCGATTTGGGGCACGCCAAGTTCCTCTGCTTTTTTCACCTTTGACGCCCCTGGCTCATTGCCAACTACTACTGCGAACGTTTTTTTGCTCACACTGCCCGCACTCTTGCCACCGCGATCTTTGATGGCGCGTTCGGCTTCTTCTCTGCCGAACTTGGCAAGTGTGCCTGTGACGACGAGTGTTTTACCGGCCAGGGTTTGCGGCGCATCAATCACCGTCACGTTGTCGAATCGCACACCACCCTTACGCAATTTGGTGACGATCAACTTGTGACGCTTATCGACAAACCACTTCGCGACTGACTCGGCAATCACGTCACCAACGCCGTCAATGGCAGCAAGATCAGCGACCGAGGCACTCGCCACGGCATCGAGTGAGCCAAAGCGCCGCGCCAACGACTCGGCAGCAGCCGGGCCAAGATGTTTGATGCCCAGCGCTACGAGCAGCTTTTCTAACGCGCGGCCTCGCGAGGCGTCGATGGCCTGCATCAAGTTGGCCGACTGCACTTCACCTAAACCTTGTGCCAACAACACCTCGGGGGTCAGCGAGTAAATGTCGCCCACGTCTTCGAGGATGCCCGCGTCACTCAACTTGTACACCGTTTTTTCACCGAAGCCCTCAATGTCCATGCCGCCTCGCGCGGTGAAATGAATGATCTTTTGATCTCGCTGGTGCGGACACTCAGGCTCAACACAGCGAGTGTCGGCAACGTCTTGTTCCTGCACGAGCGTGGACCGCAAGTCGCACGGGCACTTGGTGGGAAACTGCCAGGGCTGGGAGTCCTTGGGTCGTTTTGCCAGCACTGGCCCCACGACTTCGGGAATCACGTCGCCGGCCTTGCGCACCACCACTGTGTCACCTGGGCGCACATCTTTGAGTTGCACTTGTTCTCTGTTGTGCAGCGTGGCCATGGATACGGTGCTTCCGGCCACCACCACGGGCTCGAGTTCGGCGAACGGTGTGGCGCGACCGGTTCGACCAATTGACACCTTGATGTCGCGCAACAGAGTGGTGCGTTCTTCGGGTGGAAACTTGACCGCAATCGCCCAGCGAGGTGCCTTGGAAGTCGACCCGAGTCGTTCGCGTTGAGCAAGGTCATCTACTTTCACCACTACTCCGTCGATGATGTAGGGCAATTCATTGCGGTGTTCTTGCCAATGGGCACAAAATTCCACAACTTCATCCAACGAATTCACGATGCGAACTTCAGGATTGATCGGAAACCCAAGAGCCTGCAAATACTCGAGCGTGTCATGGTGCGAAGTGAACGCAGGCCCACCTTGTACTTCGCCCAGTTGATAGGCCCACATCGACAACTCGCGGGTGGCGGTCACGGCGGCATCTTTTTGCCGCAAGCTTCCGGCCCCGGCATTGCGCGGGTTGGCCGGCACGGGCTGAGGTTTTTTTCCAGCTGCCACGCGCACTTGATTTTCTGCAAGTTTTTCTTGGCGAAACCGCTCGAAGGCTGGCTTAGACATATAGACCTCGCCACGCACCTCGAGCACAGCTGCTGTCGGCGAAGCGGATGACTTGCTGAGCTGAGCTGGCACACCGCTGATGGTGCGCACATTGGCGGTGACGTCTTCACCCACCTTGCCGTCGCCACGCGTGGCAGCTTGCACGAGCACTCCGTTTTCAAATCGAATGCTGAGGGCCAAGCCATCGATTTTCAGTTCACAAACGAAGCGTGCTGCCTGGCCTGCCAAACCCTTGGTGACCCGGTCGCCCCAGGCTCGCAACTCAGCCACATCCATCGCATTGTCGAGGCTGGTCATCGCCAACCGATGAGTTACCGGAGCAAATGTGGTGGCAACAGGTGCACCCGGAACATCGAGTACCGAACGACTGGCCGCGAGTTCGGGATGTTCGGCTTCGAGTGCACGCAACTCGCGCACTAACTCGTCGAAATCGGCATCAGAAATTTCAGGGTCGTCGTCGCCAAAATAGCGATCGTTGTGAAAACTGATCAGTTCGCGCAATTCGCCAACGCGCGCCACGATACGTTTCGACGGGGCCACGCCTGAACTTTACCGTTTGGGCGTCGCATGATTCGCAGGATTCATAGAATGCCGACGTGACAAACCTGGTGCGTGTGGCCTGGCTGGGCGTCGCTGCACTGCCAGGGGCCATGCAATCCGGCAATGCAACTGTGCTGGCTTCGTGGTTGGTATGGGCATTGTGGGCGGGTGTCGCTATCGGCGTGCTCGTGCCGCATCCGCTGTCGCTGGTGGCTGTGCGCTTTGTTGCCCCGCTGCTCGCGGTTAATGCTGGGTGGTTGCTCGTCGCCGAGCTCGACTCTGGCGTTGTTTTGGGCGAGCGTTGGGGTGCGATCAGCGGGTTCTTTGTGATGCTGGTGGTTGCGGTTGCCACCTATGGTGCTGCGTACGGGGCCACGCACGCGCAGGCTGCGGCGTATGGCCACGAGCGACGACATCTTTTGCGTCCACCGATTGCGGTGATCTTGCCGATTGTCGTGCTGTGGCTGGCTGTTGCCGCCAGTGGGGCGACGGCAACCCACTCACCATCACTCGTTGTTGCCGGGGTGGCAACGGCGATATTTCTCGCCTTATTAGCTTTTGCCCTACGACGCGCAGTAGTGCTGGCGCGACGCTGGCTCGTGTTCGTGCCGGCGGGTATTGCCGTGCACGACCCATTGATGTTACGCGACACATTCATGGTGCGCAGCCACGATGTGCGAGCGCTGCGAGTTGCCCCACATGACACGGCTGCATTTGATGCCACTGGCACCACCTGGGGTGTGGTGCTCGAACTAACGCTCAGTCATCCGCACGATGTTTCGCTGTCACCGTTTGCGTCACGCCTCACTCGCACCCTGGATCGGCTGCACGTCACTTCGTTGTTG
>JBBANT010000028.1:11316-13968 GCA_040401815.1 Ilumatobacteraceae bacterium | reverse complement strand
CAACTGCCGCGGCACAAGCCGCGCGTGACGATGCAGTAGCAAAAGCTCGAGCCAAGGCTGAGGAGTACGCCAAGCTGCTTGATGTCGAACTTGGCGACTTGGTGTTTCTCACCGAGATTTCAGCCCCGACAAACATCACGATTGGTGCCAAAGCCGACGTAATGGCGGAAAGTGCGTCAACAGTGATTGATCTAGGCACTCAAGAAGTGACTGTCACTGTCGAAGTGCGCTGGCAAATCGACTAACGCAGAGCCCGAGGCGGGAATCGAACCCGCGACCTACGCATTACGAGTGCGTTGCTCTACCACTGAGCCACTCGGGCGAGACTTCTAACGCTACCGCTTGCTTCAGGCTTCGATGAGATTGCGGCGGCCAGCAATCATGTGCAGCGATGGGCATTTGGCGAACAGTGCGTGCAGCAGGAGTGTTTCATTGACGTTGAGTGGCAGCGCCGATATCGCATCGTGCACGTCGTGAATCGCTCGTGCATAAATGTTTGGGTCCACACCATCCTGCTGGCTGGTAATCACCTTGTGGTACTCCGCAGCAATGAGTGAAAGGCCCTCGCGAAGTTCGTCGGTTTTAAATTTGCGCAGTTGACGCTTGTGGGCTTCGGCCAGCACTCGGCGCCCGCTGCCACGTTCGCCAACGAGTTTGACGCGGTCTTCCAACGAATCTAGTTCCACTTCTTGTTTGCTCAGTAGCGGCTCGGCTGCGCGTTCGATGAGCGCACTCACGGCCTCCACCACTTTGGTCACGGCAGCACCGCTGCCATCCAACTGGTACGGAACTTCTGAAAAAGCTGCTTGGCGTTGTGCCAGCGCGGAATCGGTGATGAGTATTCGAGCACGGTCCATGCTGCCGCCGGCGGAGCGCGCTGAGCGCGTGGCCACATCCGGGTTGACACCTTCGCGAATGAGCTGGTCGGTGATAACCGAGGTGCTCAAGGCGGGAAGTCCGACGGTGACGCACCGCGACGCGATGGTCTCGAGCGTCGGCAACAACTGTTCGGTAAGCAGGATAAAAATCAATCGGTCGTTGGGCTCTTCAAAAGTTTTCAATAAGCGGGCCGCCGCAGTATCGCGCATGAGGTGTACTTCGTGCACGATGACGACACGAATGTCGGATTCGGTGGGGGTGAGTATGGATTGGTGCACGATGGATTGTGCCTCGTCGGCGTCAAGTGCCGCACCTTCACGCACGATTTCGGTGACGTCAACAAAACCACCACGCATGACCAAATCGGCAACACGCGAAGTTGCATCGTCGCTCCCGGTGATGAGCCGCGCTGCGAATGCTCGTGCTGCGATTTCTTTGCCGGCGCCATCGGGCCCTACGAAGAGATACGCATGCGTTGGTCGCTCGGCTAGCAAGCGCAGTCGAGCCACTGCAGTTGTCTGGCCGACAACGGCATCCCAAACGCTGTTCATAAACCCAGGCGCTCCGTGACCGCGCGGCGGATAATGAGTTCGAGTTCATCTTTTGGTGGCGTGCCGTCGATGACCAGCCAGCGGTTTGGTTCTTCTGCAGCAAGTTGGTCAAAGCCATGAGCAACGCGAGTAAAAAATGCGTCATCTTCTCGCTCGAAGCGGTCGGTATCACGTTTTTGTAGTCGCTGCCGTGCTGCAGAAAGTTCAACTCGGATGTACACCACAAGGTCGGGCAATCGTGCACCAATCGCAAAGTTATTGAACTGACGAAGTTCGTCAAGCGGCAATTGGCGGCCGTAACCCTGGTATGCCAACGACGAATACAGGCTGCGATCGCTGATGACATGCTTGCCCGATTGGAGTGCGGGAATCACTAGTTCGTGCAGGTGTTGGGCGCGATCAGCCGCCATGAGCAGAGCTTCGGCGCGCGGTGACAGGTGTGTGTTGGCAACATTGGCCAAGATCTCGCGCAACTTTGCGCCGATGTCGGTGCCGCCAGGTTCACGCGTGACGACAGCGCCGAGATGTGTTGCGAGGCGTTGCACATGGGTGGACTTGCCACAACCCTCAATACCTTCAAACGCGATGTATCGCCCGGGCATCGCCATCACGCTAGGGCGTGGGTGCCGCGCGGCCTAGTCGGTGGTTTTTGGTTTCTTTTTGGCAGCGGGCTTTTTGCGAGCAGGCTTTTTAGTGGCAGCTTTTTTGGCAGCAGGCTTCGGCTCTACATCTGACGTTGCGGACGCATCTGCCTTTGGCTTTGCTTTTGTTTTTGCCGCTGGCTTGGCGGTGCGTTTTGCTTTGGGCTGTGGTGGGTTGGCCCGTCGGGCAGCCAGCAACTCAAATGCCCGCTCAGTGCTCATGTGTTCGAGCCGGTCGCCGCGCGTGAGGCTGGCATTGGTTTCACCATCGGTGATATAGGTGCCGAACTTGCCATCTTTTGCAACGACTGGTCGCGCGGAGATGGGGTCGTTACCAAATTCGCGCAATGGTGGTTTGGCTGGCCCACGGCGGCCAAATTTTCTTGGCTCAGCAAGTAAGGCAAGTGCTTGATCGAGGGTGAACGTGAAAATTTCGTCGTGCGATGCCAACGTGCGACTGTCTTTTTCTTTGGAGATATACGGTCCGTAACGACCGCTCTGGGCGGTGATGTTCACCCCGTCGGCAGGGTCGGCGCCGATGAGGCGCGGTAACGACAGCAACTTGGTGGCAACTTCCATCG
>JBBANT010000028.1:0-11216 GCA_040401815.1 Ilumatobacteraceae bacterium | reverse complement strand
GGGTCGGCGCCGATGAGGCGCGGTAACGACAGCAACTTGGTGGCAACTTCCATCGTGACTTCAGCCGGCTTCATTTCTGGAAACAGCGACGCAGTCTTGGGTAGAGGTGCCTTTTTGTCGTCGCTGCGATCACCGAGCTGGATGTATGGCCCGAAGCGTCCCGACTTCACGTAGACGGGTAGTTCATTCCACATACCGATTGGTTCGTCGTTGCTCGGAGCATCGAGTAATTCAACGGCTTTGGTGACGGTGAGATCTTCAGGCGTGAGATCTTCGGGAACGCCCGCCGTGCGTTCACCTGAGCGCACGTACGGACCGTATTTACCTGGTCGAACCTCAATCATTTCACCGCTTACTGGATGTCGACCAACGATGAAGCCGTTGATCTCGCGGGCATCAATGAAGTCTTTGGCGGCTTCGGTTACGGGGAAGATGCCCGGAAGTTCCTTGCCGTTACCAAAATAAAATTCGCGTAGCCACTTGCCTCGGTTGCGTTCACCACGAGCGATTTCGTCGAGTTCTTCTTCGACGATGGCGGTGAACTTGTCATCAATGATGCTGGAGAAGTGTTGCGTGAGCAACCGCACAACGGCAAACGCTGTCCAGCTCGGCACGAGTGCTTGACCCTTCTTCCACACATATCCGCGGTCCACGATGACCTTCAAGATGTTTGCGTATGTCGACGGCCGGCCAATACCGAGCTCTTCTAATTTTTTCACCAACGTTGGTTCGGTGTATCGAGCTGGTGGCGTAGTGGCGTGACCAACTGCCGTGAGCTCGGCTACCGCAACCTTGTCGCCCACCTTGAGCGCGGGCAAAATCGCTTCGGCGTCGTCATCACTTTTGTCTTCGTCGACTTCTTCGTAGACCGCGCGGTATCCAGGAAACGTGATGGTGGTGCCGCTGGCGCTGAACTCGCAATCGGCTATGTCGTTGCTGGCACCGCGTGCTTCGGCGCCGAGACGCAGAGTCAGCGTGGTGCCGCTGGCGTCACCCATTTGTGAGCCGAGGGTGCGCTGCCAGATCAGTCGGTACACGTTGAGTTCTGTCGCATTGAGTTCGCTGCGCAGGCTGTCGGGTGATCGCAGCGGCAGTGTTGGGCGAATCGCCTCGTGGGCCTCTTGGGCGTTTTTCACCTTGCTCTTGTAGGCGCGCGGCTCGGCCGGCACGAAGGAGGCCCCATAAATATTGGTGATTTCGCTGCGTACGGCAGCGATGGCGTCTTCGCTCAGGCCCACGTTGTCGGTACGCATATAAGTAATGAATCCCGATTCGTAGAGACCCTGGGCAATTCGCATCACTTCTCCGGCGCTTAGGCGCAGCTTGTTGCCGGCTTCTTGCTGGAGCGAGCTGGTGATGAACGGCGCTTTAGGCGATTTGCGATATGGCTTTTCGTCGATGGAGCGAACGTTGAGGTCGTCACCTGTGAGTGCTGCGGTGAGTTCGTCGGCACGCTCTTTGGTGATGACCGAAACCCCATCCCGAGGCACACCTTTGCTGTCAAAATCTCGCCCGGATGCCACCCGCATGCCATTGAGCGATGACAACACGGCTTTGAAGGATGGGGCGGTTGCGGTGATTGCAGCCAAGTCCCAATAGTCGGCTACGACGTAGTCCATTCGTTCTTGTTCGCGCTCAACGACCAAACGAATAGCAGGGCTTTGCACACGACCAGCGGAGAGACCGCGGTTCACCTTGCGCCACAAAATCGGCGACAAGGTGTAGCCGAACAAGCGGTCGAGCACACGACGTGCCTCGGCGGCATCTACGAGTTGCTGGTCGACGTCACGGGTGTTACGTACCGCTTCGTCGATGGCGCTGCGTGTGATTTCATGAAACACCATTCGCTTGACCGGAACCTTGGGCTTCAAATACCGCACCAAGTGATACGAGATTGCCTCGCCTTCGCGGTCTTCGTCGGTTGCCAGATACAACTCGCTGGCGCCCTTCAGCGCCGCTTTCAATTCGCGCAGAACCTTGCCACCTCGTTCGGTGATTTCGTAGTTGGGCACGAAGTCGTTTTCGACGTCAACTTGTAGACCAGACTTCGGAAGGTCGGCGATGTGTCCGACGGATGCGAGCACTACATAGTCGCTACCCAGCAACTTGGCAATGGTCTTCGCCTTAGCGGGGGACTCAACGATGACAAGTGGTCGTGACATGCAGCAGTATTCCGTTGTAAGACATGGAAGTCGGGCAGTCAAGCACCCGAATTTGATTTTTGCAACTCGGTAGCGTGAAAGTCATAGTGCATAACGCTTTGAGCGAACTCGGATGGAACGAAACATTTCTGCGTGCACTACCCGAATCGGTCGACCTGAGTGACGACCAACTCATCGGACGAGTGAAGCGACTCGACCGCGGATGGAGCACATTTCTCTGTGTGACGGTCGGAGAAATCGCGGCAACACAAACTCTGCGCGAATGCCGAGTGCGAAATATTGGTGCTGACGTCGCGGTAGGTGACTGGATTTTGGTGACGCCTGATCTTGAGCGCATCGTAAAGGTGCTACCGCGCCAGTCGCGATTGGTGCGTCGCGCATCGTCAGATGGCACACGAAACGAGGCCCAAACCTTGGCTGCCAATATCAATTTTGTCTTCCTTGTACACGGCCTAGATACTGCGCCAAACGAACGTCGCCTTGAGCGCGAACTGGTGTTGGCGTTTGACTCTGGTGCACAACCAGTGGTGGTGTTAACCAAGAGTGATGCCGCTTCGGCATCGGCAATCAGCGAAGCTCAAGCAATTATGGTGGCCACATCGCTTGGCGTGCGCGTACATGTGGTGAGCAGCGTGACGGGCGATGGCTTGGCTGAACTGCGCGATTACACACGCAATGGCGCAACCATTGCTGTGCTCGGTGCGAGCGGTGTTGGTAAGTCGACCTTGGTCAATGCATTGACTGGCACCGAGTCTCAGCAAACTGGGGCCACCCGTGAGGGCGACAATAAGGGTCGCCACACCACGACGGCTGTGGATTTGGTTGCCCTACCTACTGCTGGCTGGTTGATTGACACGCCGGGTGTTCGCGCCGTGGGTTTGTGGACGAGCGGGCGTGGCATTGAACGGGCATTTCAGGACATCTTTACGTTGGCTGAACGATGCAAGTTTCGTGATTGCAAACACGGCACCGAGCCGGCATGTGCGGTGCAAGAGGCAATCGGCACGGGCTCACTTGACGCGGCTCGACTCGAGAGCATGGGCCGGCTGGTGGAAGAACAGGCTGCTCTAGAGGAAGAACAAGCGCGCGCTGAACGCGACGCAAGATAATGCAGGTGGCGCGGCGGCTAGAGCGTGCCGCTCTGTAGGCGAACCAGCACTTCTTCGGCGCGCTGGCGAACTTGGTCACCGTCGCTGAGCTTCTGTGCGGCTCGAATCTGAGTCGACATTCGTGGATTTTTCACGAATCGGTCAGCATGTCGCAACATGAAGTCCCAATACAACGTGGTGAATGGGCATGCGTCGTCACCAACCCGCTTGGTGCGGTCATATGCACAGCCCTTGCAGTAGTTGCTCATGCGATCGATATACGCACCACCAGCGGCGTATGGCTTGGTCGCCATCTTTCCGCCATCAGCAAACAGCGACATGCCGATCACATTGGGCACCATTACCCACTCTGCTGAGTCGACGAACGACTCCCACATCCAACGAGTGAACTGCTGCGGGTTGATGCCAGCAATGAGTGCAAGGTTGCCGAGCACCATGAGTCGTGGGATGTGATGCACCCAGCCGCGCGCCTCGATGTCGCTGAGGATGCCCGACACGCAGCGCATTTTCGTTGGGGCCGCCCCGGTGAAGAGTGGTGGCAGATCAAGTTGTGCGTCGAAGGCGTTGAGTGTTGCGTATTCGGGCATCCAACGCCAGTACAAATTCCAGACATATTCACGCCAACCGATGATCTGGCGAATGAAGCCTTCAGCCGAATTGATCGGCACACGACCGGCGCGAAACTCTTTTTCGACTCGGTCGCAGACTTCACCAGGTAACAACAGGCCCAGATTGAGATATGGCGAGAGCACGGAGTGCGCCAAATGCCAGTTGTCGGCGAGCATCGCATCTTCGTGCGGTCCAAACATCGGCAGCACGCGCTTGATGAAAAAATCCAGACGCTCAAGCGCACCGGCACGCGTAGTGGCCCACACGTCTACGGGGGCCGGCCAACGGTCGTGCCCATCTTTGGGTGGGCGCTCACGGTTCTGCTCGTCGTAGTTCCACTCACCGCCGGTGGGTTCGTCATCATCCATGAGATAGTCGAGGCGACGACGCTGCCAGCGATAAAAGTCTTCCATCTTGAAGCTCTTGCGGGTATCGGCCCATGCCGCAAACTCGTCGGGGTGCGTCAAGAATTGATTGCTGCGCACGACGTTGCAGTCGAGTTCTTTAACAAGTTGCCGTGCGGTGAACGAGTTCGGTTCGGTGACGGTGATGAGCGTTGGTGAATGAGTGGCTCGGTGGGCATGGACGGCTGCGCGCATTGACGCGGCATGTTGGTGGTCAACTTGGAACCCTGCGTCGCGGAGTTCCTCGGCGAATGCCTCGATTGCGCGGGTGTACAGCGTGACCCGCGCTGGGTGCCAGGCGCGCGAATCGATCTTGTCTTTGGCTGTGATGAGCAGAATGCGATGAGTCTTGGGATTCGCAGTCGCCATCGCACCAATTGCGCGGTTGAGTTGGTCGCCGAACACCCAAATGGTTTCGGTTTGCGCCATTGCGCCGACGCTACCCTTCGTCGATGTCGTATTCGGTAGCGAAGGTCGCAGTTCCGATGACGCCATTAGATGCACCCAGCCATCGCAGTGAGGCTGCAGTCAGTGAAGCACGGGGTATGAGAGTTATTTGCACAGTGAGAGTTTCCTCACCGAATTCAATGTTCCATCGTGTGTCGCTGCGACCTGCAGCCACGACGACCTCAGTCACGCGTTGTCGTGCTGCATCGCGGCTGTCGGCTTGGCTGGCGTGTCGTGCTGCGTCACGGGCCAGGAGGTCAACTAACAGTTGGTCGCGCACGATTGCTGTGGCATCAAAGATGGCATGGATGAGCAACACAAACAACGGGAGCAGGAGAGCAAACTCAACCGTTGCTTGGCCTCGATCATTCGTCGGTGGTTTCGGCACGACTGAGCACATTCGACAGCACACTTTCAAATAATTCGCCGATGCGACCAGCGCCACCGCCATCGGTGGCCCACGCCACGACCAAGAGGGCAATCACCGCAGCACCAATCAGCACGAGTGCATATTCGGTGGTGGCCTGACCAGGGTCGCTGCGCGGTGGGCGCGGCGCGGTTGTAGTAGTTGACTTTGCGCGGTGGAAAAACATCGTGGTTCCTTCGGGTAGTTATGGCAGGTCGAGATTGACCGACGACAGTTGACTGGCGAGCAGCGGTATAACGGCAAGCAGAACATATGCCGGCAAAATGCATCCGACGAGGGGCAGCGTGAGACGAACGGGTAGTACACGAATCCGCATGTCGGCATCACGCCGCCGTTGTGCGTGGGCGTCAGTGGCGAGTCGATCAAAAAGTTCACGGGGTGCCAAGCCGTCACGTTCGGTGTCAATGAGTGCGTCAATCATGGGTTGTGCATGTAGCCCAAACTCACTACGCGACGAGGTGAGCACATCCACAAAGCGCTCGCCATTGTGAACGCGCTCGGCAACTTCTCGGGCTGCAACGCCAACCGTGCCGGGTGCGGTGTCGCTCGCATGCAGAAATGCCAGGGCTGGGGGCTGCCCTGAGCGCAGATACACCGATACCACATCGACAAAGTCGGGCACATCAGAGTCGACCCGCGCTGCACTCACGGCCAAACGTTGTACCCAACGGCGCCCCACCCAGTGCAGCACAACCCCGATAAGTAGACACGCAAAGCCGGCAGTCGAAACAAAAAATGCGCGAGCCCGTTCATCGCGGGCAATCAGCCACGTGGCGAGCACTAGTGGCACCCAGGTCAGCACGTTGATGGATGCCTTCGTGTGTGCAACTGCAGTTCGCGATTCGCCTGTGATTGTTGCAGTTACTCGCAGTGTGCGGGCAGCAGCCTCAACGGCATGCACGGCGTCGCCCCCTTCGCTGGCCACGGCGATTGCGCGCAGTGCCAAGTTGGGCGCAGCATCCGGGGTCGCATCATTCAGCGAATCGTTGAGTCGGATGACGGCACCCAACATGTGTCCTTCTCGACTCGCATCAGACAACCACTGCCATTCGGTAATGTGCTGACGCTCAACCACAGCGATGACAGCGGCATGAAGCGAAGAGCCAAGTCGTAGTTCACGCCCGATGGCATCGAGTGCATTGGCGTGACGTTCACTTGGTAGAGGTTGAGCTGCGCGGCGACGGGCACGCAATAGTGGCCGTTGCCGGGCTGCCCGACGTGGGGTCAAGCGTCGTCTTACTAGCCGCCGAAAAAAGTAGGGCTCGATCACATGTCGAGCCAAGACCACGCTCGTGGTGGTCCAGGCACATACCCCAACCACCACGAACAACATGGCGGTCAGCCGCGCCCGCGTGAAAGTCGGGCGGTTGCGGCGCCTTGACTCCAGAGTGTTTTGGTGCCCAATACATCTGGTCGCATCGACACTTCGGTGATTTCGCTGACCCGTCGATGGCCGTTCGGCGAGCGCTCGACGTGCACGATGATGTCAACAGCAGCCTGCAGGTGCTCGCGCACGGCGAGCAGCGGCCATTGCGGTGCAGCCTGCAACACCATCGACTCGATCCGGCGTAGAGCGTCGTCGGGTGAGTTGGCATGGCAAGTGGCCAGCGAACCGTGGTGGCCGGTATTCATCGCGGTCAACATGTCGAGTGCCTCGTTGCCGCGCACCTCCCCAAGCACGAAGCGATCGGGTCGCATCCGCAATGCGCTGCGCAGCAATGTTGAAAGCCCGACTTCCAAGGTGCCGTCGTAGGTTGCGGGACGCGCTTCAAAACGCAGCACGTGCTCGGTTTGGAGTCGCAGTTCGGCGATGTCTTCGACGGTGATGATGCGTTCGCCGGGTGTGACGCAACCACACAATGCATTGAGCAGTGTGGTTTTGCCACTTGATGCAGCACCGGCAACCACCACATTGCAGCGCTGTGACACGATGTCGTGCAGCAACTCGGCGACCTCTTCGCCACCGAACGCAGTCAACGGCAGATCGCGCACATGGAAGCGTCGGATGCACAGACACGGCCCGTCGACGGCAACGGGTGGAATCACGATGCACACCCGTGAGCCATCGGGCAGTCGGGCGTCCACCACTGGAGAAGCCTGGTCAACACGCCGACCAATCGGCAACAAGATGCGCTCGATGATTCGTGAAAGTTCGCCCTGTGGCAACGTGCCGACGTGCTCGACACCACCTTCACGCTCGATCCAGATTTCGCGTCCGGCATTGATCATGATTTCGCGCACGAGTGGATCTGCAAACCACCGTGCCAGCGACGAGGTTCGCCACCAGTCGCTACTGCGTGATGCAGCACCACGCTCGACTGTATTGACTGTGTTAACAGGGTTGACCGTGCTGACAAGTGGTCTGAGCGGAACAACGTTCACAGCAACACCCGAAGTTCTTCGGTGAGTTGTGTGGGAAGTCGTGTGGCGAGTAGCCCCGCGTCAACACTGCGTGCGATGCCATCGGCAACGGTGATTTCGGCAACGACTGGTGCACCAACCACAGATTGAACGTCTCGAGTGGTGAGGGCACGGCCTTGTTCTTTGAGTAACACGATGCCGGTGGGGCGGTGGGTGAGCCGCGCGGCGCGGCGCAGGGCGAGATAGCACGGTCGCACGACGAGCCAGTCGGCGCGAGCAGCACGTCGCACACTGTCTGGTGGCTGCAGTGATCCGAAGTCGACGACCACTTGCTGGTTGGTCACTGATTGCACCAGGTCCTCGAGTGCGCTGTTGTCAAAAGAACTTGCCGAGCCAGCAGGAATCACGTGGAGTCGTGATGTTGCGGCAACTCGCAGGTCGACCAAACCCTGCGGTTCTCGATCGGTGCTAGATAACCAATCGCGGATGCCGGTGCCTGCTGGCTCGGCCATGCCCAGCACGGATGGCACGTCACCGCCCATATCGATGACCGTTGCTTCACCATGATGCTCGGCAAGCAGCAGAGCGAGTGCCGATGCAAACACGGTGGTGCCACTTCCGCCTTTGATTGACCAACATGCGTACATCACATTCGCCCTTTCGGGTGTGGAAACTCACCCGCAAAGATGTGTGACGTCGCCTGCGAAACAGGAAAGTTATTTGGTTAGCTACGTAGCGCTACAAGGCTCGTTGCCAGCATGCCCGCAACGTGGGCGTTGTTTTCAGCGAGCGCAAGGTTGGCACGTACGGCCTCACCAGAGGTATCTGCTGCGATCTCAGCCAAAACAATCGGCGTAACGGCTGGTCCGGTGATTCCGCGTTGGTGTGCTGCTGCCAGGGCACGGTCAATTGCGGCATTCATGATCGTTGCGTCAACTGCATGACTGGCGGGAACCGGCGTGCACACCAACATTCCACCGCCGAGGCTGAGCCGACTAGTGGCAACACGTGCCAACATGTCGACGTCGTCGATTCGATGTTGGAGCACGAGCCCACTCGAAACCACGGTGAACGCCGGAAACTCATTGCATCGGTATCCAACAACCGTGACTCCCAAGGTTTCGAGCGTCTCGAGCGTGCGTGGCAGATCTAGAAATGACTTAGCACCCGCCGACACCGTGACCACCGGGTGACGTGCAAGGGCTCCGAGGTCGGCGCTGATGTCGGCATGCAGTTCAGCGCCACGGTGCACTCCGCCGATTCCACCCGTGGCAAACACTCTGATGCCCACTTGTGCCGCCAATGCCAACGACGCCGACACCGTCGTTGCACCAAAACCCCATCGCTCACCAATTGCCACTGGTAAGTCACGTTCGGCAACCTTGCGGGCCGGCCCGAGGATGCGTTCGTGTTCTGTGTCGCTCAACCCCACCCGTGCCACACCGTCGAGCACCGCAGTAACGGCGGGCACCGCACCCACCGCGCGCACGGCGGCCAAGCATCGTGTGAGGGCTTCACGGTTGGCAGGCGAGGGCAGCCCGAGGTGGGAAAAGATCGTTGACTCCAACGCCACAATGGCCCGCTGGTCGGCGAGCGCGGCGGCAACTTCGGGTGAGAGCTGAACGTCAATCATTCATCCTCCAGCGTGGCACCTGCACGGCCCACAACCCGAGCAGCAACGGCTTGGGCTTGCGCAACGCACTCGCCGAGGGTGGCTTGGCGGGCCAAAGCCAAGAGATATCCGGCTGCAAAGGCGTCACCGGCACCGGTGCCGTCTACGACGGTGTCGACAGCCGCGACATCAAACTCAGACGCCGTGCCGTCGTTGCCGAAAACCTGCACTGGTCGTGGGCCATCTTTTACCACCACGGTTGCAGCGCCAAGAAGCTCGTGTTGTGTCACGCCGATCGCTGCAGCTTCACTGCGAGTGCAAAACAATATGTCGGGCTGCAATGACGAAAGCAAATGCTGTACGTGCGATGTACCGAGTTGTTCAATCACCGTTACTGATGAGGCGTCCACCGACACCCGAATGTTTCGTTGTCGTGCAGCAAGCACCAGATTGCGAGTAGCGGTGCTGATGGGTTCATGGGAGAACGAATACATCGGAACGTGCAGGGTGGTCACATCAGCCAACCATTCGTTGTCGTGGGTAGACAATTCCGTGGCATTGCCACGGTCGGTCAGCATGGTGCGTTCGCCATCCGAAGTTGCGACGACCACGATCGAGCCGGTTCGACCCCGCCGTTCGCCGCAGACCTCAACATGGTGTTGTTCAAGTTGGGCAATGAGTGAATCACCGAGTGGGTCGACACCAACACAACCGATGAAGCGTGCACGTCCGCTCAGTTTGGCTGCGAAGTAGGCAACGTTGGCAGCACTGCCACCGCGACGTCGAACGATGGTCGCTGGTGTATCACTGTCGCGTCGAATGCCATCGTGCAACTGCACGACGACGTCTTCGATCAGATCACCGACCGCGCACAGCACGGCGGCCTCGAGCTATACCGAGAGCAGGTCGCGGGCGCCAGTGTCGCTTGATGGGTGGCGCAGTTTGCTCATTGCGCGAGCCTCGATCTGGCGGATGCGTTCACGAGTCAAGTTGAATGCCTCGCCAACTTCTTCCAGCGTGCGTGGCTCTCCACGGTCGAGACCAAAACGCAACGCCAGAATTTCGCGTTCGCGCGGGTCGAGTGGGGCAAGCAGACGATGAATCTCGTCGGGCAACATCGCGGTGGCAGCCACTTCAAACGGCGACTCCACGGAGCGGTCTTCGACCACATCGCCTAGTTCGGCATCGCCGTCTTCGCGCAGTGGTTCGCTCAACGACAGTGGTTCATTCGCAAAGCGAAGAGCCTCGGTGACTTTGTCTTCGGGCATGTCGACTTCGGCGGAAAGTTCGGCCAGAGTCGCAGGTCGACCAAATTTGAGCTCGAGGCGCGAGCGAGCCTTTTGCAAACGTGCCAAAGTGTCGCCGGCGTGGACTGGTAGGCGGATGGTGCGGCCGGTGTTGGCGATGCCGCGGGTGATTGCTTGGCGAATCCACCAGGTGGCATAGGTGGAGAATTTGAAACCTTTACGCCAGTCGAACTTTTCTACGGCGTGCATGAGGCCGAGGTTGCCTTCTTGGATGAGGTCAAGCAACGGTAAACCAGATGCTTGGTACTTCTTGGCGATGGATACCACGAGACGCAGGTTGGATTGCACGAATTGACGTTCAGCGCGCGTACCGAGGCGTTGGATTTTGCGAAGTTCACGTTTGCGGGGTGCGCTCATGCGGGTTGACTTCTCGAGTTGTTTCTCGGCAGCCTTGCCTTCTTCGATTTCTTTTGCGAGACGTACTTCGTCGTCTTTGGTGAGCAGAACGTATTGGCCAATGTCGGTGAGATAGAGACGTACGAGGTCTTCGTCGTCTCGATCGATGCGATCTTTGGCCATGTTGTGCCCCCACAAATGTTCTAGAACCGAATATGACAATCGCGCCCTGGTGGGGGCGCGAACGCGCTCAACGATACCGACCACCTCCAAATCCACAACCCCGATTTGAGGGAATCTTTGTCGGTGGGAGTCAAGCCCGTGTGGTGACCAACTCGACAAAATTCAGGTGTGTTTTTGCAGCCCCCATTCCTTACTATGAGGGATATGTCCAACCCCGTCCTCAATGAATCCACATTCGACAAACTTCGTGAGCGTCATG
>JBBANT010000027.1:0-14219 GCA_040401815.1 Ilumatobacteraceae bacterium | reverse complement strand
GGTCTCAACTATCTGACCCTGTCACGTTCGGCTGGCACTCTGGCCGGTGGTGAGGCCCAACGCATTCGTCTGGCAAGCCAGATTGGCTCTGGGCTCGTGGGCACGTTGTATGTGTTGGACGAGCCGTCGATCGGTTTGCACCAACGCGATAATCATCGACTGATTGATACGTTGCACCGACTGCGCGACTTGGGCAACACCGTGCTCGTCGTCGAGCACGACGAAGACACCATTCGGGCCAGCGATTGGATCGTAGATATCGGGCCTGGTGCTGGCGAACATGGCGGTGCCGTGGTGTATAGCGGAGTCGTCAAAGGCATCGAAAAGGTGTCGGCGTCGGTGACCGGGGCGTATCTCTCGGGCAAGCGGTCGATCGAAGTGCCCAAGAAGCGCCGCACGATTGGCGCCGACGCGTTGGTCGTGAAGGGCGCGCGCGAGCACAATCTGAAACAGATCGATGTGCGAATCCCACTTGGGTGTTTCATTGCCGTCACGGGTGTTTCGGGTAGCGGCAAGAGCACGCTGGTGCGTGACATTTTGTTGCCAGCCCTGATGCAAAAGATTTACAAGACCAAAGATTCACCGGGACGCCACAAGAGCGTGACCGGTATAGAAAAGTTGGACAAGGTCATCGATATGGATCAGTCGCCAATCGGGCGCACCCCAAGATCCAACCCCGCCACATACACGGGCGTGTTCGATGACATTCGCAAACTGTTTGCCAATTCACCCGACGCCAAGGTGCGCGGTTACCAACCGGGAAGGTTCTCGTTCAACGTGCCCGGCGGACGCTGTGAAGCGTGCTCGGGCGATGGCACGATTCGCATCGAGATGCAGTTTCTGCCCGATGTGTATGTGCCGTGCGAAGTGTGCAAGGGTGCGCGCTACAACCGCGACACATTGGAGATTCGCTTCAAAGGCAAGAACGTGGCCGAAGTGTTGCACATGCCCATTAGCGAAGCTGTTGAGTTTTTTGCCAACCAACCGCGCATCGCACGCCATCTGCAAACACTCATGGATGTGGGGTTGGGCTATGTACGGCTCGGGCAATCGGCGCCAACACTGTCGGGTGGCGAAGCCCAGCGCGTAAAGTTGGCCAGCGAGTTGGCGCGGCGCAGCACGGGCCACACCATTTATCTCTTGGATGAGCCGACCACCGGGTTGCACTTTGAAGACGTTCGTCGTCTGCTCATCGTGTTGGCTCGTTTGGTGGATCAGGGCAATACGGTGCTGGTGATTGAACACAACTTGGATGTCATCAAGACTGCGGACTGGTTGATTGATCTTGGGCCCGAGGGCGGAGACGGCGGCGGCCAAATAGTTGCTGAGGGTACGCCAGAACAAGTGGCCCGCGTGAAGGGAAGTCACACCGCGCGTTTCTTAGCCGACGTTTTGCGCGGGTAAATATGCTGCGCCCCGAGATGTCGGAGCTACCGACTGGTCCTGGCTCGTATCAATTCAAGGACCAGCTTGGACGCATCATCTATGTTGGCAAAGCTGCGAATCTACGTTCGCGAGTGGCGAGCTACTTCGTTGACCCCGCATTACTGCACACACGTACTGCAGCGATGGTCAATGCTGCGACTGAAGTGGTGTGGATCGAGGTAGACAGCGAAGTTGCAGCGTTGATGTTGGAGTACAACCTCATCAAGCAACACCGCCCAAGGTTCAACGTGCGCCTGCGAGATGACAAGAGTTATCCGTTTCTGGCCGTCACTTTGGATGAAGAGTGGCCGCGGGCAGTGGTGATGCGCGGGCGCAAGCGAAAAGGCACCAAGTATTTCGGGCCCTATGCCCACGCCTGGGCAATTCGCGACACGCTCGATGCACTGTTGCGAACGTTTCCTGTGCGCACCTGTTCGCCGGTGAAGTTCCATCAGCACGAACGCCTCGGGCGACCATGTTTGCTGTTCCATATCGAGAAATGTTCAGGCCCATGCGTGAACGAGGTGCAACGCGAGACCTACGACGGTCATGTGCAGGGCCTGGTGCGGTTTTTGGGTGGCGACACGGACGCCGTACGAGCCGAACTTGGCTCAGCGATGGAAGCCGCTGCCAAGAATCAAGCGTTCGAAGATGCCGCCCGTCTGCGCGATCGTCTCGGCGCCATAGATCGCGCTCTCGAGCGGCAACTCATGGTGGGTGAGCGGGGCGAAGATTTTGATGTGGTCGCCCTCAGTGACGCTGAACTCGAGGCCAGCGTTCACGTGTTCTATGTGCGCAAAGGTCGGGTGCTGGGCAACAACGGCTATGTCGTGGATAAGTCTGAAGATTTGACAGCCGCACAGTTGATGCGTCGAGTGATCGTCGATCTCTACGCCGACGAACCAGCCTTGGGTTGGCCAAAAGAAGTCATGGTCTCGTGCGAACCAGAAGACCTTGTTGCTTGCCAAACCATGTTGGGGGCTAGTCGTGGATCACAAGTGGAGATTCGAGTACCCCAGCGTGGTGATCGCCGCGAATTGATGGCAACGGTGTTGAAAAATGCGACTGACGCTCTCGTGCGCCACAAAATGCGCCGCGCCAGCGACCACAACGCCCGCAGTCGGGCGATTTCCGAATTGCAAGATCATCTGTCTTTGTCGCAGGCGCCGCTGCGGATCGAATGTTTCGACATGGCTCACCTCCATGGCACCGACTATGTCGGCTCGATGGTCGTACTCGAAGACGGCATTCCGCAAAAGCGCGAGTACCGCAAGTTCAACGTGAAACAAGTTGAGGGCAACGACGACTACGCGGCCATGCGCGAAGTGCTCACCAGGCGGCTCTCGGCATACGTGGCCGAACGGGATGCACCAGCAAGCGAACGCAGTGATCGGCCCGGGCGGTTTGCGTATCCACCGCAGCTATTGCTTGTTGATGGTGGCAAGGGGCAACTCAATGTGGCAATTGAAGTGGTGCGAGAACTCGACCTAGAGGACGAAATCAATGTTGCTGCACTTGCCAAGCGGTTCGAAGAGGTCTTCTTGCCCGACCAAAGCGACCCCGTGCGTATTCCGCGGGGTAGTCAGGCGCTCTACATGTTGCAGGTGGTGCGTGATGAGGCCCACCGATTTGCCAACACATTTCATCGCCAGCAACGCTCCAAGCGGATGCGAGCCAGCGAGCTGGATGGGGTACGCGGCTTGGGTGCCGCGCGCAAAGAACGCTTGGTGAAACATTTCGGGGGAATCGCCGGAGTCAAGCAGGCCTCACGTGAGGCACTGCATGAACTCACCTGGCTGCCCGGTGCAGTGGCAGATGCTGTGTATGAACGCTTCAACGGCGCTCAGTAGTCTCGGCACGTGGCAGAGATACTGCTTATCACCGGGCTGTCCGGTGCTGGACGCTCGCAGGCTGCTGACGCCTTGGAAGATCTCGGCTGGTTTGTCGTCGACAACATGCCCGTGGAATTGGTCGACAAATTCGTTGAACTTGCCGGGGTGTCAGTAGATCAACCATCGCGTCTCGCTCTGGTCATTGGTGTTGCATCGCAACAAACGGATGCTGTCAAATCGGTGCCTCATTTGCGCGCTGCCGGGCATGACGTGCGGGTGTTGTTTTTGGAAGCGTCGACCCAGTCGCTTGTCAAGCGCTACACCGAGTCGCGACGGAAACACCCGTTGCGCACTGAAACCGGAACGGTGTCAGAAGCCATTGAGCACGAGCGCGACCTGCTCGAGCCGGTACGTGAGATGGCCGACAAGGTGATTGATACAACGGCATTGCAGTTGGGTCAGTTCAAGACGCAACTCACCGAGTTGTTCTCTTTTGATGATCTGCCCGACACCTTGCAGGTGTCAGTCGTTTCGTTCGGCTTCAAGCACGGCATCCCGCTAGATGTCGACACGATGTTCGACGTGCGGTTCATTCCGAATCCGTATTACGACGAAGCCCTACGTCCGCTCACCGGCCGCGACGAAGCGGTGCGTCGATTTGTGCTTGACCAAGCCGCAACCCAAGATTTTCTGAATCGAGTGGAGGGCTTGTTCGAGTCGCTCATTCCGGCTTACCGCAACGAGGGCAAGAGCTATTTGACTATCGCGGTGGGTTGCACGGGTGGGCAGCACCGTTCGGTGGCGATTGCCGAGGCATTGAGCCTGCGACTGGCGAATCGCGGTGTCGAAGCCCGCGTGGCGCATCGCGACATCGAAAAAAACTAGGCTCTCAGCCATGACAGTACGTGTAGGCATCAACGGTTTTGGTCGTATTGGGCGCAGCTTTTGGCGGGCGGTGCAAAAAAACGGGGCCGATATCGACATCGTCGCTGTCAACGACTTGGGCGACAAAAAGACGATGGCTCACCTGTTGAAGTACGACTCGGTGATGGGTGTGCTTGCCGACACGGTGACATCGACCGATGACGGCATCGTGATCAATGGCAAGAAGTTGCAGGTGCTTTCTGAACGAGACCCAGCCAAGTTGCCGTGGAAGCAACTGGGTGTTGACGTGGTGGTCGAGTCGACTGGCTTTTTCACTGAGCGCGACAAGGCTGCGGCACACCTTGCGGCAGGCGCGCGAGTGGTCATCATCTCCGCGCCCGCCACCGGCGCTGATGCCACATTTGTTTATGGCGTCAACCACACCGACTTTGATGCAGCGAAGCATCAAGTGGTGTCCAACGCCAGTTGCACCACCAACTGCTTCGTGCCGCTGGTCAAAGTGTTGGATGACGCGTTTGGAGTCATCAACGGAATGATGACAACCGTGCACGCGTATACCGGCGACCAAATGTTGGTTGATGGGCCACACAAAGATCTGCGACGCGCCCGTGGAGCAGCGATCAACATCACACCCACCTCAACAGGTGCCGCTCGGGCAACCAGCCTGGTGATGGAGTCGATGAAAGGCAAACTCGACGGAACTTCGTTGCGGGTGCCGTTGCCAACAGGATCGATTACCGATTTTGTTGCCAACCTCAAGTCGCAGGCGTCAGTCGAAGAAATTAAAGCCGCGTTCGCAGCGGCGGCCAACGGCCCGCTGCGCGGTGTGCTGGAATATTGCACAGACCCGATCGTGTCGAGCGACGTGGTGGGTAACCCGCACAGTTGCGTCTTTGATGCCGACCTCACGATGAGCATGGCTTCGGGCGACGGTGGGTCCATGGTGAAGGTGTTCGGTTGGTACGACAACGAGTGGGGATACAGCAGTCGCCTCGCTGACTTGTCCGTGCATATCGGCCGCTCGCTGTCCTGAAATCCGACGTGAAACTTCCCGTCTTAGAAGACCTCGGTGAGGTGCGCGGTAAGACAGTTCTGGTGCGCACCGACTTCAACGTGCCGATGGTGGGGCCCGACGATGCGCGAACCATCACCGATGACTTTCGTATTCGTGCCGCCTTGCCAACAATTCATTGGCTCACTGAACGAGGCGCACGCGTCGTGTGTGCAAGTCATCTCGGTCGCCCTAAAGGAACAGCGAACCCCAAGTATTCCATGGCGCCAGTGCGAGCCCGGCTCGCTGAATTAGCTCCCGGGGTTGAGCTCCTAGAAAATTTACGGTTTTCGCCAGGCGAAGAGGGCAACGGTGCTGAATTTGTCGAGCACCTCGTGCAGGGCGTGGATTTGTACGTCAATGACGCGTTCGGTGCTGCCCATCGCGCCCACGGCTCAATTGTTGGCCCACCGCGCACGCTTCGTTCAGCAGCAGGTCGATTGATCGAACACGAGGTCTCGGTGCTCAGCGGTTTGCGCAATAGCCCCAAGCGACCGTTCGTTGCGGTGCTCGGTGGTGCCAAAGTTAGCGACAAGCTGGGCGTGATCGAAACTCTGGTCGGCATGGTGGACCAGTTACTGATTGGTGGTGGAATGTGCTTTACGTTTCTCGCTGCACAAGGCCACGCCATCGGCGATTCATTATGCGAGCGCGACCAAGTGGATCACTGTGCAGCATTGCTCGCTAAGCATCCAACGATTTTGCTGCCCGAAGACATCATCGGGCTTGACGCCGACGGGGTGTACGCCACTTTTGGGCGACGGCTTCCCGCAGGTGCCAAGGGCATGGACATTGGGCCTGGCACCGCGGCAGCGTTTACTGATGTCATCATGGATGCCCGCACCGTGTTGTGGAATGGTCCGATGGGTGTGTTTGAAGACGCACGTTTCGCCAAAGGAACCCGTACTGTTGCTCAGGCAATGGCCGACAGTAAAGCATTCACCGTGGTGGGCGGCGGCGACTCGGCGGCAGCGATGGCCGAGTTCGGGCTTGCAGATGAAGTGAATCATGTTTCCACGGGTGGGGGAGCATCACTCGAGTACTTGGAGTTCGGTGATCTTCCTGGCTTGCATGCGCTACGTGAGGCACCACATTGAGTAGCGCATCGCCCACCATGTCGCCTAAATCGTCAGGCACGAACCGCGTTCCGTTGATTAGTGGCAATTGGAAGATGAACCATAATCACTTCGAAGCAATTCAGTTCATTCAGAAGTTGGCTTACCTGTTGCAGAAACAAGATTTTGACGAAGTCGAAGTCAGCGTGCATCCACCGTTCACCGACCTACGTAGTTTGCAGACGTTGATCGATGCTGACCAACTCCGCTTCAAGTTGGGTGCTCAAAATTGTCACTCTGACGACAAGGGCGCTTTCACCGGAGAAGTCTCGCCACTGTTCTTGGCCAAACTTGGTGTGCAGTACGTCATCGTCGGCCACAGTGAGCGGCGGGAGATGTTCGGCGAGACTGACGAGTTCGTTGCTCAAAAGGTGGCGGGCGTGCTCAAGCATGGACTGTTCCCGATTCTTTGCGTTGGCGAGACGTTGGCCGAACACGAATCCGGTCTCACCCTTGACAAAGTGAAGCGTCAGGTGCGTGCGGGGCTCGATAAACGCTCGAGCGATCAAGTGAAGTCGATGGTGGTTGCCTATGAGCCAATTTGGGCAATTGGGACCGGCAAGAATGCTTCGCCCGATCAGGCCCAAGAAGTTGCCGCGGCCATTCGCGAAGAAGTGGCAACCCTGATCTCGCGACCTGCTGCCGAGGCAATCCGCATTCAATACGGGGGCAGCGTTAAAGCGGGCACGATTGCCGACATCATGCGTCTGCCTGACGTTGATGGCGTTCTGGTGGGTGGGGCCAGTCTCGACCCCACCGAGTTTGCTCGCATTGTGCAGTTCCGCCACCACAGCGGCTGAGACGCCTCACCAGATGGGGAAAGCCCTGTGGTGCGAACAATGTCACAAGCAGCGAGTAGAGTTCGATACGTCAACAACTGGGAGTGACGCCCCACCTATTCGACGGGGAGGTCGAATTCATGAAGAAAAGCAACAAGGCGATTCGTTTCGCCGCGTCGCTGTTCGCGGTCGCATTGATCGTGTCAGCGTGCGGTGGCGATGATGCCGACGAAGCAGCAGTAGAAGAGCCCGTAGCAGAAGCTGTGGCGTATCCAACACTTGCTGAGTGCGCCGACGTCACCTACGACTACGCGTTCACTGCCCCAGCCTCTGCTGGCATGACGGTGACCTATGACATTGCTCCAGAAGCCGTTTGGGAAGATGGCTCGGCCATCACCGCTGCCGACTTCAAAGCAACATGGGAAGCCGCATTGAACACACCAGGCTCCATCTCAACGGTGGGCTACGACCAGATTGATTCGGTCGAAGCAGGTTCGAGCGACAAGCAAGTTGTCGTTGAATTCAAGTCGGTGTACGGCCCCTACAAGGGTCTCTTCGGTGGTCTCATCAAGGCTGCATCGGTGGAGAACACATCAGACATCTCGGCGGACTTCGCCGACTTCCTTTCCTTCTCGGGTCGCCCGTGGAAGATGAAGTCATGGAGCCCAAGCCAGGTGATTTACGTTCCTAACGATAAGTATTGGGGCGATGACAAGGCCGTGACCAAGGAACTCGTCATGGTGCCGCTGGCAGACAGCGACACCGAGGCAGCAGCCTTGAAAGCCGGCGAAGTCGACTTCGTGTATCCGCAGTATTTCGGCGGAATCGAAGAGTCGTTCTCCGATGCCAACATCACGCTGAAAAAGGAACTTGGCGGTGACTACGAAGGCTTCTACTTCCAACAGAAGTGTGGACCATTCGCAAACCCCATCTTCCGTGAAGCATTCTCCAAGTCAATTGACCGAGATGCACTCTTCCAGCAGATCTACGTTCCACTTGGTGGCGACGCGCCGCTGCAGTGTGGACCGATCGTCCCTGGCCCGTACTGCAACGGCGATGAGTTCGCCGGCTCGTACGACCCAGCTGCTGCCGAAGCCTTGCTGACCGATAATGGTTGGACCAAGGGTGCCGACGGCTTCTGGATCGACCCAGCAACGGGCGAAGCACCAGACGTGCGTTGGATCATCAACACGGGCAACACTCGCCGCGAGAACACTCAGGCCTATTTGATTCCACTGCTCACCGCAGCCGGCTTCAAAGTGCGCGCAGACAACTGCGACGCAGCCTGTTACTTCCAGCAGCGTCTCCCAGCCCTTGACTACGACATGGCGATGTACATCTCGACCGCTCCGCCGGACCCGGGTTACCTCACCTCGTCGTTCACTTGTGACCTCATTCCGACCGCCGCGAACAACAACGTTGGTCAGAACTCACAAGGTTGGTGCAATGCGGAAGCTTCCGACTTGCTCCACAATGCCGACTACGAGCCAGATGCAGCCAAGCGCGCCGAGATGATCAAGAGCGCGTTGAAGCTCATGGCCGCCGACCACGTGATGCTGCCATTGATGCAGTTCCCGAAGTCGGGTTTCTGGCGCACGGACAAGGTGGGTGGACCGGTGGATGCCGAGCTCCGCAATTACACCTCGTTCGTCAACAACCACTTGTGGACTGACCTCGACGGTGATGGCAAAGTTGTCATCGGTGCCGAGCAGTGGCCAGAGTGCTTGAACCCAGTTACCGAGTGTGCGAACTCGTCGTGGATGGTATGGACAACGATCAACCAGGTCATGCCTGGTGCGTTTGCCACCACCAATGACGGTGCATACGTCGTTACCAACTTGCTGACGGGCGAACCAACAGTCACCCTGAAGTAATTTAAGACGTCGTTCTCTGAACGACACTCGCGCGACGCGCGGGTCTTGCCTTCGGGCAGGGCTCGCGCGTCGTTGCTTTGTAGAGCTTGTTTTATCCGAACGATGGCACCACGAGCACCTCTGATGAAAATGCGATGCAAGTTTTGCGTGTTGGTGAGATAAGTTTGTCGTGTGCTTCGTTTCGTGATCCGTCGACTGGCATGGGCTATTCCCACTCTGTTTTTGGTTACCTTTTTGGTATACATCGCGCTGCGTATTGGTACGAATCCGGTGGAGAGCTACAAACGCATTAATCCGCGTGCGACTCCCGCAAAAATTCAGCAGTACATCGATAAAAACGGGTTGGATCCCAATTACGTGCAGGGCTATTTCAGGTGGCTAGTGAACTTTGTGACGCTGGACTGGCCGCGAAGCATCAAGGGTTCCCGAGAAGTGTGGCCGCAACTGAAAGATGCACTAGCAAATACCTTGCGTCTTGGAGCTGCGGCGAGTCTGGTGGGAATCTTTTTCGGATTGATGCTCGGAATGTACGCGGCTCTTCGTCCCGGTGGACGCCGTGACGTCAGCGTTAACACGGCAGCGTTCGTCGGTATCTCCATCCCGCCCTATGTATCGGCAATCTTGTTGCAACTGCTGTTTGCGGTGTATTGGAGTAGGTGGTTTGGTTCTACATTGTTCCCGACTTCCGGCGTGTATCCACCTGGCCATACGGGTTTTGATCTGCCGCTCATGCTGAAGCACATGGTGCTACCTGTGACCGTCGTGGCTATCCAAATCATCGCGGTGTATGCCAGGTACATGCGTTCTTCGCTGTTGGATGTGCTGAGCAGTGAATACATGCGGACTGCGCGATCCAAAGGGATTAGCGAGCGACGGGTGTTATTTAAGCATGGACTCCGAAACGCCTTGATTCCGGTGGTGACCATTGCCGCGCTCGACGTAGGGACAATCGTTGGTGGTTTGATTATTACAGAAAACATCTTCAGCTATCCAGGAATGGGGAAGTACTTCCTGAGCTCCTTTGGTGAGGGTGATTTCCCACTTCTGATGCCATGGATGGTCATCATCGTGGCGTCCGTCCTGCTGTTCAATCTGCTGGCTGACGTGTCGTACGCCTGGCTCGACCCAAGGATTCGTCTTGAGTAACGAATTCACCACTGCTCTCACTGGGGGAGACGCCGCCGTTCCGGTGGTGTCACCGCGCCGAATGGCGTTCAATCGGTTCGTGAGCCACAGAGCTGCGGTGGTAAGCGTTTTTGTGTTGGCCATCCTGGTGCTGTTTGTGGCTTTGTCACCATTCACGGCACGATATGGCGTCAACCAGTCGGTGCAGGCGCCACCTAATTCGTTTCTCTCGCCACGAGCCAACGCATGGCTAGGAACAGATGACATCGGTCGCGACCTGTATAGCCGACTTATATACGGCGTACGCGTATCGCTCATCATTGGGTTGTTTTCGGCGATCATTTCCGTGCTTATTGGTTGTGTCGTTGGTGCGGTGGCCGGGTTTCGAGGCGGCCGATTCGACGATGTCGTGATGCGTGTAACCGACCTATTTTTGGCGTTTCCATTCCTTGTCACGTTGTTGGTGATGCGCAACATGCTGGGGGCAATTTCATGGTTGACACCGATTGTCGGCAAGCTGTCGTCGGTGCGATTCATTATCGTGTTGTTTTCCATCTTCGGTTGGATGGGAGTGGCACGTATCGTTCGCGGTCAAGTACTGGCACTCAAGGAGCGGGAATTTATCGAAGCTGCACGTGCGGTGGGAGCAACACGTCGATACATAGTTCGCCGCCATTTGCTGCCCAATTCGATTGGTCCAATAATGGTGGCGCTGACATTCTCCGTCGTAGGAGCAATCATTGGTGAGTCAACGCTGGCATTTTTTGGGTACGGTCCACAGGCGGGTGACGGTGCGACCTCCCTTGGGATTCTCGTGGGTCAGGCAAAAGGTGCGGTGAACACCGGTTTTTGGTGGCTGGCGCTGTTCCCGTGTCTCACGCTGGTAACCATTGCTCTCACGATCAACTTCATCGGTGACGCGCTACGCGATGCCACAGATCCTCGAATGCAAAAGGACGGCTGATGTCCAGTCCAGTACTGCAGGTTCGAGACTTGAAAGTGACTTTTTCGACGCCTCTCGGTCCGCTCGTGGCAGTTCGCGGTGTTGACCTAGATGTCAGCGCAGGCGAGATGACGGCCGTCGTAGGGGAGTCGGGCTCAGGAAAATCCGTCAGCTTTCTTGCTGCAATGGGGCTTCTGCCCAAGACGGCAACTGTTGAAGGATCAGTCATTCTCGACGGGCATCAGTTGGTTGGCGCCAGCCCCAAACTCATGCGCTCGGTACGTGGGCGACTGATGTCGATGATCTTCCAGGACCCATTATCGGCATTGAACCCCGTGCATCGGATTGGTGCACAGATTACCGAGATGCTTCGTGCTCATCAGACCATGGGCGAGCGTGCTGCACGTACACGGGCTGTTGAACTCTTGGAGATCGTGGGAATTCCACAACCAGGCGACCGCGCAATGCAGTACCCCCACGAGTTTTCGGGCGGCATGAGACAACGTGTAGTTATCGCTATGGCAATTGCCAATAGCCCGAAACTGCTAATCGCTGACGAACCCACCACGGCGCTTGATGTCACGGTGCAGGCGCAGATTCTCGAGGTAATCCAGAAGGTGCAGGCGCAGTTCGGTACAGCAGTTGTTCTCATTACACACGATCTCGGCGTCGTCGCACGGGTGTGTGAACGTGTGAACGTCATGTACGCCGGTCGGCTTGTCGAGCGAGCTGGAATTCACGAAATCTTCGATGCTCCGACGCACCCCTATACAAGAGGGCTTCTTGCGTCACTTCCGCAAACTGGCATCGAGCGACTAGTACCCATAGCTGGATTTCCCCCCAACATGTTGCGACCACCTTCAGGCTGTGCGTTTCGGACTCGCTGCGCCGATGCCATTACCGAATGCGCGCACGGCGTGCCTGAACTACACACAGTTGGGGCTGCACAGAGTGCCTGTATTCGAGCAGCGGAATTGATGCGGCCGCGATGACACAACCAGACATCAAGACACCAGTTGGCGTACCGGCTGGAAGTGGCAGTTTGTTGAGCGTGCGTGGGCTCGTGAAACAGTTTCAGACGAAAGCTGCACGTGGCAAAGGTGGACGCAAACGCCTTGTGCAAGCAGTTAGTGAGGTTTCGTTCGATGTAGCGCCCGGTGAAACATTGGGTCTAGTGGGTGAATCAGGTTCAGGTAAGACCACGGTGGGTCGGTGTGTTTTGCGGTTAATTGAGCCCACATCAGGACAGGTGTTGTTTGAGGGGGTGGATCTAGCCAAGTTGAGTTTTGAAGAGTTGCGCGTGGTGCGCCGCAGAATGCAGATCGTATTTCAAGACCCGTACGCCTCGCTGGATCCAAAGATGACCGTAGGCGCGTCCATCGCTGAGCCGCTTGTGGTGCAGGGTGTGGGCGGTGACCACAAGGAAAAAGTTGTGAGCTTGCTCGAGTTGGTGGGATTGTCCGCTGATCATGCGCGAAGGTTTCCGCACGAGTTTTCCGGCGGCCAGCGTCAACGTATCGGAGTCGCGCGGGCCTTAGCGCTTGAGCCAGCATTAATCGTGCTCGACGAGCCGGTGTCGGCCCTTGACGTGAGCATTCAAGCCGGTGTAGTGAATTTGTTCAATGATCTGCAATCGCGACTCGGAATGTCATACGTTTTTATTGCCCACGATTTGTCGGTAGTTCGCCATACGGCCGATCGGGTAGCAGTGATGTATCTGGGCAAGATCATGGAGATTGGTGATGCAGAGACGGTGTATGAACACCCGACGCACCCGTATACGAAGGCTCTGCTATCGGCTGTGCCGCTGCCGAACCCACGAGTAGAGCGCAGTCGTAATCGCATCATGCTCGAAGGTGATGTGCCATCGCCCGTGAACCCACCATCTGGCTGCCGATTCCGTACCCGTTGTTGGAAAGCCACTGACCTTTGCGCTATGCAAGAGCCGGTCCTTGAGGTGCGTGCCCACGGACAGCTCTCGGCCTGTCATCACCCGGAGGGGTAATCAATCCTCTCGGTAGGCTGTGCGGGTGCGTTCTGTCATCACTGTCACCACCATCATCGTCAACGTGCTGTCCATGATTGGATTGATCGTGGGAGTGCTCTTGCACAGTGGACGTGGTGGTGGGTTGTCCGACATGTTCGGCGGTGGCGGGGCAGCAGCGCTGGGTTCGGCTTCGGCCGAGCGTAATCTCAGTCGCATCACCACGGTGTTGGCTTTGGTGTGGCTGTTGACAGTGACGGCTCTCGGCATCCTTTTGTCTCAGTAATCACGCACGTTCAGGTAATCGCAATGCTCCGATAGTTTGAAGTTTCCATTTCTTGTCGAAGTGGCGAAATTGGCAGACGCACCAGCTTGAGGGGCTGGCGCTCGAAAGGGCGTGGGGGTTCAAGTCCCCCCTTCGACACCAGATACCAAGATTTACGCTCTTGACCAGCGAGACTGGTGAGCAGTGAGACGCACGAAAGTTATTGCCACCGTAGGCCCTGCCTCGATTGACGCTGCAGTTGTTGGTGCATTAGTTGATGCAGGCGCAGATGTGCTGCGAATCAACTGCTCACATATCAGTACCGAAGAACTTTCGGCGCGCATCAAGCACATCCGCCAGGTGCGCCCGTCTGTGGCAATCATGATCGATATTCAGGGGCCCAAGTTGCGCTACGCCGGAGCGCCAGTCACCCTGACTGAGGGCACCAAAGTGAGCTTTACCTTCGCCCAGCTAGGCATGCCCTATGTGCGACCAGGCACCAACTCGGGGTTGGCTGTTGGGCAGCGAGTGCTGCTTCATGACGGACGTCTCGAAACTGTTATTGCATCGCTAGATGGCGAAGCACCTGACGGCCTGATCACGCTTCACGTGCAACGCGGTGGTGATTTGCTCAATAACAAGGGTGTCAACTTGCCTGATACTGAGGTGTCTGGCAGCGTGTTGTCTGACAAAGACCGCGCCGATCTTGAAGTTGCAAAGCGCGACGGGGTCGACTTTGTTGCGGTGTCGTTCGTGCAGCGGGCCAGTGACATCGAAGAGGTGCGTGGAATCCTTGGGCCAACAGCGCATGTCATCGCCAAAATTGAGCGCCCTCAGGCGCTAGAACGCATCGATGACATTTGTCGAGTGAGCGATGGCGTGATGGCGGCTCGCGGCGACCTTGGCGTTGAGCTTCCATTTCAGATCGTGCCGGCTGCCCA
>JBBANT010000026.1:8435-15169 GCA_040401815.1 Ilumatobacteraceae bacterium | reverse complement strand
CTTTGGTGACGAGGGTGCCGGCATCACTGTTGCGAACAAGTTCAACTTTGATGCCAGTCTGCAGCGTGAAGTCATCAAAAATGGTTTCGGTGGGGGTGAACGATTCGTGGGTCAGCAACCGAAGGGTGACTGGCTCGTTGGCGGTGATGTTTACATCAGCGGTATTGCCGTCGGTACACGCAGCAAGAAGGGTTACAGCAACAGATATGCCGATGAGCGATGAGCGCAGTTTCATGCTGGTGCATCCACGGTGATGATGAGGCGACCAGTAGTAACCGTGACCGAAAATTCATCAGACATCGCTCGGTTGCTGATGCCCCGGGAGGCAGCAGCAATGAGCGACTCGTCGCGCAGTGGCCAGTGCAAGTTGCTCGTGGTAACGCCGTATGCATCGCCCCCGAACGGAATCAACCCGATGACATCACCGGTGGTACAGGAAACAGTGATGGTTTCGCCAGCGCGCACAGGGTAGGCCCGCGAAGATCCCAGCCGCACCTCGAGCTGTGTGCCTTGCAGCGAATCCAAAAACATCACCGCGAATAGCGCCAATTGGTGGTCGAGGCGCCCGCCGCCACCGCTGATCACAATCAGCCGTGTGGCGCCAAGGCTGGCTGCATAGTGCAGTGCGAGTTCGGCATCACTTTCGTTTTTGTCGACAGCGTGCTGCACGACAGTGGTGCCCAGGGCCTTGAGTGCTTCGAGTGCGGTTGCCTCGATTGAATCCATATCGCCAATTACTACTGAGATATCGAGCCCGAGCGCTGGTGCTAATTGCACACCCGAATCAGCCGCAATGACCGTGCAATTTGCAGGCAGATCGCCGATGGCTTGTGCGTTGATTGGCTCGCCACCAAGCAACACGATGGCGGTCTCGGTATTTGCTGCAACCGTTGTCATATCGCTCCCTCCGCTGGCATTACCCAGATCAGGTCTGCGGGTCGGTGGTGGCTACCACCCTCTCAGCCCGATATTTCTCGGGCTCCCCGTGCTTGTGACGCAAACTCTAACGGCAAGAACGAGTGTGATTGCGACGTTGCTCAGTAGCCTGCGAAGCGTGTCGGACACCAAGCAATCACCGTTTGCAGGCTCAGTGTCGACTTCACCCTTGGCTGACTCAGCGTCGGGTGACTCAGCGGCCACTTCGCCTCGCGACACGATCATTTCGGTCTCGCCTGTTGCCTTGGCAAAGTTAAAGGAACTGCGGGCCACCGAACCTGATGCCGAGAAACTCGGGTTGCGTCTTGCCGTGGTATCACCACCAGGAGAAGATTTTCGCTACGACCTCGTGTTTGAAGAATTCTTGAAGTCGGCGTTTACCGACGAAGTGCGCACAATCGACGGGTTCAAGTTCATCATGCCCAGTAGCGATGTGGACTTACTGCGTGGCGCCGAACTTGACTACAACGAGCAAGCCGGGCTCGTGTTGCGCAACCCGAATCGGCCCAAAGCCCCGGCCATCGAGGGCCTTGTGCGCGATGACGAAACGTCAGCGCAAATCGAAGCAATCGTGTCAGTAGACGTGAACCCGATGTTGGCGGCCCATGGTGGGTTCGTCACGTTTGCTGGCCACGACACCGAGGGCACTGCCTATTTCACGATGGGTGGCGGTTGCCATGGTTGCTCGATGAGCAAACAAACGATGCTCGATGGCGTGCAGACCATGATTACCGAGCGTGTAACGACGATCACCAAAGTGCGCGACCTCACGGATCACTCCAGTGGCGCCAACCCGTATTTCAGCTAACTAGCTGTCGCCACCGCGCCGCTGGGCTGCTGCTGCCTCGATGCACGCAGTCGGAGTTTTTTTCGTAACCCGTTGCACCTCGCGATTGGGCGACAAATTGACTCCCTGCTTCCAGGCGTCCAAATACGGCTGTGGCCAGATTTCGCCACGCCGCACATTTTGTTCAGACATCGGGCAAATTCGTGAAACCCCAAAATGCAGGTGACATAGCGTGACGCGGGCATTGCCTGATGCTCCAACGGTGCCGATTTTTTGTCCCGACTCAACACGTTGACCTTGTTTCACCGTCAACCGCCCAAGATGTGAAAAGTAATAACGCACGAAGTCGTCGCCATGCAGGGTGATCGTCAACCCACCGCGGGTTCCTGGCTCGTCTACTTTTGCATCCCATGTATCAATGTCTCGTACTGCGTAGATCACCCCCGAGATGGGTGCGCGAACAAGCTGTCGGCAGCCAGTCAAATCAGCAGCAGGGTAGTCGAGATGATCGCGTGGGTAAAACACGTTGGGCCCAGATACCGGAAACGTATACACCCACTCGCTGCGCTTTTTGCGCTGAGTGTCATCGGTACTGCCATCAGAGCCTGATGCAAGGGGGTAAGACGCAAGCGCGGAGGTGACTGTCGCAATCATCACGACAGCCCCCCACATGCGGCTACTTTTTCTTCCAGCCTCTCGGGCACTTTGTGGCGGAGAACTTCTTGAGGGTCTTGCCCTTGATGCAGGTGACGGTTTTGGATTTTGCTGCTGGAGTTTTGGTTACACCCACGTCATCGCCTTTGGTGGTGTCCGCGATGCGCATCGTTGCCCGCTTGATGGAATACACCGTGTTGGGGTCGAATGCACCCGCGCCACCGGCGGCGTAATAGATGCGAAACACATTTGGTGACACTTCGTACCCAGTTGGATCTAAACGACCGACATCAGTCGAGGTCAGCAACTGCGGCTTAGCCCATGTAAGACCGTCATTGGAGGTGGAAACGAAGAGTTGCTGCACCTTGCGGGCCCCCGAAGCGGTGGTGCAGCCTGGTCCGTCAGCCATAATCATCACCCATTCACCATCCTTGGCTCGCAAGACTTCGGTGTCGACATAGCCATTTTCCAAGCGCCACCCAGATTCTTTGGCAAATGAGATGCCGTCAGTTGAAATATAGGAAGCAACTTTCTCGGGGCATGAGCTGGTGAGTGATGGAGACTCCACGATGTAGATACGAATTCGTCCATCTGGGAGTCGCACAGCATCGGGCACGCCCCAGGCCTTGGTGTCTTTCGCAACTTCCATCAAAGTAGAGGTAAGTGTGGCGGTTCCAAATGAAAGACAGTCGCTGGTGTTGCACGCTGCTGAATACACGGCCTGTTTATTGGTCGCCGGGTTGACTCGCTTGAAATAGGCGCGTGGGCCACTCGTGGCAATGGCCACGGTGTAGTCACTTACGCCGCCGCCGCTCACGGTCAAGGTTTCGCCGGTGCAGGTGCCAGCATCGGTGCACATGCTCACTGCAGTGCCTGACGGCACCATGTCGCTACGAAATACGCGATCGCCACTCGCAGTTTTTTCTACGTGGGGTGAAGCACCGTTCATACCGAGCGAAACGGCGTCGTCGGTGAGCTGCCATTCGACCACGGCTTGCGCCGAGGCGTGTGGAAGGCCGACTGCGAGAAGAAGGGCGAGGGGCAAAGTCTTGAAATATCTCATATCTCGAGTGTCACTGCCTTACTTCGTCGCCAAGGTGGGGTCGAAGCGTTCACGTAACCCGTCGCCCAGCAATGTGGCACCCACAACTGCCACGCTAATCAACAGCGCTGGCCACAAAACAAGCAACGGATATACCAGCACGTATTGCTGGGTGGATGCCAGCATGCGCCCCCACGAGGGGGTGGGTGGGGTGGCCCCGAGGCCCAAATAACTCAGGGTGGACTCCGCAACAATGGCGATGGAGGCCGCACCAGTTGCTTGCACGGTGAGCGAGGCGAGAAGGTTGCGAAGCACATGAGTGCGCACGATTGCCCATGTGCTACTGCCGGAGTAGCGAGCAGCCGTAACGAATGGCGAATGCAAGATGTCGGCTGCTTCACGACGAGTCACCACTGCAATTGATGCCCCAGCAGCGATGCCAACGGTCAGCACGACGGTGGCGGTCGAGGGCCCCCGTGCAGCCACGATCACCAGTGCCAGCAGCAAAGCTGGAAACGCAACAAACACGGTTGCCAACGACATGATCGCGTCGTCTAACCAACGCCGTGATGCTGCGGCCGTGATGCCGAGAACCGTTCCGATGATCAGTGCGATGGCGGTGGCAAGCAATGCGGCGAGCAACGTGGTGCGTGCGCCAGCGATGATGTTGCTCAGTACATCACGACCGAGTTGATCGGTGCCCAACAAGTGAGAAAACGATGGGCTCGCAAATCGCTCTTGAGCATCAACTTGTAGAGGCGGATACGGGGTCCACATCAAACCAGCCAAGGTAATGACGAGCAAAGAGCCTGTCATGCCTGCCCCAATCGTGAATGAAAGTGACCGCCTCATGTGAGCCGCCGCGGGTCGAGCCGATCATTGACGAACTCCACGATGAGCCGAATTATAAAAATGCCGACCACCAGAACCAGCAACGTTGACTGCACTTTGGTCACGTCACGGTTGGCAATGTCTCGCACCAACATCGACCCGAGACCTGGCAGGGCAAACACGCTTTCTACGACGACTGCACCAGTGAGCAAGGTGGACAACTGCAGCGCAGTCACGTTGAGCACGGGTGACAGCACGAGGCGCGATGCGGTGGCAAGGGCAGCGTCAGACGTGCGACCCGCGGCGCGGGCAGTGCGGAATGCATCTGATGCGACAAAGTCGAGCGCGTGCGAACGGGCGAAGCGCACCAAAATTGCCATCTGGGCGAGCGCCAAGGTGATGACTGGCAGCACGAGTGACCGCCCAGCATCAATCGGTGCACTCCAGCCAGCCGTCGGAAACCCGCCGGCGGGCAGCAGCCGGAGCTGCACGGCAAACACCAAGATGAGCACGATGCCAATCACAAATGTGGGAATCGCCAAACCAACTTGAGCAAGCGACACTGCGACCAGACCAGTAGCCCGCTTGCGTCGCAATGCAGCTCGCCGACCGATGATGACTGCGGTGAGCAATGCAATTGTTGACGAAAAAATAATGAGCGGGATGGTCACCCGCAATCGGCTGGCAATCTCACCACCGATGTCGTCACCCGAGACGAGTGAGCGACCGAGGTCTCCTCGTAGGGCGTCAAGTATCCAGTCGAAATACTGCACGACCAGTGGGCGGCTGAACCCGTATTCGCTACGCAATTGTTCGAGCGCAGTAGGCGTGGCACTCACGCCCAGACGAGATGTTGCTATGTCGCCGGGCAAGACCCGCAACAGCACGAACACCATCACCGTCGAGATGGCGACACCCACGACGGTGAGTGCGAGTCGGCGCACAACGCCGTTCATATCTACTTGCTACTAGACGCGTTCAATACGTGCGATGTTGTATGAGTCTCCGACAGAGTTCTTGGCCAGGCCCGTCACACCACGCTTGGCCACCTGCAAACTCGGCATCAACCACAGCCAGTCGCTGGGTGACTGCTCGGAGAGCAATCGGGCCGCTGCGCGCAATGCGGCCGTGCGTTCTTGTGGCTCGGCTGCGGCACCCGCTGCGGCAATCAAGTCGCGATATTCGGCGTTATCAAAGCGAAAGTAATAGTCGGGGTTGGCATAAATCGCCATGTCGTTGCGCTCAATATGACACACGATGGTGAGGTCATAGTCAGCTTTGGTGAAGACGCGATCCAACCATTCTTCCCAGGTGACCGGAGTAATCGTGACGTCGAAGCCAACCTTGCCGAGGGCGTCGGCGATGAACTCGCTGGAATTAGTGGCGTAGTTGATCGGCGGCACATCCAGGGTGATTGGAGTGCCTGCCACAACACCTGCGGCAACGAGTGCTTCGCGTGCGGCACTCTCGTCGTATGGCGCAACATCGGTGAGATCTTCAAACCACGGGTCGGTTGGTGGCACAAAGCTGCCGATTTCGGTGCCGTACCCTGCCCATGCAACATCGATGAGGGCTTTTTTGTCGAGCGCTTGGCGCACCGCGGTGCGCACCTTGACGTCGTTGAACGGCGCACGGGAGTTGTTCATGCTGAGGGTGACTTCGCAGTTGGTGGTGCCGCTTAGCACCGTGAGGTCCTCGCGTGATTGAAAGACCTCAAGTGTTTCGGGCGACTGCACGGTGGTCATCACATCGATGTCGCCGGCCAACATGGCGTTGCTCAGAGCCGCCGTGTCGGCGAAATATCTGAAGATGACGGTTTTGGAATCGCCTTGGCGGCCCCAATACTTTTCGAATCGTTCAAGAGTGATGCTGCTGCCTTTATCCCAATTGGCAAACACGTATGGCCCCGTGCCATTTGCAGCGCTGGCAAAGTCGGTGGTGTCTTTTTTGAAGATGACACCGCCTCGTTGGGTGAGGTTGTAGAGCAGGTCGTTGTCGCGTTCGCTAAGTGTGATGGTCACAACGTTGGCATCGGCGGCGATGGTCGAGACTTTTGCAAACTGGGCAAGTTGCACGGGCAAGACGGCGGTGGATTCGTCATCGAGAAGTCGCGTGAGGCTCCACACCACGTCATCGGCCGTCAACAATTGGCCATCATGAAACTCTGCTTCACGCAGCACAAATGTGTAGGTCAGCCCGTCGGTAGAGACTTCGAAACGTTCTGCCAAAGCAGGCTCGATTGTGCCGTCATCGACGATGCGAACAAGACCTTCGTACACGTTGTCCAACAGCACCTGAGGAATTGCTTGACCGGCCGTGCCACTGATGTCGAGGCTGGTGGGTTCAAACGTGAACCCGAGCGTGACTTGGGATGCAGTTGCTGTGGGTGCGCAACCCGCCGCTAAAAGGCCAGTTGAGCCAAGTACACAGGCAAGCGCCAGCGCCAGCGCCAGTGTGGAACGCTTTACGGTGCTTTTCATGTTG
>JBBANT010000026.1:3032-8335 GCA_040401815.1 Ilumatobacteraceae bacterium | reverse complement strand
GTGAAGTCTAGGAAGGTGCTTCGCGGGGCACCTACGCTGGCAGCAGGGCAACTATGGCTGAAACACTCAATGAGCAGGAACAATTGATCGCGGACCTGTTGGAAGAAGCGCACGGATTGCGCATGAAATATGAAGAGTTCAGCTTGTACACCGAGGCAAAAATTGCCGAGTTTGTCATCGCCCGTAAGGCCCTCACCGAGGAACGTGATCGTGCAGTGCACCACATGGGGTTAGCCGAGATGGATCTTGAAGTGCTGCGTCGGCGGCAAGAGCAGTTGCATCAACAGCTCATCAAAGCGGTACAGCAGCGTGATCGAGCCCGTGAACGAGTTGCCGCACTCGAAGCGTCACGTGCGGTGCGTTTTGCCGTGCGGCTGCGCAAACTACTTCGACGCTAAGAATTTAGTAAATAGCCCAGACCACTCGGGTTGCCAGTCGTGAGACCATTTGGGGTCGGTCACCAGTTCGACGTCGCCCTTGTTGGCGAGAGCAAATGTCTCAACTGAAAGTTGGGTGCTCGGGAAAACGATTCCTAACGAGTTGCCGCCAGCAAGTGGCACGACCGTGTCGAGTTCGCCGTGCACGTGCAAGGCGCTCACCGGACGCACTGGCGAGCACGTGTCAATGACGAGTGCCCCAGCTGCGACACCAATTGCGGTGACTCGAGTCGACAGCTCGCAAGCAAGTCGGTAGGCCATCATGCCGCCGTTGGAATGGCCAACCACCCACACCCGATCTGTATCAATGTCATACTGCGAAATCAGGCTGGTGATGAGTTCGTCAAAAAAAGCCACGTCGTCAACAAGGTTGAACGTTGCAAATGGGCAACAAGTTCCAGCATTCCACGACTGGGGCAGGCCTTGCTCGGCGCCGGTGCCATTGGGGTACACCACCACCGCATCAAGATCGTTTGCATCGAGTGAGTTTTCGATGTTGGTGAAGCTGCTCATCGATTGAGCGTTGCCCCCGAAACCGTGCAGCACGAACAGCAGTGGCGCGGGTTCGCCGTTAGACAAATCCGAAACCAAGTATGAGCGCACCCGGCCGTCGGCGGTGGTGATGGAGCTGAATCCGGGTGGCACGACCCCAGCCGAGGTCGGCTGCGTTGCTGGGGGGCTGAGTGGCGCAGTGGTGGTAACCGCTGGCGCGGTCGTGGTGTCCGCCGGTTCGGTGCTTGCTGCCGCACAGCCGCTAACTGCGATCAGTACAGCGGCTCCCACGAGTGAGGTTGTGCGACGCATTGGTGCCTTCATTGTGGCAGGAGGGCCGACCAAAACGAAGTTATGTAATAGTGTTATAACGACGTGACCAACTTGCAACTCGCCAGCGCAAACGATGTGCGGGAGCGGGTATTGGCCGCCGCGCGGGTAGAAGTCATGGCGCGCGGCATCCTTGGTTTGCGTGTGATCAATGTGGCAGCAGCAGCCAATTGTTCTGTCACTTCGATGTATCGATATTTTGGAAGTCGCGAAGGCATGCTGGCCGAAGTTTTGGTAGCGCTCTACGAAGAAAGTTTTGCCGCCCAATATGCCGTGATGCGCGAACGAGTCGGGGGCACAGGGCCACTCACGGTGGAAGATGTCATCGCCGCCGTGCCACTGCCATTCAGTGTGACTTCGCAACAAGACCATGCCTTGCGCAGTCAGGTATTGGCGGTTGCCGGCACTAACTCGATTCTGCGGAGCAAACTTGCCGAAAGCCTGCGCGCCAGACGACAGATGTTGATGACAGGGCTTGACAATATTGAAAAACGGTTGCCACCAGGCACCCTGTTAGATCGTGAACTGCTTGCAACCCTGATCTTCAATGTGCATTGGCAGTACAACGACCTCATGGGTGACGCGGCAGTCACCAACGAACAATTCATAACGTTGTTGCGACGCCTCATCGTAAAAAAATGAAAAGTTTTCCGTAAAAGTCGGAAGTTGTTGTGCGGACCTCGGCGTAACTTCGTTACGGTGTTCGCTGCCGAAGCCGCCGATCAAACTGCGGGCGTGCTGTTTTTGGTGGTGTTGTTAACTGCCACCGCAATCTGGTGGATAATCATGCGGCGTCGCCAAAGTTGGTGGTTTCAGTTATCGCAACGACCGCGCGACATTACTGGTGAACGTTGGATACGGTCCAACGAAGCCCGTGCCGACAAGCCGATGCCGCAACGACACTCGGTAGTGTCCGCTCGTGGCAACAAACGAATCCAAAGACGCCAGCAGTCACACGGCCGCCCGTAATAGGGCAGCAGCAAGCCGGGTTCCAGACCCCGCTGATCTAGAACGGGTTCGCCGCGGTCATATCGCTTCGTTGTCGTCATCCACCATCGAGTCGCCCGCGGGTCGTGTGGTGTTCAATATTGGCGCCTACGACTTTTTGCGCACGGGTGAACAGTCGCCCGACACGGTCAACCCCAACTTGTGGCGGCACGCCACGTTGAATGCTCATCACGGTTTGTTTGAGGTGATTGCGGGTGTGTGGCAGGTGCGCGGTTATGACATCTCCAACATCACATTTATTCGGGGCGATAAGGGTTGGATTGTTATTGATCCACTCACCAGCGAATTCACCGCACGCGCAGCACTCGGGCTCATCAACCAACATGTCGAACAGCTTCCAGTGACCGCAGTGATCTACACGCATTCGCACGCCGACCACTTCGGTGGGGTTTTGGGTGTGACTTCGCGCGAAGAGGTGGATGCGGGCAAGTGCCGCATCATTGCCCCGGAACATTTCTTGCGCGAGACCGTCGGCGAGAACGTGATCGCCGGGCCGGCGATGGCGCGACGTGCCACCTATCAATTTGGCGCACTTTTGCCAGTAGGCCCTCACGGCCATGTGGATTGTGGGCTTGGAATTGCCGTGCCCACGAGCCCGCCAACGCTGTTGGCGCCAACCGAAGAGATAACCGCCACAGGACAAGAACTTGTTGTCGATGGAGTCCGCGTGGTTTTTCAACTGACACCAGAGACTGAAGCGCCGGCAGAGATGAACTTTTACTTCCCCGACTTGCGGGCGCTCTGCATGGCAGAGAACTGCTCACACACCATGCACAACCTGGTGCCGATTCGCGGTGCGCTAGTGCGCAATGCGTTGAACTGGTCAAAGTACATCAACGAAAGCTTGCTGCTGTTTGGTGGCGATGCCGAAGTGCTGTTTGCTTCGCACAACTGGCCGCGGTGGGGTGGGGCAGACCTGCGCGAGTTTTTGGTGTTGCAACGTGATCTCTATAAATGGATGCACGACCAGACCATGCGCCATGCCAATCTGGGCCTTACCCCATTGGAGATTGCTGAAACACTCGAGTTGCCTGCAGAGTTTCTGGCCCACGAGCACACTCGCGGTTTTTATGGCGATCTTGTGCACAATGCAAAGGCGGTGTATCAGCGTTATCTGAGTTGGTATGACGGCAACCCGGCAAACCTGCACAAGTTGCCACCAGTAGAAGTGGGCCAGCGTTATGTGGCGCTAGCCGGTGGCGCCGGTGCACTCCTTGCGCATGCGCAAGAGGCGTTTGATCGTGGCGACTACCGCTGGGTTGCGGAAGTGGTGAATCACTTGGTGTTCGCTGACCCAACCAACGAGGCCGCCCGCCACCTGCAGGCCAATGCCCTCGAGCAGATGGCATATCAAGCAGAGTCGTCGACATTTCGCAATGCCTATTTGATGGGTGCTCAAGAGCTTCGACAAGGCCCGCCAACAAACCGCAACCCCAACGTGCGGGCACGCGGGCTGATTCGGGAAATGACGATCGAGCAGGTGTTTGATGCATTGGCCGTGCGGACGATGTCTGAACAACTTGGCGGTGTGTCGGTAGCCATCAATTGGGTGTTTACCGATTTGCGTGGTACAGCAGATGAACTCTGGACACTTGGAATATCAAACCGCACTATGTATTCCACTCGAGGTCGACATGCAAGTGGTGCAAGTGCAACCGTGACCATGTCACGATCGACGTTGCTGGATGTAGTTGGTCAGGAAACCACGTTTGTTGACGCAATGTCGGGCGGGCTCGCAACAATTGATGGTGATGCAGGTGCGCTCATCACCGTGTTTGGCAACTTAGACAAGTTCTCGATGGGTTTCGCAATCGTTGAGCCCTAGCTTCGCTTCGAAGCAGGTGGGGTCAAACCGAGAACCGAAAACACTGCGCGTATCGCGATGGAATCCCACCGCGCCGCCTTGGGGTGTGTATCGCCAAATTCGATAAAGCAGCGTGCCTGGGTCATGCCGACGAACCAAGCCGCAAACATCTCGGTGTCGAAGTCGCTACGAACCCAGCCCTTGGCCTGGGCAAACCGCAGCGGATCACCGATGAGTTTGTTCGACACGTTTTGGTCAACGTTCAATTGTTTACTTAGCGATTCGCTGTTTTGTGCTCGTCCGAGCACGCTCGCCCGACGACTTCGCACGTGGCGTCGGGCATCAGAAAATGCAGCACGAGCAAAGCGATCGACGATTACAGCGAACCCAGATTTGCTGGCGCACGCATACGTCGCTTCACCAAAAGCCTCGCCAAGTTCGGCTTGGCCCTGAACGAACAAAAAAGCCTGTGCAGCATCGATGAGACCTTCACGACTGTCAAAAAAGTGATAAATCGATGGAGCAGTGACCTTGGCTTTTTTGCACACGTCGCTGATGCGAAGCTGGGGCTCGCCGTGTTGGTCGAGGATTTTGGCAGCAATATGCAGAATGCGCAGACGCGAAGATTGGCGTCCGGTCATGGTCGGGCAGGGTTCCTAGGGTCGAATCGAATAAAACGCATTAACTGAGTGTTCCACATTCAAGCGTTCAAATTGGGTGAATCCGGCGGAGCGAGCCATGGTTTCGGCGGTCATCTCCGACAGCCCCAGCGTGCCGAGCCCGGCCCCGTCAGGGGTTGACAGTGACGACGACATACACGACAAAACACTGATGCCGTACATCAGTGGAGCCATTGGGTTTTTCTCGGCGTTCATCGCAAAGCCGTCGTGTGCCTTGATGTCCACCAAGAGCCATACGCCGTCGTTGCGCAGTGCGGCCCGAATTGCCTTCATCACCACAAGCGGATGCGTCATGTCGTGGATGCAATCAAAGGTGCACACAAAGTTGACGCTGTTATCAGTGGGGAGTGGCTCGACCTGTGGGTCGGCGAATCGTGCGTTGGTGAGGCCAGAGGCACCGAGACGTTCGTTGGCACGGGCCAAGGCGTATTGCGAAATGTCGTAGCCCACGAAGGTGCTGTTGGGAAACTCAGCGGCCATGCGCAACACCGCCCCACCAGCACCCGAGCCGACATCAGCAACCGTGGCGCCAGCACGCAGCGTGTCGATTAC
>JBBANT010000026.1:0-2932 GCA_040401815.1 Ilumatobacteraceae bacterium | reverse complement strand
CGGCTAGTTGCGTGGTGGTGAGTGGTTGTGGTGCTGCAGCGAGTGCACGATATAAACCGAGTTGGTCACCCAAGTGCACCATGCCCGAGGTGACTGCACCTTCCAATTTGGTGAAAAGCAGAAAAGAAAAAAACTTGAGCCTGTCGGGGTCGATGCTCACGCCGGCAGCCGCTAACTATTCGGTGATGGTGCGGCGCGGGGTCCACACGAAGTAGTTCCACACCCAGTCAGCAAAGATGCTGGTGCGGTTGCGCCCACCCGAGAGATACGCCAGGTGTAATGCCAGCCAGGTGAGCCAAGCGATGGTGCCTTGAAAGCGCAACCATGGACGCACCTCGACCACTGCTTTGCGCCGACCGATGGTGGCCATCTGGCCCTTGTCGCGATACTTGAACACCTCGAACGGCTCGTTTCGTTCGCGGCGCAGCAGTTGACGCGCAACGTGACGCCCCTGCTGAATGGCCACGGGTGCAATCATCGGCAACGGCTTGCCTTGGGCATCGGCAAAATTGGCAGCGTCACCGACCACCCATAGCGAGTCGTGGAGTTGCAGTTGTGGGTTGACCTTGAGGCGGTTACCGCGATCAGACTCGCCAAGAAATTTCCAATGTGGTGGGGCCACCACGCCGGCGGCCCAAATACGGGTGCCGGCCACGAGTTCTTCACCGTCTTTCAGCCGCAACGATCGCGATGTGGCCTCGGTGACGGCTGCATCAACACGCACGTTGACACCCATCTTGATGAGCGCCTTGCGGGCGTGCTCACTTGAACTTGGTTGAAAACTTGGCAACAGTCGCGGGCCAGCCTCGAGCAGCGTGACGGTGGCCTGTGGGGCGATGTGTTCGAACTCACGTTTGATTTCGCCTTGCAATTCACGCACGGCCCCGGCGAGCTCAACACCGGTCGGGCCGCCACCGACGATGACCACGTTGAGGCTTTCAATCGGTAGCACACCGTCTTCGACGGCTTCGTAGGTGCGCAGCAGTGAACGGCGAATGTCGCGTGCGTGTGCCACCGACTTCATCTGCAAAGTGTGCTCGGCAACACCAGGAATGCCGAACGTGGTGCCTTCTGAACCTACTGCCAGCACGAGGTCGTGATAGGAGAGCGTCTTGCCGGTCGACAGTGTGAGCGTTTTGGCACCAGTGTCAACATTTGTGACTTCGGCGCGAATGAATTGCACTTCTCGATAGGCGGTGCGCACCGGAAACGCGATGTCGTCTTCGGGCAGCGAGGCTGTTGCCACCTGGTACAGCAGTGGTGAAAACAACTGGTATGGATTGCGGTCAACGAGGGTCACCGAATAGGCCGCCGACTTACGAAGTTTCTTTGCACAGGCGAGGCCACCAAACCCAGCGCCGACAATCACCACGTGCTTCTTGGGTGGCGGTGTGCCGAACTCTCTGAGCATGTCTTTAATCTACGATGCGCCGCCATTGCACTACCGTTCGCAGCATGGGTTTACCTGCGAGCACTGGTCTCTTGCAGGGCAAAGTTGCGGTCGTTACGGGTGCAGGAAGTGGCCTGGGACGCGAATACGCAATCGCACTTGCCGCCCAGGGCGCACTCGTTGTGGTGAATGACTTTGGGGCCGCCGTGACTGGTGAGCAACGCTCCCCAGATACGGCAGGGCAAGTGGTGAGTGAAATCGTGTCGCTGGGTGGTGCGGCGGTCGCCAACATTGCCGATGTGTCGCAGTGGGGTGGTGCGGAGTCGATTATTGATACAGCCATCACTTCGTTTGGGCGGCTCGACATTGTGATCAATAACGCCGGCATCAATCGCCCGTCGTCACTGGTGGATTTGTCTGAACACGATGTGGATTCGCAGTTGGGCGTGCATCTCAAAGGCACACTTGCGGTGAGCCATTTTGCTGCTGCCTATTGGCATCAGGCTGGTGTGCAGCTGCATCGCGCCATCGTGAACACCACATCCGCCGTGGGTTTGCATCCGACTGCTGGTGGTGGGGTGTATGGCGCGGCAAAATCAGCAATTGCTGCGCTCACAGTGAGCCACGCGCAGGAACTTGCCCGCTTGGGTGTGCGGGTGAATGCGGTGGCGCCGTGTGCCCGCACGCGCATGGTGAAAGAGTCGCCGGTTGTCTTGGCGCTCATGCCCGATGCCACCGGATTCGATCGCCACGCACCCGAGCACGTGGCACCACTTGTGGTGTATTTGGCAAGTTCATTGTGTCGGTTTACTGGTCGGGTGTTTGCGATTGAAGGGCCAGATGTTGCGGTGTATTCCGCAGTTGGCGTGGCGCAACATTGGTCGACCACTGATGCATGGAGTGTGGAGTCGTTGGCTGATGCATTGGCAGATGCTGATGAGCAGTCACAACAGCAAGCATTCTTTCCAGGTGGTGTGGTAGCGCACAACACCCCGCCTGGGCGCACGTTGCGCACGCTGCAATAGTTGGCGCGCTCGGAGGGACTCGAACCCCCAACCCTCTGATCCGAAGTCAGATGCTCTATCCATTGAGCTACGAACGCTGGTGCGCGCAACGCTACCGTCTGGCACAATTGGGCAATGCCGTTGCACGCCCAAACCGCCGCTGTTTTAGAGTTCATGCGTCAACTCGGCTCGCCACCGATGCACGAGTTGTCAGCGGCACAAGCCCGTGAGAGTTATCTGGCGATGCGCGTGCCTTCCACGGTTGAACTGCACGAAATCCGTGATATCGAAGCCGGCGGCGTGAAGTGTCGGCTGTATCGCTCGAGCGCAGCGACCTCGGCACCGCTCCTTATTTATTATCACGGCGGTGGTTGGGTTATCGGCGACCTCGATTCACACGATGACATTTGCCGAAAGTTGGCACGCGACGCCCACTGCAGTGTGATTGCCGTTGACTACCGCCTGGCACCCGAGCACCCAGCACCCGCTGCGCTCGATGACTGCATTGCGGCAACCCAATGGATTTTTGCCAACGCCA
>JBBANT010000025.1:6981-15450 GCA_040401815.1 Ilumatobacteraceae bacterium | reverse complement strand
GTGTGTCGTTGGCGATTTTGCGTGGGATGTGCTCATCCGCACCAACAACGAAGTGCTCAAAGGAGGCGACTCGTTCGGCGAAGTGCTTCTGCACCCCGGCGGTAGTGCTGCCAACGTTGCCGTGTGGGCTCGTCGATGCGGCCTCGATACTCATTTCATCGGCAAGATTGGCCGCGATCGCCTCGGCGACCTGGCCCGCGAAGACCTAGAACGTGAAGGGGTCGCACACCACTTCATCCAGACCGACGCCCACCTCACCGGCAGCGTCGCGGTATTCGTTGATCAAACCGGTGAGCGCAGCATGGTGTCAGGTCGCGGTGCCGACTTTTTCTTGTTGCCCCAGGAACTCCCGAAGTTGGTAATCAATCGTGCCGACTATCTACACCTCACGGCCTGGTCGTTTTTTACCGATCCACCCCGCACTGCTGCCCGGTTCGCTGCCGAAATTGCGCGCGCAAGCAACAAGTTGATTTCTTTTGACCCTGCGTCATTCCAGATGATCGAGCAAATGGGTGTCGCAACCTTCTGGTCGTACATCAAAGATTTGGGCATCAAGGTGTTCTTGCCCAACTACGAAGAAGGTCGGGTGCTCACCAATCTGCTGGAGCCCGCCGACATCGCCGCAGCCCTCGCCACTCAGCTCACCGACGCCACGATCATTCTCAAACTGGATGCCGACGGCGCACTCGTGCATCACAACGGGGTGCAAACGGTGATTGCACCGGCCACCAACAACTTGGTTGATGCCACTGGTGCCGGCGACTCGTTTGCTGGTGCTTACCTCGCACATTTCGCCAAGCACGCCAACGTCGTCGAAGCAGCCCAGTTCGCCACACGTATCGCTGCCTGGGTCATCGAACACATTGGCGCTCGCCCAGCAGCCGATGCAACACTTGGTCGAGTAATCGCCGCCAACTAGGCGCGTTGATGTTCTCCGGGGGTAAGGCCATCGGGCGGCAAGCGCTCACCTCGGGCGAGTGGAAAATACTTGTGATGCCACGCACCTGTGACTTCATAAATAGCTGTGCCACGCTGGCCGTCGCTCGTAGTAATCAACATTTCACTCAGACCACCGCCAAGTGAGTTCGATTTCCCCGGGTTGAACGCGTCGTACCGCTGTGCCCAGCGCCCTGTGGCATCGACGCTGATCTCCCGGCCGTTTTCCAGAACGAACAACACTTGGCCTGCTAGCCCGTGCACGTTCTCGCCGTGACGCTCGTACGACGTTGCTTTCTTTGCAGCATCAAGCCAATTCAAGTCGTGGCGAAATTCGCGAACAGCCACGGGTTCTCCCCCGTCGCTGGGTGAAAAACATCCGTCGGTGTAGATGCGCGCGCCATTCGGCATCTCCCAACACCACACTGCGAGCATTCCTTCTGGCACGTGAATCGCCAACCACATCCACATCGGGCAGCGATAGTGCGTGCGAATTCCCCACGAGTGGTCTCGCTGACCCCACCAATTGTCAATCTGTTTGGTTTCGCCCTTGTGGGTTATGGTGCCGTTGTACCAGCCACTTTGAAACATGTGCGACTGGTCCCAGACCACTTCGTGACCAGCTTTCATCGTGCCGCGACGCAGTTGATACGGCTGCACGCGGGCGGTGTAGGTGATGTCCATTGCCAGCGGCGACTTGTCGGTGGCATCAACCCGCAGATGCAACTGCTTGCGTGGCTCGATTACCTGAATGTGAACGGGGCCCACGTTCCAGTCGTCTTGGTCACCGTCAACATGACGAGTATGACGCGCAAAAATCGGCGTGGTGCCCCAGCGACCTAACTGGAGCGAATCCATTTCGTTACGGCTCGGAAAGTTGGCCAGCGTGAGAATGCACACGTCACCCAACTGATCCGTCGGATGCATGATAAAAAACAGGCTTTCGCGCCAGTCGTTGTGGTGCAAGACCGTGTTGCGAAAAGGTTCAGGAATCTGGTGGCCGAAGCGTTCGTCGGCAGCGTCATAGCGAGCCATGGTGCTCTCAGCCTCGCACAACTGCAAGTGCGTCAAGGTCAGCGACGTGCTGGGCGTGTCGATTGGCCATCGCCATAAACATGTCATCGCCACGTTCTGTCTGCTTCACGATCATCGAGGCAATCACGGCCATCATGAAACCCGCAAACGTAAACCTGCGGTATTCCAACCAGGCTTCATCAAAGCTCATAGACACGTTGTAGCCACCCAAACCATCGGCCCATTGCGCAACCAGTTCGCGTTCGTGCGCGCGCCGCACGTCGGCATCGAGCCCAGCACCGATGAAGTACGCAAGGTCAAGGGCACCACAGGCATGCGTAACGGTTTGAAAATCTACGACCCCAACACGGCCACCAGCGGTGAATAATAAATTGTCGAGCCGAAAGTCGCCGTGCACCACCGTGCTGTGTGGCGCAATACGTGACGAGTAATCCCCCGCGTCGTGCGCAAACTCGTCCCCAACCATGCGCGCCGCGGGGGTCAGTCGGTCGTAATAGCGCTTCATGAAACCAGGAAACACCGACTGCATGAGACCGTAACTCGCCAAGCGCTGGTCAGGTGAACTGCGGTTCAACCAGCCGAGCCTGGCTAGCAGTGGTGAATTCCACAGTGGGCCGTGCAGTCGCACCAACTCATCAACGCAGGCACGCGCCTCGTCCAGAGTGCAACCAGCAATCTGGTCACCTTGGCGACATGGCGCAAAATCTGAAAGCAGCAATAAAAATTCGTCTGTTTCGCCATTGCGCTCAACGAAGTGGCACTGCGGGGCATGCACATCGAGCGCATCGCGCAAGTCACGATAAAACGACGTCTCGACTTCATAGCACCGTGTTGCTTTGCCAGTGGCGCGACTGGTCGCGTCGTCACTTGGAAATTTGGCAATCAGCGTGCTTGGCAAGTCACATGGCGCGCTGTAGGCCACCCGCAAGCGACGTGACTCTGACATCTGCCCAGTGCCGATTGCTTCGGCGTGCACTGCAGTTACTCGGGCTCCACCCAGTCGAGAGGCGAGGGCAACATTGAGCCGCTCAACATCAGGAGTACCTGTACTGGCGGATGCTGCGGAGGGCACCGCCTTGGTCTACACCGTTTGGGGTTCGCGCGACAAACGGGCCGACACACGGCCAATTTTGTCAATGCGGGCAATCAATGCCTCGCGGGCCTGTTCGCCTTCGGCTGACAAACCCGACACATCTTTTACTTTCCAGTGACGCAGCACGACTGGCTCGAGGATTTGCTCAAGATGAATCTTGAAGTCGTAAATACCCGCACTCGCAATCTTTTTTGCGTGTTCAGTGAAGTTCGGAATACCGGTGCCTGGCATCGAGAAGTTGCGTACTGCGCGCTCGATTCCGATCATCATCTCCGACGGGGCAACTTCGAGTGCCGCCGAGGCGAGGTCGCGGTAAAACAGGTAGTGCAGGTTTTCGTCGTTGCCCACTCGCAGCATGACATCTTGACCGGCTTGGTCGCCGATGAGCTTGCCCGTGTTGCGATGGGCAATTCGCGTGGCAAGTTCTTGCATCGACAAATACGCAAGCGCCTCATATAGACCACCTGGGGCCGGCACCTGCGCGCCACGCACTTGGTGCATGCGCGCCCGCTCCAACTCCACCGGGTCGAGTGCACGGGTAACAGTGAGATAGTCGCGAATGGCGATGGCGTGTCGGCCCTCTTCGGCCGTCCAGTTGCGGGCCCATGCACCGTACGCGCTGTCGCCACCAAAGATGGTGCTGATATCGCGTGTGTAATAAGGCAGGTTGTCTTCAGTCAATAAATTGACGAACAGTGCAGCACGCACGGCGTCGGGCAGTGTCCAACCACCGTCACCAAAGTCGGCATCACTCGGCGACCACGGGCGCTCGGGGTCAAAATCTTTGCCGCGGCTCCAAGGCACGTACTCGTGTGGAAACCACTCTTTGGCCACACCCATATGCCGGTCGTACAACTTCGCTGCCGTGGGCTCGAGCACTTCGAGCAATGCAACAGGGGTCATCATGCGACTTCGCCTAGGTTGCTGCCCGACATACCGTCACCCTAACCGCAGGCGGTTTACTAGGCGTGACAGTGGAACATGAAAGTCGTCAAGTGGTGCGATACCTGCGTCACGCAGTGCCTGATTCTCCAGCACCGAATTGGCCGGGCGTGGTGCCGGGCGCAGCGGCATCAGATCGCGGGTGGGTATCGGTCGCACCCGTGCCGGGTCGAGCCCTGCGGCACGCAACACTTCACATGCGAACTCGTACCAACTCACCACACCCTGATTGGTTACGTGCCAGATGCCACCAGATTGTTCGGTGGCCAGATGCACAATCATGCGCGCGGCATCATCAGCCATGGTGGGGTTACCAATCTGGTCATCAACGAAAGTGAGCGTGTCGTGCTCGGCGGCCAATCGCAGAATTGTTTTCACCATGTTGGCACCGTGGTATCCACACACCCACGAGATCCGCACAACCGAGTCGAGTGCTAGGTCGAGTGCCTGCTCCCCTGCCAACTTTGAAACGCCGTACACCGATTGCGGATTCGGTGTATCGGTTTCTAGATACGGGCTCGGCTTGGTTCCGTCGAATACATAGTCGGTGCTGATGTACACCACCCGCGCACCAACATGGCGCGCTGCATCAACAACGTGTTGTGTTGCTGTGGCGTTGACCAACATTGCCTTGGCCGCGTCGCCTTCGCAGGCGTCGACTGCAGTCCATGCTGCTGCGTGAATAATCACCTGCGGCCGGGCAGCGGTCACCGCTTGTTGCACTGCACCACGATCAGTGACGTCGAGTTGCGCACGTGTCAAGCCGACAACTTCGTTTTCTGCTTGGTTGGCTGCATCCACCAACTCGTGACCAAGCTGCCCGCCAGCACCTGTGATCAAAATCTTCACGGCTTGGCCTTGAGCGGCTCCCACCACCAGCGGTTGTCGCGATACCAGGCCACCGTGGATTCGAGCGCTTCGTCGAGTGAACGCTCACGCTTCCACCCCAACTTGGTGATCTTGGCGATATCGACCGAATAGCGACGATCGTGACCTTTGCGATCTTGCACGTATTGCACGCTGGAGTCGTCTTTGGCGTGCAGCGCCAACAGCTTGTCCACCAGCACGCGGTTGGGGGTCTCGTTGCCGGCGCCAATGTTGTAGATCTCGCCAACCGTGCCGCGTTCCAGCACGAGGTGCACACCCGAGCAATGGTCGTCGACGTACAACCAGTCGCGCTCGTTAAGGCCGTCGCCATATAACGGAATTTTCTTACCATCAAGCAAGTTGGTGGTGAACAAAGGAATCGCCTTTTCGGGATACTGAAACGGGCCGAAGTTGTTGGTGCAGCGCGTGACCAACACGGGCGTGCCGTGGGTCGCGTGATACGACAGCGCAATCAGGTCGCTGCCGGCCTTCGACGCCGAATACGGCGAACGCGGCTCGAGTGAATCGGTTTCTTTTGATGAACCAACTTCAACACTGCCGTAGACCTCGTCGGTGCCGATGTGCACCACGCGCTGCATACCCAGCTTGCGCGCAGTATCAATGACCACGTTGGTGCCAAAGCAATTAGTGAGCACGAAATCTTCGCCGCCTTCAATCGAGCGATCAACGTGGCTCTCTGCCGCAAAGTGCACCACCCAGTCGTGGCCAGCCATTGCTTGTGCGATTTCATCCGGGTGACAGATGTTGCCTTTCACGAATGAAAATCGTGGACTGTCATCCAAGTCGCGCATTGTTGACAAGTTTCCGGCGTAGGTCAGCGAGTCGTACACGGTCACCGAATGATCGGTGTTACCCAACACCCAACGCGCGTAGTTGCTGCCGATGAACCCGGCGCCACCCGTTACGAAAATCTTCAAGCGTCTGTGCCTCGGGTCGAGCGCATCTAGGTTCGCATTCCCCAGATCGGCTGCTGATACGGCGCGATGTCTTTGCGCAGTGGGTTGGCTTGATCGCGTTTCGACAATGTGGGGGTTGCAATGCCCCAGTCGGCGCCAATGGCTTGGTCGTCGTACGCAACACCGAGTTCGTCGTTGGGGTTGTAGTAATTATCGACTAGATACGTGATCGTCATATCGGTCAGCGATGCAAAGCCGTGGGCAACCCCTGGCGGAATGAAGATGCCGCGATGGTCGTGGGTGCCGTCTGGCCGTGCGCCGAGATCAATTGTTTGCGTTACGCCATCACTCGGTGACCCAGTGCGCAAATCATGCAGCACCACTCGGCAAGTTCCGTACGGAACGTACCAATAGTCGGCTTGGTGCAAGTGATAGTGCAAGCCGACTATCGCGCCAGCCTTGCGATCGCCACGGTTGCCCTGAATCATTTCGCGTCCGAGTGGAAACCACTCGCGGCGGTACGTTTCGATAAAGAAACCCCGCTCGTCGCCGTGCATGCTCGGCTCGACGATCTGCACGCCCGCAATCAGGTTGGACTCAGTAATTTTTGGCATCTAGGCGTCGAGCTCCACTTTTGAATCGTCGCCGAGCATCAACCGCAGGGCGCGGGGCAGGTGTTGCGAACGCACCACCTGCACGTTGCGACCCAACAACGAGTCGGTCATCTTGTGAACGTCGGTGACAGTGCACCCATCGAGCAAAACCGAATGTTCGAGCTCGGAGTTCACGATGCTGCAGCCGTTGCCAACCGAGGTGTACGGCCCGATGTAACTGTTTTCAATTTTGGAATCGCTGCCAATCACCACTGGCCCACGTACGCGCGAGTTCACCACTTTGGCGCCCTTCATAATTACGACACGTCCTTCAATTTGCGAGCCGGCATCCACACTGCCGTCATTGCGCGGCTCTAACACTTCGAGCACCAGACGATTGCATTCCAATAAAGGGTCTTTTTTGCCGGTGTCGATCCACCAGCCGTTCAACACTTCGTGCCGCACGGTCTTGCCTTGTTCGATGAGCCACTGGATGGCGTCGGTGATTTCTAATTCGCCACGAGCCGAAGGCTTGATTGCTCGCACTGCTTCGTGAATGGTTTTGTCGAACAAGTAGACCCCGACCAAAGCCAAATCGCTGGGTGGGTCTTTCGGTTTTTCCACCAGCCGAGTCACGTGACCCTCTTTGGTTACTTCGGCAACACCAAACTGGCGGGGGTCGTCGACATGACACAACAGAATTTGCGCAGTCGGGGCCGTGCTTCCGCCAGCAGCACGCGCTGACTCAAATTCGGTTACAAAACCTTCAAGGCCTTGCTCAAGCATGTTGTCACCCAGATACATAACGAAATCGTCATCACCCAAAAACTCATGAGCAATCAGCACACAATGGGCGAGCCCAAGTGGCTGATCTTGTGGAATGTAGGTGGCCTTGATGCCAAACTTTGACCCGTCCCCCACCGCTGCCATGATTTCTTTGCGCGTGTCGCCAACGATGATTCCAATTTCGTTGATGCCGGCTTTCTTCATTGCTTCGATGCCGTAGAACAAAATCGGCTTGTTGGCGATGGGCACCAACTGCTTGGCGCTCGTATGCGTGATGGGTCGCAATCGCGTTCCAGCACCACCGGACAAGATGAGGCCTTTCATTGCGTTCTCAGGCTAGTTGCTGGGCAATTACTAGGGTTCTTTTCATGAAGCCCACATACCTGCATGCCTTCACCAAACCCTCGCGTACCGAGTTCGTCACCATGGTGCGTGGTGTGGGCGCACGTCTGTATGACGACACGGGCAAGGAGTACATCGACGGCATGGCCAGCCTGTGGTACTGCAATATCGGTCATGGTCGCAAAGACATGGCCGAAGCAATTGCTGCACAAGTCGGCACGCTCGAGTCGTACAACAATTTCGACCCATTCACCACTGCCATAACCGACGAACTCACCGACAAGTTGCACTCGCTCTCGGCGATGCCGGGCAACCGAGTGTTTTTGTGCTCGAGTGGTTCTGAGGCCGTAGACACGGCCATGAAACTTGCCCGACTTGCTCAGGTGCAAGCAGGCCACCCTGAGCGCACGATCATCATCTCGCGCGGGCGTGGGTACCACGGCAGCAACTTCGGTGGCACCAGCGCGCAGGGGTTGCCTCTCAACAAAATCGGCTACGACCCACTCGTGCCCGATGTAACCCAAGTTGACCCCGACGACATCGAAGCATTGTCGGTGGCGATGAGTCGCGACAGCGCGCGCATCGCCGCAGTGCTGGTTGAGCCACTACAGGGTGCTGGCGGAGTGTTTCCACCAAGTGACGGATACCTGCAGTCGTTGCGCAAGCTGTGCGACCAACATGGTGCGTTCCTCATCTTTGACGAAGTCATCTCTGGCTTCGGTCGCCTCGGTACCTGGTTTGCAGCGCAGCGATTTGGAGTCATTCCTGACTTCACCTGTTTTGCCAAGGCCGTTACATCGGGCTATGTGCCGCTCGGCGGAGTGTTCGTAGGTGCTGCACCACTGAGTGCACTCGAAGCCGACCCAAATTTTGTTCTGCGCATGGGCTACACCTATTCGGGGCACGCCACCGCATGCGCCGCAGCGTTAGAAAACTTGGCCATCATCGAGCGAGAGGG
>JBBANT010000025.1:0-6881 GCA_040401815.1 Ilumatobacteraceae bacterium | reverse complement strand
GCCTCGGCACTGACCGAACACGCGCAGGCAGTCGGCGCCTGACTCGCAACGCCAGCGATGTCACAACTAGGTTGCGGTCATGAATCTTTTAGGCCGTAACGCACTAATTACTGGTGGTGCCAGCGGCATCGGTGCCGCAGTTGCCGAAGCACTCGTCAAGGCAGGCGCCACCGTCACCATCGTCGATATCGACCAAGAAGCGCTGAAAACCACCGGTGCACGACTCAAAGTGCGCGCCGAAGTGCTCGACGTGTCATCCAGCGAGGCGTGGGCCGACTTTATTGCTGCGCACGACCATTTTGATCTCGTGCATCTCAACGCCGGTATCACCACCCATCGCAATGTGCTTGACGGCCCCACCGACCCTCTGTCGCCACCGCTCGTGCGAATGACCGATGACGAGTACCGACGCGCTATCGGCGTCAATGTCGACGGCGTGGTGTTCGGTGCTCGCGCGGTGATTCCCGAAATGTGTGAACGTCGCACCGGCGACATCGTGGTGACTGCATCCATTGCTGCGTTCGTGCCGATTCCACCCGACCCGATTTACGGGCTCACAAAATATGCGGTCTCCGGGTTGGTTAAATCACTCTCGCCGAGGCTCGCCGAGTATGGGGTCTGCATCAGCGCGATCTGCCCGGGTTTTGTCGACACGCCACTCATTGGTGAACGGGCCCGTGATTGGATTGCCCAACTTGGCATGCCACTCATGGCGACCCAACAAGTTGTCGACGCCGTGAACACATCGCTCACGCGGCGAGTCAATGGCGCACACTGGATCGTGCTGCCCGACCAAGACCCAATTTTGCATGAGCAGGCAACGGTGCCGTTTCCGACCAACCCACAGTGACGCTCGCAACCTTTAACCCTTTTGATCCGGCGTTTCGCGCCAACCCGCATCCGTTTTACGACGCCTTGCGCGAACACGACCCAGTGCACATGGCTTTCGGTGGCTTGGTCGTGCTCACGCGCTACAGCGATGTAGCCACAGTGCTGCGATCAAACGATTACAGCCGCGATATCGAAAAGTCAGCTAAGCCCGTCGATGACCCGATTCGCAAGCGCATGCGCGAGCGCCGCCGCGACGCGTCGAAGTCGATTCTCAACCTCGACCCGCCCGATCACACGCGACTGCGTCGTCTGGTGTCAAAAGCATTTACGCCCAGCGCCATCGAAATGTTGCGGCCGATGGTGCAGCACTACGTCGACGAAGCGTTGCAATCTGCCGACCTGCGCGTGCGCAACGGTGGAACGTTCGAACTCATCGACGACGTTGCATTTCCGGTGCCGTTCTTAGTGATTTCGGCAATGCTTGGCATGCCCATCGAGCGCGCCGCAGAACTTCGCGATTGGTCCCAGGTCATCACCCGCACGCTCGAGCCCACCGTGGGGATGGACGACATCGAGCAAGCCGACGCCGCCTTCGCCCAACTTCTGCCATTTCTCGACGAGGTCATTGCCGAACGCCGCACCAATCTGGGCAGCGACATGTTGTCATCGTTGATTTCTGCCGAAGAATCTGGCGACAAGCTCACCGCCGAAGAGTTGGTCACGTTCGTGGTCTTGCTCTACATTGCCGGCCACGAGACCACCGTGAATTTGATCGGCAACTCGATGCTTGCACTGCTGCGAGCCCCAGACGAACTGGCTTATGCCCGCCAACATGGGTTGAGCCCCAATGCCGTTGACGAACTCCTGCGATTTGACGGGCCGGTGCAACACACAGTTCGTGTGCCAGTGGTGCCAGTGCAGTTTCAAGTGGGTGACCGCACTATCGAAGTTGCACCCGGCGAACGCGTGCTCACCAGCCTCGGTGCAGCAAGCCACGACCCGAGCGTTTTTGACAACCCACACCGACTCGACTTGCGGCGCTCGAACGCCAACAAACACCTTGGGTTCGCTGCCGGCACGCATTACTGCCTGGGTTTCGCCCTCGCCAAACTTGAAGCGCAGGTAGCAATCGAAAGTCTGTTGCGGCGTTATGCCCACATCGAATTAGCCGACGAGCCTGTTTGGCGTGATCGACTTACGATTCGCGGGGTGGATCGACTGGCGCTCGCAGTCGCGTAATTAGCGAACTGGTGTCGAAGCGTCGCCCACCAGATTGCATGATCTCGCCATAAAACTCGTTCACGATCGTGGTGATTGGAAGTTCGACCCCGAGTCGCTTGGCTTCATCTAAACAAATCGCTAGGTCTTTGCGCATCCACTCGACGGCAAAACCAAAATTGAATTCGTTGCGCACCATTGTTTTGGCCCGATTCGACATCTGCCACGACCCTGCAGCCCCCTGCGAGATGACTTCGACCAGTGCGTCTGGGTCGAGCCCCGCGACCAACGCCAAGTTGAGACCTTCGCTCAACCCTTGCACCACGCCAGCAATGCAAATTTGATTCACCATTTTCGCCAGCTGACCCGAGCCAGCATCACCCAGACGTTTGCACACTTTGGCGTAACTCATGATCACTGGATACGCGCGCTCAAAGACCTGCTCGTCATCAGCGCCGCACATCACCGACAGCTGCCCATTTTCGGCGCCTGCCTGCCCGCCAGAAACTGGCGCATCAATGAAACCCACATCCTGCTTGGCACAGACACTGGCCAATTCACGGGCCAGCGTTGCCGATGCCGTCGTGTGATCAACCACGATGCTGCCCGACCGAGCGCCAGCCAACACACCATCGGGGCCATAGATGACCGACCGCACGTCGTCGTCGTTGCCGACACACACAAAAACGATGTCAACGCTGGCCGCAGCCGCGCGCGGTGTTGCCGCTTGCTCACCACCATGGGCAGCAACCCACGCCAGAGATTTTTCGTCGGTGCGGTTGTACACCGTGACCTCGTGGCCTTTGGCGGCCAAGTGACGCGCCATCGGGCCACCCATCACACCGAGACCAACGAAGGCAACTTTCATGATTGTGCCCCTCTTCTTACGACTGTGTTCATAGGTCGGTCGGCCATGCCGGGCCTTCTGGGGTCACGTAAGCCGAAGTGATGCCGCCGTCAATAATCAAACTTTGTCCAGTCATCCAACTGCTTTCGTTCGATGCCAAAAATAGTGCACCGTTCACGATCTCGTGTGGTTCACCAAAGCGACCCATCGGGATGTGCACCAAGCGCCGCTCGCGTTTGGCGTCGTCGCTCAAAAATTTGGCCAGCAACGGGGTCATCACTGGCCCGGGGCACAGCGCATTGGCTCGCAATCCGCGGCGGGCATAAATCGCTGCAATCTCGCGAGTCATCGCCAACACCGCACCCTTGGATGCCGTGTAGGCAATTTGCGGGGTGGCTGCCCCCAGATGAGCCACAAACGACGCAACATTCACGATTGATGATGTCTCGCCACACCGTTTTGCCGACTCCATCATCGGTGCAATTGCATGACGGCATGTGTACAACACACCCTTCACGTTGATATTGAGTGTCTGCTCGATTACTTCGTCGGGCGTGTTCGTGGGGTCGTCGTCGGCCGACATCATGACGCCCGCGTTGTTGTACAACACATGCAGGTCACCAAACGTTTCGACGGCAAAAGCAACTGCATCACGCACCGATGCGTCACTGCTCACGTCGCATGCAACACTGGCTGCGGTTCCCCCGGCCTGTGCGATGGCCTGCAAAGTTTGTGATGCATCCCCGACGTCGGCAATCACCACGCGCGCACCCTCGGCAGCAAATCGCTCGGCGCCAACCCGACCGAGGCCACTGGCGCCACCAGTGATGAAGGCAACTTTTCCAGCGAGACGGGTCATGGCTTAGGCGCGATCAAAATAGCGCACGCGCTCCCAATCGGTAACACTGGCGTTGAATGTCGACCATTCGTGGCGCGCCATGGTGAGCAGGTGGTGGTGCACATCGTCGCCGAAACACTCACGAGCAATCTCGCTACGTTCCCACAAGTCGGCTGCTTCGGCAAGCGTGGTGGGAATTCGCGGCAAGTCTTTTGCCTCGTAACCGTTGCCCATATACGCATCAGGCAACGACAAGCGATGGCGAATGCCGTACAAACCGGCTGCGATGGTGCCGGCGAAAGCGAGATACGAGTTGGCATCCGCACCAGGGATGCGGCACTCCACACGCGTGGCTGCACCGTGGCCGACTACGCGGAAGCCGAGCGTGCGATTATCTGCACCCCAGGCCACTGCGGTGGGTGCCCATGAACCGGGCTGAAATCGCTTGTAACTATTTACAGTCGGCGCCCACAAGATGCTGAAGTCGCGTGCGGCTGCGAGCTGCCCGGCCAAATACATGCGGAAGTGTTCGGTGAAGTCTCCGTCAAACGCCGACCCACGAATTACACCTTCGCTCAGATGCCACAGGCTCGAGTGTACGTGGCACGACGAACCGGTTTCGGCGAAGTCATATTTGGCCATGAATGTGACACTTCGCCCCAGCCCAGCAGCGATTTCTTTGGCTGCCGTTTTATACACCATGTTGCGATCGGCCATCTCCAACGCTCGGGTGTAGGCGAGGTTGAGTTCGTGTTGACCGCGACCTGCTTCACCTTTAGAAAACTCCACGGGAATTCCGGCAGCTTCTAGACCACGACGAATTTCGCCGACGACATATTCGTCACGCGTGGTTTGCACCACTTGGTAATCCTCCATAAACGCTGAGTGTGGCGTGAGATTGCGATAGTCGCGCGCGTGGATTTGCTCATACGAGTCGCGGAACAAATAAAACTCGATCTCGCTGCCAATCATTGGCTCGAGGTTCAGACGTTGGGCCGCAAGCACCTGATCTCGCAATATCTGACGCGGCGCCACCGCGATGGGCTCACCCGTCGTAACAGAAAACAAGTCGCACAAAATGAGCGCTGTTTTGGGCACCCACGGGGTGATGCGAATAGTCGTGAAATCGGCACGCGCCAGCATGTCGCCGTAACCATTTTCGTATGAAGCAAAGCGGTATCCCGGCACTGCAACGTCGTCAAAATCAGTCGCGATGAGGTAGTCGCAGTTTTCGGTGCCGTGCTCTGCCACCTGCTCGAGAAAAAACCTGCCAGTGGTGCGCTTGCCAACGAGCCGACCCTGCAGATCGGGAAACGCCATCACGACGGTGTCGATGTCACCGCGCTGAATTGCACCCGTCAACTCCTCACGAGTTGGTTGGGCCGACATGAGTAATTACTTTTTCTTGCTCGTCGCCTTGGGCTTGACTGGCTTCTTTGCGTCGACTTTTTTCGCGTCGGGTTTTTTGGTTTCGGTCTTGCGCTTGCCGCCAGTGGAGGCGCGGCCGAGTTCTTGCAACTGTGACTTGCCGCCAGCGCTGAGCACACCTTTTTCAAGCGCGTCATCCAAGAACCGGGTGGCTTCCTCAGTGCTGCAGCGCTTTGATGGCGCTATTTCAGAAATGAGGTTGAGTCGTGCGCGCTCGTACATGGTTTTCTCGGCCGCCGACAATTGATTCTCGCGATCACGCGCTGCCAAGTTGCGCACCACTTCGGCCACTTGGTACACGTCGCCGCTCTTCAATTTTTCTTGGTGGTTCTTAAATCGACGCGACCAGTTGGCAGGCACACGCGGATCGGGCTTAGAGAGCACATCGACGAGGTCTTGCAGTTCGCTCTTCGACACCGGTGGACGAATACCCAGGTCGTACACCTTGGCAACAGGCACCGAGAGGGTCATGCCTTTGCCGGTGGCGTCGGTCATGACGGATTCAAGAATCAGGTAATCCTGCATCACTTCAAAAGCACGCATCCGCTTGATGGCTTTCACCGTGCATGCCCCGTGTTGTGGATAAATAACGGTGTCGCCTTTTTTGAATTTCTTCACGCTTGCTATTCCTCCAAGGGGTCGGTTCAGGCTAAGGCGTAGATACGCACGCACCCCGCCGAACAGTGGCGCTCCCGGCAGGAATCGAACCTGCAACCTACGGATTAGAAGTCCGTCGCTCTCTCCAATTGAGCTACGGGAGCCTGGCGGCCCTCGACTTGCGCCAATGGCCTGCCTTCTACGGTACGCACCCCGCCCGAGCAGCGCTGAAGGCCCCCGCCCTGGGGGCTTCAAATATGACAGTTTCATTACAAAGTTGGTGGCAAAGGTAAGCAACTTGTAACTCGGTTTAGTGGCCTGTGAAGGGCGTCATGCCCTAGAAAAGAGTTGACCCCACAAGGGCGGCCACCCGGTCGCTCGGGTTCAAACAAAGGAACAACAAACATATGGACAAAGTCCCTTGGATAGCTGAGCTATCTGAAAGCCAAAACGAGTTGATTTACAACGGATTCTCCTTCGCTGTCGCAGCGATGGGCATCGGATTCGTGTTCTTCCTCGTTTCCCGCAATCGGGTAGCCCCGCAGTACCGCAGCGCCGTCACCATGTCGGCGATGATTTGCGGTATCGCCGCTTACCACTACTGGCGCATTTTCGGCCAGTTCGCCGACGGAGGCACATGGAACGAGGGCTACCGCTACGCGGACTGGCTCCTCACCGTTCCATTGCTCGTTGCTGAACTTGTCGTGGTGTCAGGCCTGAGCAAGGAAGCAGCCAAGAAGGTCACCCCACGTCTCGTGGTGGCAGCCCTCTTGATGATCGCCACCGGTTACCCGGGCGAGACTGCAGCCGCAGGCAGCAGTGACCGCACCGTGTGGGGCATCATCTCGAGCCTCTTCATGCTTTATGTGCTGTACGAATTGTTCGCTGGCGAAGTGGGCAAAGCCCTCAAGTCACAAAGCGGCGAAGTCGGCAGCAAGCTGAACAATGTTCGCTACCTGCTCCTCTTCACCTGGGGTGTATACCCAATCGCTTACATCTTGGGCGATTCGACCAGCTGGCTCTCCGAGACACTCGGCCTGAGCGGCAATGAAGCATCAACTGCGATTCAGTTCGGCTACACCATTGCCGACGTTTTGGCCAAGCCTGGTTACGGCTTGATCA
>JBBANT010000024.1:3925-15564 GCA_040401815.1 Ilumatobacteraceae bacterium | reverse complement strand
ACTTTGTCGTAGCGGCTTTGCTCAACGCCATCACGATCAATGAGTATCTGGGCATTGGTGAAGCCCGCACCTGCGTCTTCGGTAACACCGACGGCGAATGGTGCATCGATGCGCTGAACTTCGGCAACAATTTCATCACGCACTTTGCTCGTGGTGAAGTCACGCACGTCGATTGCGTTTTCGGGCCACACCACCAAATCCAGTCGGTCACTTGGGTTGAGCAGTGCTGTAGCAGCAAGATGACGGTCGATGACGTCGCGGGGGTTGCTGTTCACAGCGAGTACGCCTTGTGGCCCACCACCTTGTACCACTGCAATTCGCAACGTTTCACCAGTGTCGCGACCGCGCGGGGCGAGCTGAGCGACGCCTTGCAACACCACCAAGGCCGTCAGCACTATCAGCACGGGGCGTCGTGATCGCCAACCAATTTCCCGGCGGCGCATCCACAGTTCTGCCCAGACGCCGGCGAAGAGAAGGATCCACAACGCCAAACCCAACGGCCCAACCAATCGCACGAGTTGGGCGAGTCGGGTATCTGCCACGCTGAGAGCCAAGCCAGCCAACGGCACACCACCGAATGGTGTGACGAAGCGCAAGCACTCCACCAACACATGAGCGGCTGCGCGAGTTGCGAAGTTTGCGGTGTGTGATGGGGCCTTCTGGATGTGTCGGGACGACGCACGTTGGTTGATGGCACTGGCGACGACGGCAGCAACACCGTGCATGACGGCAAACAACAATGGCGCCACAACGAAGCCGCCAGGCACGAGTTGCCACATCCATCCCATGGCCGGAGCCAACCAACCCCAAGCAAAAAGTAAGCCCAACAAAAACTGCACACGCGGGCGCGACGGTGCACGTTCGCTAGCCACGATGTAGCACGCCAACCCAACAAACACGAGCGGCCACAACGACAATGGCGGTAGCCCAAGTGCCACTAGCACGCCACCGAACAGCACCAACAAGTAATGCATTACGCCCGACCGTATTGACGCAGGTACAACGCCAACTTGTTGATGCGCAGTCGCATCGGTGGGTGCGACTCAACAATGCGTTGCCAGACGTTGCCGCGATCAGCGCGCTGAGCGCCGGCATCCCAGTTGCGCATGGCCGCCAGCAGATGATTGCCAAAACCCAGCTGTGCTGCCCGTCGGTCAGCGTGAAACTCGGTGGCTCGACTTGCAGCATTGCCCAGCAGCGTCGCAAGCGACACGTTCAGCATGAGTAACCAAGAAGCCACATGCAAAAATGCAGCAACAAACAATCCGAGGGCATGTAAAAGAGGTACCCGCTGGGCAAAAGCGATTGTTGCATTTTCGGCCACGCCTCGCAGACGCATACCAACACGGGACAACACGGTGATCGGCAAAATCATCCACTGCGTGATGGTGAGAGCAACGGTGTGTAAGCCGAGGTGATGGCTGAGTTCATGGGCGAGCACTCCAGAGAGTTGTTTGCTGTCGAGCTGTTCGATGGCCTGCGATGAAACAACCACGAGATGGCCGCCGCAGGCAAACGCATTCAACGACTCGGTGTCCACCACAGCCAGCACGAACTGACGTCGCTGCAGATCGTTGCGCTGCACAATGGGCAGCCACGATTCTGCAAGGATCGCTTGTTCGCGACTGGTGGGGTTGCGCGCTCCGAGTAGCCGCATGAGCACGAATCGTTGCACGGGTCGAGAGAACAACAAGATGAACAACAAAAAGAGCGAACCAACGAACTGCCAATAGTTCACTTGGCCCCACCAGCCGAATGGCAACCACACCACGCTGGCAGTCACCAACCAGGCGGGCATGAGGGCAATGATCGCGGTGACTCCGGTGAGTGCTGACCATTCAAATCTCAGCGAACGACCGGACACGCATCGTGAAACTAGCGTGAGAACGATGCAGTGGCTCACCTCGATCCCCAGCCCATCAACTGGGGTGCTCGAACTCGGGCCACTCAACCTCAGTGCCTACGGGTTCATCATTGCTCTGGGTGCAATTGCTGGCACCTGGCTATTGGGGCGCCGACTTGAGCAACGCGGCTGGGGCACCAAAGATGATGCGAGCGCTATTGCAATGACGGCAGTTCCCGCAGGTGTAGTTGGGGCGCGGTTGTATCACGTGATTACTGACTGGGAACGATTCGATGGACGGTTGATCGATGCGTTCAAGATTTGGCAAGGCGGCCTCGGCATCTGGGGCGGCGTCGTAGTCGGTGTGCTCGCTGGTTTGTGGGTTGCCAAACGACGGGGTCTTGATGTGGCCAACACATTCACGGCAGCTGCACCGGCATTGCCACTTGCCCAAGCAATCGGTCGATGGGGCAATTGGTTTAATCAAGAACTCTTTGGCCGCCCCACTACCTTGCCCTGGGGTTTGGAGATTGATGCCAAACACATTCCCGATGGTTACGAACTTGGCACGCTGTTTCACCCAACCTTTTTGTATGAGTCACTCGGCAACTTGGTGCTGGTGGTGTTGCTGTTGCAGATCGAGCGACGCCGCAACCTGCGCCCAGGCATGTTGTTTCTTTGCTACACGGCGGGGTACACCTTGTTGCGTTTCTTTGTTGAGAGTTTGCGCATCGACCCGGCAAAGTCGGCAGGCGGTTTGCGACTCAATCAGTGGACGTCGTTGATGGTGTTTACGACTTCGGTTGTTTTGTTGATCGTGATGGGGCGCAAGAAAGCCGTTACACAATCAACCGTTACACAATCGACCGCTACACAATCAACCGCAGACGCTCGGCCAACTCCTCCGGAACAATCGGAGTAAAGAACTCGTTGGTGGCCACTTCGGCAGCAGCGATGTAACGCATCACATTCGCAGCCCGCCATGGCGAGACAACTTCGACGTTGAACCACGCGTCACGCAATCCCGAAATTTCGTCAATGCGGTGCTGGTTGATTGTCGGTTGTTGGTTGAACCACATCATGGTGGGCGCCGGCTGACCATATAGTCGTTCGATTCGCTGCAAAACGTTTTGCAGAATGCTGCCGAAGTTTCGTCGTTGGTCTGCGTTTAGCGCGACCAAACTTGTGAGTTGCTCGGTGGGTGCAATTTCGACTGCTACTGGGTACGGCGATGCACTCGGCACGGTGGCGACCCATCCGTTGTGTTCAACCACGAGTCGGTCACTCGTGACATCTGGTTTCCAACCAGCAGCCAGCCGGCGGCGTGGGCGATCAGGCACGTGGTCGAATGCGTAAATCTGCCCGTGGGGGTGATCGATGGTCGCACCCACCTCGCGACCAGAGTTTTCAAAAATAAGCACGTAGTCAACATCGTCGCGGGCACCGAGTGCACTGGTGCGTTGTGCCCAGAGCTCGATGAGTTCTGCCAACTGGTGCGGCGCAAGCGTGCTGAGTCGTTCGTCGTGGGCGGATGTATACAGCACGACTTCACATCGATCATCGGGCATCGGCGGCCACCGGTTGGGTATCGACTTGACCGTGTACGGCTCTGATGCCTCGATGCCGCCAACACAAAATGGGCAACCGGTGGCTGGCAGATTCGGCCGTTGTTGCCGCGCTGCCACCACGTGCACCACTGTGTCAAGCCACGGATCCACTCGCACATTGCCCGTGTTGCCGGCTGCAGGTTGGTCGGGCATCAAGCCAAAACTTACTCGGTGTCAGGCCAGGTGCTGTATCAACAAAACGTAGGCTCGGTGCAGGGATGACTCGCGTGGTGCGTTTGGAACATGACGATGTATGCGTCGTCGTTGATGTGTCGGGCGGGGTGCCGGCGATAATGCATTGGGGTGCTGCACTTGGCGCGGTTGAGACCGACACCTTCGCAGCACTCACCAATCGCCCGACAACGCACGGCTCGTTGGATGTAGTGCCTGCGTTGCAGATCGTGCCCCAGCATTCGCTTGGCTCATTGGCCCGCCCGGGGTTGGCCGGGCATCGCCCTGGTGGTCGCGATTGGGCGCCGCGGTTTACAACATGTGCAGTGCAAGTGACGGGCAACTCAATAGATACTTCGTCGCGCGACGAGGTGGCACGTCTGCGACTTGACACACGAATCGAACTCACCAAATCGGGTGCGTTGCGGGTGAGTGCAGTTGTCACCAACGAGGGTGACTCGCGCTATTTGTTAGACGCGCTCACCGTGTCGTTGCCGGTGCCAGCGCAGGCGCAGGATCTCATCACATATTCGGGACGTTGGGCCCGTGAATCCACCACTCACCGACACGCGATGCACCACGGCGCATGGACGACAGAGAATCGCACAGGTCGCACTTCTCACGAGTATCCACCAATGCTGTGGTGGTGTGGCACCGATGCCCGTGAGTGGTCGGGCGAGGTGTGGGGTTGTCATCTCGAGTGGAGCGGTAATCATGCGTTGCTTGCCGAAGTGTTGCCTGATGGTCGCAGGTATGCACAACTTGGGGAGCTGTTGCTGCCCGGTGAGGTGTGTCTTGACCCAGGCACTTCGTATGCCTCGCCGGTAGTGGTTGGTGCATACAGTGCCGAAGGCTTGACACCTGTCAGTTGGGTGATGCACCGCGCCGCACGCAGCCACAGCGCAAGTGCACCAAAGCCGCGCAAGGTGTTGATTAACACGTGGGAAGCCACTTACTTTGATCACGACACCAAAAAGTTGTGCGCCCTTGCCGATGCTGCTGCTGCGATAGGTGTCGAACGTTTCGTGTTGGACGACGGGTGGTTTGGGGCGCGACGCCATGATCGTGCTGGGTTGGGCGATTGGGTGGTGTCGAGCGAGGTGTATCCCGCAGGCCTCGAGCCGCTTATCAACCATGTGGCTGCACTCGGAATGGACTTCGGTATTTGGGTGGAACCCGAAATGGTGAATCTAGATAGCGATGTGTTGCGGGCACATCCCGACTGGGTGTTGCATGCGCCCGATTATGAACCAGTACTGGCGCGCCACCAGTTAGTGCTTGATCTGACCAACGATGCGGCATACGCACATGTGCTTGGTCAACTCGATGCGTTGTTGCGCAATCATCGCATTGCATTCGTGAAATGGGATATGAACCGACCACTCATTCACGCCACGTCGGCCGATGGTGCTGCTGGTGCGCATCGCCAAACGATGGCGTTCTACCGACTCGTTGATGAGTTGCGTGCATCACACCCACATGTGGAGTTCGAATCGTGTGCATCGGGTGGTGGGCGAATCGACCACGGTGTGCTGCAACGCATGCACCGTGTGTGGACTAGCGATTGCATCGACCCGCTCGAGCGCCAGCGCATCCAGCGCGGGGTGGGCATGTGGGTGCCCAACGAGATGTTGGGTATGCATGTTGGCGCCCGTCGCTCGCACACCACTGGGCGTTCGCACAGTATTGAGCTGCGCACGCTCACCGCATTGTTTGGCTGGATGGGTGTGGAATGTGACCCACGCCAACTCAACGACCACGAACAACGAGTGCTTGGCGAAGCGATTGCGCTGCATAAACAGCATCGGGCGTTGCTGCACGGTGGCGATGCAGTTCGCTTCGACCTCGACGATGACACCGCGTTGGCGCACGGTGTGTATGCAGCTGATCGCAGCGAAGCACTCGCGGCCTACATCCAGATGGCCACTGCGCCATCGCTCGTGGTGCCGCGCTGGCGTATTCCTGGCCTTCACCCCGAGCGCAAGTACACCGTGACGCATGTTCCGCTCGGGCAGCACGTCGGCATTGGCCGCTCGTTGCCCGAATGGATGACCACCCCCGTCGTTTGCTCAGGGCGCGACCTAGCGGTCATCGGCCTGCAGCCCCCGAGTATGTGGCCCGAATCAGGCATGCTCGTGCATCTGCGCTCGTAGCATTATTTCTCGTGCCTGAGCCAATTTCTCGTGAGACAGTGCAAAAAGTTGCACGTTTGGCGCGACTTGATTTGAATGACGCCGAAGTCGAGCGCATGACACAGCAGTTGGCCGGCATGCTCGAACATTTTCGTGATGTCGACGCACTCGACTTGTCGAATGTCGAGCCGTTGACGCAGCCGATTCCACTGAGCAATGTGTTGCGCGACGACATTGTTGCACCGTCGCTTGATCGCGATGAAGTGCTCGGTTCGGCACCTGCGGCCCAAGATGGCCGCTTTCGAGTGCCGCCAATCGTTGGGTTCGAAGAATGAGCCCGACGCAAGGGACAGGCCGCGCAGACAGCACAGGTCGTGCAGGCCGAACTGTCGTTGATATTGCGGCAGCAGTTGCCAACGGGTCGCTGTCGGCGGTGGCAGTACTCGAAGAAAATCTGGCAGCGATTGCTGCCCGCGAATCCGAGGTTCATGCCTTCAACCTGGTGACTGCGGATCGCGCTCGCGAGCGTGCAACACAAATCGATGCTGATGTGCAGGCTGGCAAAAAAGTTGGCCGTCTGGCTGGTGTCACCATCGCGCTGAAAGACAACATGTGCACGCGCGGTGTGGAGACCACCTGCTCGTCGAAAATTCTTGCGGGGTGGAAGCCGCCGTATGACGCAACTGTCGTGCGTCGCCTTGCTGACGAAGGTGCGGTGTTCGTCGGCAAAACGAACCTTGACGAGTTCGCCATGGGCTCGAGCACCGAGAACTCGGCGTTCGGCCCGACGCGCAATCCACTCGACACTTCGCGGGTGCCAGGCGGTTCGAGTGGCGGAAGTGCCGCGGCCGTCGCTGCTGGTTTTGCCACTGCGTCATTGGGCAGTGACACTGGCGGCAGCATTCGCCAACCTGCTGCGTTGTGCGGCCTGGTGGGTGTGAAGCCGACTTATGGAATGGTGTCACGCCAAGGTTTGGTGGCGTTCGGTAGCAGCCTCGACCAGATTGGGCCATTCACCACCACGGTTGCCGATGCTGCATTGATGATGGAAGTAATTGCCGGACATGACCCGCTGGATTCAACGTCACTGCCACAGCCGGCGCCCATGTTGTCGGGTGAGTTGAGCAAAGGTGTGCAAGGCATGCGCATCGGTCGCATCACTGACATGCCCGAGGGTTCGTCACCCGACGTGCTTGCCCAACTTGAGGCTGCGTTCGACGCGCTGCGCGCAGCTGGTGCAACGGTGGTGGATGTGCAGATGCCGTCGATGTTGTACGGCTTGACTGCGTACTACTTGGTTGCCCCGGCCGAAGCGAGCAGCAATCTCGCACGTTTCGATGGCGTGCGCTACGGCTTGCGCGTGGATGCCAAAGATTTGAATTCGATGTACGGAGCCACGCGAGCAGCAGGTTTTGGTGACGAAGTAAAGCGACGCATCATGCTCGGCACCTATGCATTGTCAGCCGGCTATTACGACGCCTATTACGGCAAAGCCCTGAAAGTGCGTCGCTTGATTGCCGACGATTTCGCCAAGGCCTACACCAAGTGTGATGCGATTCTCACGCCAACTTCGCCCACGGTGGCATTTAAGTTTGGTGACAAAACTAGTAATCCTTTGGCGATGTATCTCTGCGACGTGTTCACGATTCCCACCAACCTCGCCGGTCATGCCGCAATGAGCGTGCCGTTCGGAACTGGTGAAGCTGGTCTGCCCGTCGGTGTGCAGATTTTGGCGCCGGCGCTCGGCGAAGCCCCGATGTTCAGGGTGGCTGCCGAACTGGAGCGCGCCCAATGACTACCCCCGTCAACACCTCGTCTGGTGCATCTGCGTCGGTGAACTTGTCGTCGGTTGTTGCCACTGCCGAGCAACTCATTGATGGCTGGGAACTTGTCGTTGGTCTCGAAGTGCACGTGGAGTTGGCGACTAAGACAAAGTTGTTCAGTGCGAGCGCAAACCGATTCGGTGATGACCCAAACACTCATATCGACCCCGTCACGCTTGGTCTGCCAGGCGCTTTGCCGGTGCTCAACCGTCACGCGGTGGAGTTGGCCATGCGGCTCGGGTTGGCCCTCAATTGTCGAGTGCAGCCGTGCACGTTTCATCGCAAGAACTATTTTTATCCCGACTTGCCGAAGGCATATCAGATCAGTCAGTACGACCAGCCTCTGAATATTGATGGCTGGCTCATGTTGCCTGGCGATGTGCGTATCGGTGTCGAACGCGCGCATCTAGAAGAAGACACCGGCAAGTCGACTCATGCCGGTGGCGCCGAAGGCCGGATTCAAGGCAGCGACTATTCACTTATCGATTTCAATCGTGCAGGTGTGCCGCTTGTTGAAATTGTTTCGCGCCCCGATATTCGCACCAGCGACCAAGCCAAGCAATACGTGAGCGAACTTCGCGGTATTTTGCTTGCCGTTGGCGCCAGCGACGCCAAGATGGAAGAGGGCTCGATGCGCTGCGACGTGAACGTGTCGGTGCACAAACCCGGCACACCGTTCGGTACGCGATGCGAGATCAAGAACGTCAACTCGATTCGTTCGGTGGGTCGCGCGATTGATTACGAGGCACGTCGCCAGATTGACCTCATCAATAGTGGTGGCGTGGTGAAGCAACAAACGCTGCACTGGGATGACTCTGCGGGGCGCACCAATGTGCTGCGCACCAAAGAAGATGCCGACGACTATCGCTATTTTCTCGAACCCGACCTGGTGCCACTCGCCCCAGAGGCCGCGTGGATCGAACGGGTGCGCGCTGCGCTGCCACCGCTGCCCGCAGCACGTCGCGCGGCACTCGCCACGCTGACTGGCGCCGGCAAAGAAAGTGAAGCGGTGGCGGTGATCGTTGAACGCGGTCAAGACGAATACATCAGCGCCGTAGCAAAAGTCGGCGGCGATGCGGCGCGTGCGCTGATTTATGTGCAACAGGCATTTGCTGAAGAGCCAGCCACACCGCGGGTGCCTGCTGGCGACATTGCTGCATTGAGCCTCATGGAAAAAAACGCCAAGCTCACCTCTACCCAAGCCAAAACCTTGCTCGCTGAATTGGTTGCCAACGGCGGCGGCGACGTGTTGGCGATGGCCAAGGCCAAAGGTTTCGAAGCCATGGCGACCGGGGCACTTGAATCAATCGTTGATCAGGCAATCGCCGCCGACCCGCAGGCATGGGCCAAGTACAAAGCGGGTGAACAAAAAGCCATCGGCGCTTTGGTGGGTGCAGTGATGAAGTTGTCGGCGGGCAAAGCCGATGGCAAGGCCGTGACGGCTTTGTTGCAAGCCAAAGCATCAAGTTGACAAAAGATGTTAGGTGCGCCTAACATCTAACCATGGGCTCAAGTTTTCTCATCACGCTGCGCGAGGGGCTTGAAGCCTCGTTGATTCTTGCCATTCTGCTCACGTACCTAAAAAAGACCGACCGCTGGGCTGATGCGCGTTTCGTTTGGGCGGGCACCGCGGCCGCAATTGGGATTTGCCTGGTGGCTGGCGTAGCAATTTTCATCGCACTCGATGGGTTGAACGGAAAAGTTGAGTATGCAGTTGAGGGTTTTATTGCACTGTTGGCAACTGGAGTGCTCACGCACATGATTTTTTGGATGCGGTCACATGCCCGCACGCTCGGTAAAGAGTTGCGTGACAAAGTTGATGCGTCAGTTGGTTCGGCTTTGGCAATCATTGCCTTTGTGGCAGTGCTGCGTGAGGGCCTCGAGACGGTGCTCTTTCTTTTGTCGGCTGAGACTGCCACTGCGTCAGGCAGTGATGTCGTCGTAGGTGGGCTGATTGGGCTTGCGTTGTCGGTCGTAATCGGTTTCGGTGTATATCGAAGTGGCAACCGTTTGAACTTGCGTACATTTTTTAACGTGACTGCAGTGCTGTTGCTGTTGTTCGCTGCCGGGCTTGCCGGCAAAGCCGTGCATGAACTGCGTTTGCTCATCTCATGGGAAGCCGGCTGGCTGGTTTCATCGGCATGGACGCTCAAAAGCGGCCTTTTTGCTACTGGCACGTTCTATGACTTCATGCGTGGATTGTTTGGCTGGCACAAGAACCCTGAGAACATTCGGGTGCTTGCCTATTTCGCATACCTGATTCCTGTTCTGTTGGTGTACTTGCGGGGAGCCAAGAGCGTCTCGGTGCCAACCACGACCAACAAAGAAGCCTCACAAGTAGTCTGAGGTCATGACGCCGCGCTCCGAAACGCGCGTTGATGTAAAGCCCCGTAGCCGCGACGTAACCGATGGGCTGCAAAAAGCCGCTTCGCGAGCCATGTTGCGTGCCGTTGGGTTGGGCGACGACGATTGGGAAAAGCCCCAGATCGGTATTGCCTCAGCGTGGAATGAAGTCACCCCGTGCAACATGTCGTTGCGGCGCTTAGCCGAGCAATCGAAGCAAGGTGTTCGAGCTGCTGGTGGTGTGCCGATGGAGTTCGGCACCATCACCGTGAGCGATGGCATCAGCATGGGTCACGAAGGGATGCGGGCCTCGTTGGTGAGCCGCGAAGTCATCTGTGACAGCGTCGAAGTGGTGGTGCATGCCGAACGTTTCGACGGGTTCGTCGGGTTGGCCGGGTGCGACAAGAGCATTCCGGCGATGTTGATGGCTGCAGCACGTTTGAATCTGCCGAGTGTGTTTGTCTACAACGGCTCAACATTGCCCGGCGTGCACAAAGGCAAGAACATCGATATCACCACCGTTTTTGAGGCAGTTGGTGCATGCGCTGCCGGCACAATGACCCGCGAAGAAGTCGACGACATCGAGCGTGCCGCGTGCCCAGGTGAAGGCGCCTGTGGTGGCATGTTCACCGCTAATTCCATGTCGAGCATTGCTGAAGCACTCGGCATGAGCCTGCCCGGCACAGCGTCGCCACCAGCAATTGACCCGCGTCGCGATGTCGATGCACGTCGGGCTGGCGAAGCCGTGGTCAATTTGTTGCGTCTCGGCATCTATCCGCGTGACATCATGACCAAAAAAGCATTTGAGAACGCAATTGCAGTGGTGAATGCCCTCGGTGGCAGCACCAACGCGGTGTTGCATCTGTTGGCAATCGCCAATGAGGCTGGCGTTGCGTTGTCACTTGATGACTTCAATCGCATCGCCGAGAAGGTGCCGCACATCGCTGATACAAAACCCGCCGGCAAATACCACATGACCGACATTGACCGCATCGGTGGTGTGCCTGTGGTGATGAAGCACCTCCTTGACGCTGGCCTGTTGCATGGTGACGTGCTGACATGCACTGGCAAAACGATGGCCGAGAACCTGGCCGAGCTGAACCCACCGGCGCCCGATGGCGACGTAGTGCGGCCGTTATCGAACCCCATCAACGCTGCAGGCGGAATCAACATCTTGGTGGGCTCGCTGGCACCGAGCGGCTCGGTGGTGAAAGTCGCCGGCTTGTCCAAAGATCAGATGACCTTTGACGGTGTTGCCCGCGTGTTTGATGGCGAAGATGGCGCAATGGCAGCAATCATGGCTGGTGACATCAAGCCCGGCACCGTGTTGGTGATTCGCTACGAAGGCCCCAAGGGTGGGCCGGGCATGCGCGAGATGCTCGCGATTACGGGCGCACTCAAAGGTGCAGGTCGCGGGGCAGATTGCGCGTTGATCACCGATGGTCGCTTCAGCGGTGGCACTTGGGGTTTCTGCATTGGCCACGTGGCACCCGAAGCAGCGGATGGCGGCCCGATTGCCTTCGTGCGTGACGGCGACCAAATTCGAATCGACGTGCCCGGCAAGCGACTTGACCTGCAAGTTGACGAAGCCACTCTCGCCGAGCGTCGTCGTGGCTGGAAGCCCAACCCGGCGCGTTACACCAGTGGAGTACTGGCCAAATATGCACGCCTGGTGCATGGTGCCGAAACTGGCGCGATTACCAACATCATCGCCTAGCGA
>JBBANT010000024.1:0-3825 GCA_040401815.1 Ilumatobacteraceae bacterium | reverse complement strand
AAAAATGGCAAAGCAGTGCGCAATGTGCCAGCAATGTTGCTGGGCTGCTCGTGATTACGGCGACCAACAATGACGAAGATCAACACGCACACTGCATCGAGTGTGAAGCGCAGTATCGCAATACGACGCTGATTCACTGCTTACACCTCGTCGTAGTACTCACGACCAAGGTGGGTGATTTGTTCTTCGCCCATCATCCAGCGCAATGTGTTCTTCAATTTGGTGAGCTGAATGAACAAGTCGTGTTCGGCGTACAGACCCTCGGCTACTTGAGGGCTCTTGTAATAGAACGACAACCACTCTTGAATGCCGCCGAGCCCAGCACGCTGAGCCAAGTCGGTAAAGAGCACCAGGTCGAGCGCCAGTGGGGCCGCCAAAATTGAGTCGCGACACAAAAAGTTGACCTTGATTTGCATCGGATACCCGAGCCAACCGAAGATGTCGATGTTGTCCCAACCTTCTTTGTTGTCGCCGCGCGGTGGGTAGTAGTTAATGCTCACCTTGTGAAACACATTGCCGTACAACTCGGGGTATTTTTCGGGCTGCAGGATGTTCTCGAGCACGCCAAGTTTTGACTCTTCTTTAGTCTTGAAGTTTTCTGGGTCGTCGAGCACTTCGCCGTCGCGATTGCCAAGGATGTTGGTGGAATACCAACCCGACAAGCCGAGCATGCGCGCTTTCAACATTGGCGCAATCACGGTCTTGACCAGGGTTTGACCAGTCTTGAAGTCTTTACCGCTGATGGCCACACCACGCTCGATCGCGAGGTCGCGCAACACCGGTGTGTCAACTGCAAGGTTTGGCGCACCATTGGCGAACGGAACGCCCTCAAGAATTGCTGCGTATGCGTACAACATCGAAGGTGCAATCGTCGGGTCGTTGGCGTCGATGGCTTTTTCGAAACTTTCCAAGTCGCGATGGGCAGGGCCTGGCTCGATGAACTTTTCGGTTGAAGCACACCAAATCATGACGATGCGTTCGACCTTTTTTTCATCGCGGAAACGATGGATGTCTTCGCGAATTGAGTTCAGCATGGCGCGCTTGTTGATGGTGCCCACGGTGTGTTCAGCATCAATGTTCTTTACGTACTCGCGGTCAAACGCTGCCTTCATCGGGCGAATCGAACGCAACGTGTCGGCAATTGCCTCGATGTGACGTGGGCCTTCGAGCACTCCGGCACGCTGTGCTGCAACATAGGCGTCATCCGGAAACGGGTCCCAAGCGCCCCACTCGATGTCTTCCAACTTGGCGAGTGGCACGAAATCTTTGATAAGCGGTGACCGATTGTCGGTTCGCTTGCCGAGACGAATCGAACCCAACTCGGCGAGTGAGCCAACTGGTGTTGCCATGCCGCGTTTGGCGAGCTCAACACCAGCAATCAGGGTGCTGGATACAGCACCGAGACCGACGGTGAGCACACCTAACTTGCCGGTGGCGGGTGCAATCTTGCGGGGTGATCCAGAGGAAGTAGGTGACATTGGTGCTCCTTCGCGCGGTGCGCGGCTTACCTAGCCTACGCGCGTCGGCGCAATAGCGTGAAAGCAATGAACAGTGCCAACCACACTGCTGGTGGGGCACTGGTATTGGACGGCAATGCGCTGCGCGACCACATCGTGGCGCAGGTGCGCCGTGAAGTGAGCGAATTATCGAGCGTGCCATGCCTTGCCACCGTGTTAATCGGGGATGACGGCCCGTCGCAGGTGTATGTGCGCAACAAACATCGCCAGGCGCAGTTGGCAGGCATGACCAGCCGCAACGAAACCCTGCCGCGCGACGCGTCGCAGCAGGATGCCGAGGCTCTGGTGCTTCGGTTGGCAAGCGACCCTGCCGTAAGCGGCATCATCGTGCAACAGCCCGTGCCCGAGCATCTTGATGGCGAAAAACTGTTGGCGTTGATTCCGGTGGACAAAGATGTGGATGGTTTGACCACCGCTTCGATGGGTCGATTGATGCGCGGAGTGGATTCGCTGGTGCCTTGCACGCCACTCGGAGTGCTGCGCTTGTTGCAACATTACGGCGCGCAAACTGTCGGCAAGCGTGCGGTGGTGGTTGGTCGTTCACATTTGGTGGGCCTGCCACTTGCCGTGTTGCTGGCGCGCAAAGGTATTGACGCCACCGTTACGTTGGCCCACAGCCGCACCGAAGATTTGGTCGCTGTTTGCCGTGCGGCCGACATTCTTGTTTCGGCAACTGGTCAGGCACGCAGCATTGGCGCCGAACATGTAAAGCCTGGCGCGTGGGTGATTGACGTCGGTATCTCACGCGGCGAGAGCGGCATCGTTGGCGATGTGGATTTTGCTGCGGTGCAAGCAGTGGCGGGGGCAATCACACCGATGCCTGGTGGCACTGGGCCTATGACCGTGGCGTGTTTGATGCAAAACACGCTCGCTGCCTGGCGCCTGCAGCACTAGCACTGCAGTTGTAGCAGCGCTAGCGCATTACGGGTTGCGGGCGATGAAGTCGTTCACCACGTTGGCTAGATCTGCACCTGCATCTTCTTGCAAAAAATGTCCGGCGTTCACGATGGTGGTATGTGGCTGACCATTGGTGCCTGGCACGCGGTTGTGAAACCCGCGGTCGCCACCTTTGGTAACGGCATCTGAATCGCTAAATGCGGTGAGCACGGGTTTGGTGAACGTCGCCAAGATTTCCCACGCTGCTTGGTTGGCTACCGACGATGGGTCGTCAAGGCTGATCGGCACCAATGTGGGAAACACTCGTGCGCCGGCCTTGTAACTTTCGTCTGGGAACGGCGCGTCGTAGGCCGCCACCACTTCAGGCGCGAGTGGCTTGCGAGCACAGCCGCCCTCGACGATGCGACCCACCGGAAATTCGGGAACCTCTTGGCTGAACTTGCGCCAAGCCATGAATGCTTCACTTGGTGGCCGATCACCAATCGGCAGAAACGTGTTGGCGACGACGAGTCGAGCAAAACGTTCGGGAAACTTGGCCAGTAGACGCAGCCCAATGAGCCCGCCCCAGTCTTGGCACACGAGTGTGAGGCCGCGCAGGTCGTTGGCGATGAGCCATTGGCTCATCCAGTTGACGTGGCGTTCGTAGGTGTAGTCGGTTACAGCAGCGGGTTTATCGCTGCGGCCAAAGCCAATGAGGTCTGGTGCGATCACGCGATGACCAGCCGCCGCGAAGATGGGCATCATGGTGCGATACAGGTACGACCAACTTGGTTCGCCATGCATGCACAACACGGTGGTGGCGGCGTCGCGTGGACCAGTGTCGTAGTGCGCCACTCGCAAGGTGTGTTGGTCTTGGGTTACATCGGTGTAAGTCGGGTCGTATGACCAATTGGGCAGGTTGACGAATCGCTCATCGGGTGTGCGAAGAATGTGCATGACGCACACCGTAGCCAGTGCGGGGTGCGAGCAGCTGGTCGGACAACAAAAATTACATCAATGGATGTTTCGCAAAAGTAAACATTCGGAAAAAAATCTGGCTCGGTTTGGCAGAAGTGCCTCACCATTTTTTATCTTCGTCGGCTATGTCAACACGAAACCGCACACTCATTGTCGTCACGACGATCATCGCAATGTCGGGAATCTTCTCGGTGCATCGCGTAGTTGCAGATTCGGCTGGCACGTCGGCGACCCAGGCGGATGGGTCGCCGACTCAGATCGCAGCATTGGCCAGGTATCTCGACGCTGGTGACGCACACACCTGTGTGGTGCTCGACGGGGGCGAGTTGAAGTGCTTTGGCGCAAACACTGCTGGGCAAATTGGCTCGGGTGGCACCGTGGCACTCGGTGACGCCACTAGCGAAATGGGTGATGCCTTGGCAGCAGTCAGCCTTGGTGCTGGTCGCAGTGTGCG
>JBBANT010000023.1:6270-16225 GCA_040401815.1 Ilumatobacteraceae bacterium | reverse complement strand
TCACAAGCCGATCACGATGTGTTGGTGGCCAATATGTTGGCCCAGTCGCAAGCGCTGGCGTTTGGTGTCGCCCGCGACGAAGTCAATGGGCCTGCGACGCTGCAAGCCCATCGTGCGACGCCCGGCAACCGGCCGAGCACGACACTGCTGTTTTCGCGCCTCACGCCGCGTGCAGTCGGGGCACTCATTGCTTTTTATGAACACGTCACCTTCGTGCAAGGGGTGTTGTGGGGTGTCAACAGTTTTGATCAATGGGGTGTGGAATTGGGCAAGCAATTGGCTACCCAAATTGAACAGGACATGAAGGGCACATCAACGACAGCCCACGATGCGTCAACGGCTGCATTGTTGGCCCAACATCGCCAGTGGCGAACAACTCGCTGAGTACAGTAGGAATTCCTGTGAGCAAGAAACCAAAAGCCGCATCGGTCAACTCGAAAGCCAAAATCAACGCTGCCGAGCGAATGCTGAATCTGTTGGCGCTGCTGTCGGTGCGTTCGCAACCACTCACACTCAAGCAGATTCGTGCCGAACTGTTGAACCAATACAGCGAAGACGGCGACGCCGCACGCGCCCAGTTCGAGCGCGATAAGTCAGACCTTCGCAATCTCGGGATCCCCATCGACATGATCACACTCGGTGGTGCCCAGGCAGGTGAGACCGCCTATCGAGTGAATCGCAACAACTACGAGCTCACCGACATGGGTTTCACCGACGACGAGTTGCAGGCCTTGCAAATTGCCGCAGCCACCGTGCGGCTCGGCGCCCAAGAAGGTGAACAAGCGCTGTGGAAACTCGGCGCCGAACGCGTGAACCCCAAGCTCGGGCCACGGGCGTCGATCGGTTTTGCCGACCCGCACCTGGGCACGATTCTTCATGCCATCGGCAAGCGGGCGCCGCTCACGTTCTTATATAAAGGAGAAACTCGCAGCGTTGACGCCTACGGAATGTTGGCGCGCAAGGGATTTTGGTATCTGGTGGGTTTCGATCACCTGCGCAAAGCCCAACGAGTGTTTCGGGTGGATCGCATTGAAAGCAGTGTGAGCGTCGGCAAGGCGAAGTCTTACGACATGCCAAAGAATGTGGACATCGTTAAATCGGTGCCAACCGAACGCCAGATGATGGCGGCCGGTGACTACGAACATTCCACTGCTCAGGTGCGTGTGCATGCGTCGCTTGCCCGCATCGTGGCCCGCGACTTTGGGGCAGCAGCAGTTGTGCGCGAAGAAGCCGACGGTGCGGTGGTCTTTGAGATTCCGTGCAGTAACGGCTATGCGTTTCGCCTGTGGTTGTTTGCCATGATGGACAAGGCCGAAGTCATCGGGCCGCCTGACGTGCGAGAACTTGTGGTGCGCTGGCTTGATGAAATTGCGGAGCGTGCGTGATGGCAAAAAAGACGATCAAAAAGACGGCGAAGCAGACGGCTAGGAAGCCCGTAAAGAAAACGCCGAAGAAGGCTGTGAAGAAGACGCCGAAGAAGCCCGTAAAGAAGCCAGCGAAGCAAGCCGCTCGGCCGGTGCGCGCCACCAAACGGCGTGGGCCGCGCAGTGCATCCGAGCGTGTGGCTGGGCTGCTGGTGCTGTTGCCGTGGCTCATCAAGCGCAAGCGAGTGCGCCTTACGGATGTGGCCAAGCAGTTCCGGATGAGTGAAGAAGAACTCATCGCCGACCTGCAGATGGCAGCCGTGTGCGGTGTGCCGCCGTACACGCCTGATGCGCTCATTGACGTGTTCATCGACGAAGGTTGGGTAGTTGCCGAGATTCCGACGTTCTTCTCGCGACCGCTGCAATTGACCAGTGCTGAGATGTACGCCGTCGTGGCCATGGTGCGTGCCGCCCAGAAACTGCCGGGTGCGCCATCGCGCAGCGTGCTGGCGACTGCGGTGTCAAAGTTGGCGCGTTTGGCACCTGAAGCAACTGATGCCCCGATGCACATCGACTTGCCAGATGAGCCACATCTAGAAGAGCTGCGCAGCGCCGAAAGCGAATCGGCCGAATTACGAATCGAGTATTTCAACCCGGCGCGGTCCGAGGTGGCGCAGCGAACCATTCGTGTGGTGCGCATCTTTAGCGAACACGGGCATTGGTATGTAATGGCCGACGACGACAAGTCGGGTGCCATTCGCAACTTCCGTGTTGACCGCATCGAATCGCTCGTGCGCACCGGCAAGATCTACAACCAGGCTGATGTTGCGTCGCGCCTTGATGATGACGCCGAGCGTGGTTGGTTTGGCGACAACCTCGAACTTGTTTCGTTGCGAGTGCGTGGCGATGCTGCATGGATCGCCGAGGCGTATCCCACCGTGTCGCAGACTTCGAACAAAGACGGCTCAATCGACGTATCTTTGCGCATCACGAGTGAGCATTGGCTCGCGCGATTGCTGTTGCGCGGTGGCCGCAACGTCGAGGTCTTGTCACCCGAAAAATATGTTTCGCTGGCAGCCCGCACCGCACGGGCGATTCGCGCCAAATACAACTAGGCGGGCGTTATCGGCTACCCGAAATGGGTGGTGAGTTGTTCGTAGGTCGTGATCTGGTTGGCGGCCAAAAGTGAGGGCAGCACCGACGCAGTGAGCTGAGCGTCGGCCAGTGCATCGTGCGGGCGATCGGTGCTTTTTCCCAGTCGGGCGGCTACATCCTTGAGTTTGTGCGACATGGTGCGCTGCGGGTCGAGTTTGCGAGACAACAACAGCGTGCAGAGTGGCCCCGTTAGTTGGAGCGGCACGGATAGACGAGTCGAGTCGGATCGCAAAAAGCCGACATCAAACTTGGCGTTGTGCGCCACGAAAACACAATCTTTGATGAGTTCATTCATCGTCTCTAAAGCCAAGGCGGGTTGCATACCGCGACGTAACTGACGACGAGTGATGCCATGCACATGGAACGCCCCAACGTGGCCAAAGCCCCATGTCAAGCGACGCAGATAGGTGACCCACTCGCGTTCGACGGTGCCGTCACCGCGCATGACGACTACACCGATTTGCAGCACGCGGTCTTCGTCGGTGGACAGGCCGGTGGTTTCGGTGTCGACCACTGCGAAGCGAACATTTTCGATACGCAACGTATTACCTGGCGTCACAGCGGGCGTTTCGGCTGGCGTCATGATTGGTTGACGGCAGTAGTGGGCGGCAAGTGGAGTTCGCGCAAAATCGCCGCACCGAGTCGGTTGGCGGTGAGTGGGCCAAGGATGCGCGCTAGCTCTGTCATGTCGGCAGGCTGGGCCGTGATGATTCGTGAAATTTCGGCATCACTCAGCACTGCTTCGGGCAGGGTGAAGTTGGTGCGCGCAATCACGTTGCGTACTTCGCGCAAACGATTTCGCAATTCTCGTTCGGCGGCTACGCCTGGGTCGACAGGTCGAGCAAATGCGACGCGCGCCACTGGTTCGATCGGCTGGTTGCGGCGATGCACAGTGTCGGGCAGGTCGGCAAAAAACGGGCTGGCTGTCGTAACGCGGCCTTTGCGTCGCAACACTCGAATAATTACCAGATGGTCAGCCGCACGGGTGCATGCAACATAGGCAAGCCGGGCTTCTTCACGCTGTTGTTCGCTGGTGGTGGCTCCTGAGTGGGGCATTAAGCCGCGCTCGGCACCCACGATGATGACCCGAGAAAACTCGCGACCCTTGGCCGAGTGAAACGTGAGCAACTCGACGCCATAGTGCTCGGGTGTGGTGTTGCTGGCTCGCAGATATGCCGCTGCACTACGGCCGTCGATGTTGCCCTGGGTGCTACTACGCAAATATGCCTGCACTTGCTCGGCTACGACTCGTTCGTCGTTATCAGTTGACTCGACGATCACATCGGCAGCCCACACCGTGAGGTCGTGGCGGGTGCGACACTCGGCAACTTCGTCGATGGCGCTGGTGCGAACGGCGCTGGCGCGACGCGATGCAACCGGCACACCCGCACTGCTCAGCATGCGTGACAGCGGATCGAGCAAGGCGTTGGTGCGGGCCAAGATGGCCAGCGAAGGGTTGGTTACTTGCTGGATGTGTTGTGTGACAAGTTGACGCACGGCAAACGCCTCGTCGAATTCATCTTGCACCTCGAGATATTCCACAGGCAAGCCGTTAGAGCGGCGCGACTGCACATCGGGTGTTGAGCCATTGTTGACTGCCACATGTGTGGCTACATCGAGCACTTGCGGAGTGCAGCGGTAGTTATTGGGCAGCGACAACACGGTCGGCTGGTTGAGTGCATCAGGCAGGCTGCGAAACAACATCGGGTCGGCGCCATTCCAGCCGTAGATGGCCTGCAGTGGGTCGCCAACGATGAACACATCGTCACGGTTACCGCGCAATGCTTCGAAAAATGCGTATTGCAGCGGGTTCATATCTTGTGCTTCATCGACGAAGAGATGTCTGAATCTGAATCGAGTGGCAGCCGCAAAGTCGGGACGGTCGTTGATGGCTCGAGTGGCCAGCGAGATGAGGTCGTCTAGGTCAGCCAGCCCGCGCTTGCGTTTGAGTTGTTCGTAGGCGTTGTAGGCCGCAGCAACACGCGCTGGTTCGAGCGGCACGTTGCGCGCGGTGCGTCGCACTTCGATCTCGTAGCGCTCGGGCGCAACGATGCGGGCGTGAGCCCAGTCGATTTCGGCGAGCACCGCCGCAGATTGTCGGCCGAGCGAGTTTTCACCCATGGCTTGGTCGAGCAACGCCACGCGGTTGCCCACGATGGTTGGCACTTGCGCCGATGTGTCGCTGGCTCGCCGGCGCAGCAGGGCGAGTGCCACCGAGTGAAACGTGCCAATGGTCGGTTGATCGCTGTCGCCGGCTCGATCGTGGCGAGTGACTCCGAGGGTTCGCAGGCGACGCCGCATTTCGGCAGCGGCTTCACGCGTAAATGTAATGGCCAAGACGCGGGATGAATCGGCGCTGCCGTCGGCGATTCTCCAGGCGATGCGGTGGGTGAGCACGCGCGTTTTTCCAGAACCGGCACCGGCGTGCACGATGGTGGCACTCGGTGCACACGTCACCGCGCGTCGCTGATCGTCGTCAAGATCAGCGAGTAGCGCTTCGTTAGGCACGCCAGGCAGACTACGACAGCGGTGTCGTAAGTGAAGCACCGTCGGCGGCGTGCACGCGCATTCCGTTGATTGAGACATCATCATCGATGTTGGCATCGATATCGGCATCTCCCAGCACGACGATGCAGCCGCCGAATCCTCCGCCTGTCATTCGCACGCCGTACACCCCGGGCACCTGTGAGAAGTGCTCTACCGCAGCATCCATCTGGGTGGTTGATGTAGCAAAGTCATCGCGCAGGCTGGCGTGACTTGCAATCATGAGCTGGCCTGCTGCGCGGAAGTCGCCCGCTGCGAGTGCCGCGGCAAATTGCCGCACACGTTCATTTTCGGTTACCACATGGCGCGCTCGCGCTCGCACAACCGGGTCGACGATGCGATTTGTACTTTGCACATCTGCCAAACGCAGTGGGCCGATTTCGCGCTCGGCTACCGCACATTGGGCAACGCGAGCGGGGTATTCGCTGCCATCAAGGGTGCGCGACGAAATCTCTACCACCCACACCGCAAGTGAATCGGGAATTCGTATCGGTGTCACGTCGAGCGAATGACAGTCGATGAGCAATGCGTGATCTTTCACGCCGGCCACACTCGTGAGTTGGTCCATGATGCCGCACGGCACGTTGGTGGCCAAGTGCTCGGCCCGCCGACACACAGCGGCGATGGTGGTTGCATCGGTATCGATGCCGAACGCGAGTGCTGCTGCAACTTCGAGCGCGGCACTCGACGACAAGCCGCCACCGATTGGCACAGTGGTGGTCACCGTGCCCGTGAAGCCGCGCGGTGTCATGTGCCGTTCGCTCATGGCTGCAGCCACGCCAGCGATGTAGCGACCCCATGCAGGTTGCACTGCCGCCGCATCGACAACGGGTAGGCCGAAGCGAACTTCACCATCAAAGTTGCCGCTGGTGGCTAAAACATCGTCGCTGCGCTCGAACACAATCGTGGTGTGGCGGTCTATGGCCATGGGCAACACCAAGCCACCGGTGTAATCGGTGTGGTCGCCAATCAGGTTGACACGCCCTGGCGCGCGTGCGACTTGCGACACGGCGAAACGCTACCGTGAAGACATGCCACGAGCCGTTGTTAACCACTGTGAATCCCTGCCGATCGAACTCGAGTACGACACCTTCGGTGATCGAAATAATCCGGCACTTGTCCTCATCATGGGCTTCGGGGCACAGATGGTTGCTTGGCACGAAGACTTCGTCAACATGCTCGCTGCTCGCGGTCACTTCGTGGTGCGCTTCGACAATCGCGACGTGGGCTTGTCGACCAAACTCGACGGTGTCAAAGTCGACTCCGATGCCGTGGTAACAGCGGCACTGCTCGAGCAGCCGATGCCGCCGGTGCCCTACACGCTGAGCGACATGGCAGCAGACGTTGTTGGGCTGCTTGATCATCTCGGCATTGATAAGGCACACATCATGGGTGCGTCGATGGGCGGCATGATTGCTCAAGTCTTTGCCATCGAGCATCCGACGCGCACGGCATCACTCGTCTCGGTGATGTCGATGTCTGGTGAACCCGAAACGATGGAGTCGACACCCGAAGCAATGACAGCATTGATGTCGGTTCCCCCGGCTGATCGCGCTGGGTTCATCGAGCACGCTCTGGTGTATCAGGCGTTTCAAAGCAAAAAATATCGTGATGCCAAGTTGTCGCGCGAGAACGCTGCACGCGATTTTGATCGATCGTTTTATCCGGCCGGCTCACCGAGGCAAATGGCCGCAATCTATGCCAGTGGTCGTCGCACCGAAGCGCTCCGTGCTCTCAACGTGCGCACGTTGGTGTTACACGGCAACGACGACACATTGATTGCCCCTGGGGCTGGCAAGCGCACCGCCGAACTCATTCCCGGAGCCCAACTCGTGATGGTCGACGACATGGGTCACGACATGCCGCAGCCGCTGTGGGGCCAGATTGTCGACACCATCACGCGTTTTACGCTGCAGAAGTAGTTCGCTGTGGCTGGCCCGCTGCGCGGTGTGCGCATCTTAGAAATCGCCGGCATTGGGCCAGGGCCATTTGCCGCAATGATGCTTGCCGATATGGGTGCCGAAGTAGTTCGGGTGGATCGCGTGCAGGCAGTGCGCGACGATGCGACGGGCCCGCATTGGGATGTCATGCTGCGTGGGCGTCGCAATATTGCACTCGACTTGAAACATGCCGACGGTGTCGAAACCCTGTTGTCGCTCGTTGAGCGAGCCGATGTGGTGATTGAAGGTTTTCGCCCAGGTGTGATGGAGCGTCTCGGCGTGGGGCCCGAGGTGTGTTTGGCGCGCAACCCCAAGTTGGTGTTCGGCCGCATGACGGGTTGGGGGCAAGAAGGCCCGTATGCGAATTCAGCTGGGCACGACATCAACTACATCGCACTCGCGGGCGCGCTTGCGCATTTTGGTCGCGCTGGCGAGCCGCCCACACCGCCACTCAACATGGTGGGCGATTTTGGTGGCGGTGGCATGTTGCTGGCCTACGGGGTGGTGTGTGCGTTGCTCGAAGCGCAGCGCTCGGGCAAGGGTCAAGTGGTTGATGCGGCAATGGTCGATGGCTCGGCGGTGCTCATGAGCATGTTCTGGGCGTTTAAGAACGTTGGGATGTTCAACGAAGATGCACGCGGCACCAACTTGCTTGACACCGGCGCCCACTTTTATGACGTGTTCGAATGTGCAGATGGCGAATGGGTGTCGATTGGTTCGATTGAGCCACAGTTCTATGCGTTGCTGCTCGAAAAAACTGGGCTGACGGGCGATTCAGACTTCACCAAACAGATGGACAAAACTCAATGGCCGACACTCAAGCGCAAACTCGCCGAAGTGTTCAAGACCAAGACCCGCGCGCAGTGGAACCAAATCATGGAAGGAACTGATGTGTGTTATGCGCCGGTGTTGAGCATGAGCGAAGCCGCCCAACATCCGCACAACGTGGCCCGCAGCACGTTCATTGAAGTTGCCGGTGTCACCCAACCTGCACCCGCACCGCGATATTCGCGCACCGCCACCAACTTGCCAACTGCACCCGCACACGCGGGCGAGCACACACGAGCCGTGCTGGCCGATTGGGGTGTCGATGCTGTGCGCATTGACACACTCATCGCATCTGGCGCGATACGTCAGGCATAATCGCCCATGGCCACGATTCTTTTTTTGCACGCCCACCCCGATGACGAATGCCTCATTAGTGGTGGCACCATCGCCAAATACGCAGCGGCCGGCCATCGGCTGGTGCTCGTAACCGCCACCGATGGCCAGCACGGCGAGCGGCCTGCCGATATTGCAACACCCGCTGAACTGCTGGCGCGACGACGTGACGAGCTTGCTGCATCTTGCAAGATTCTTGGTGTCTCGCGCTACGAATGGCTCGGCTACGTCGACAGCGGCATGACGGGCTGGCCGCAGAACGACGCTGACGCTGCTTTTATTCGCTCGGATGTTGACGAGGCTGCAGCGCGTTTGGTGCGCATCATCAAAGAAGAACAACAGGGCACCGATCACTTTGTGCTCGTGACCTATGACTGGCATGGCAACTATGGCCACCCCGACCACGTGCACGTGCACAAAGTGGGGCATCGCGCTGCCCAACTAGGCGATGTGAAGAACTTGTTTGAAGTAACGCTGAATCGCGACTTTTTCGCCGAACAGTTCGAGTGGTCAAAAGCAAACGGCGGTGACAACGACTTCGACCCGCGTCAGCCCGCCGATGATGGCAACCCGATGGGTGAACCCGAAGCCACCATCACTCATCACATTGATGTGAGTGCCCATGTGGATGCCAAGCGTCGGGCGATTGCCGCACACGCCAGCCAGTTCAGCGACACAGGTTTTGCCACCGAGTTGTCTGACGAGTCGTTTCAGCGTGCGTTCGGCACCGAGTGGTTCATTCGAGTCGGGGCACCGGCACCATCACGAGTGGCTTCGCTGCTCGACGCATGACGTTGTTTATCGCATGACGTTGTTCAAGTCATGACGTTGCTATACCTCGTTCGCCATGGGCGGGCCGCTGCGGGCTGGGATACCTCACTCGACCCCGAACTCGACGACCTGGGGCGCGAGCAGTCTGCTGCCGCAGCGTCGCGGTTGACAGTGTTGTTGCAAGACTCCAAGTGGAGCCTCACCGATGTTGACGTGGTGTCGAGCCCGCTGCGGCGCTGCCGAGAGACTGCAGATGCGTACACCCAAATCACTGGTCAAGTAGCGCGCATCGAGCCACGTGTTGCCGAGATTCCTTCGCCCGCAGGTGTGGCCCTTGTTGATCGCACCGAGTGGTTGCGCGAGGTCATGGCGGGCACTTGGGCGCAGGTGTTTGCCACGCATGGCGAGGTGTATCGCAACTTTCACTCACAACTCGTGCAGTGGGCGAGTGCCGTGCGCCGCGACACCATTGCGTTTTCACATTTCATCGCCATCAATGCGCTCATTGGTGCAGCCACAGGCGACGACCGGGTCATGTTTCGTAGCCTCGACAACGCGTCGATTACCACCCTGCATGTGGATGATGATGGCAAGCTCACGCTGGTGGGTGGTGGCGCCGAAGCCGACACGCTCATTCGCTGAACTTGACTCGGCGATTCGGTAGGTTTGTGGTCTGATGTTTGCCTCAACGTTGTCCGACTTTCACACTGGGTTTTCGTGGGTGGTCATCATCGGCAATGCGATGGCCGGCATCTGGGCGCTGAGCGCGCACAAAGTGGCGTCACTGCGATCACGCGCGCTGTGGTGGTTCACCACGCTGGCGCAGTTCACCATGTTCGTGCAGGTGGCCATTGGTGTTGTGCTGGTCAACAAAGAAAAACTCGTGCTGCAACAATTTCACGCCTTCTACGGTTTTGTCGGCATCATCGCCATTGCGATTATCTACTCGTATCGCTCGCAACTTAAGTCGCGGGTCTATTTGTTATACGGCTTTGGCGGCCTGTTCATCATGGGCCTCGG
>JBBANT010000023.1:0-6170 GCA_040401815.1 Ilumatobacteraceae bacterium | reverse complement strand
CCGTCGGTGTCGCGACGAAACCAATTGACGAAAAAGATCTTCGGAAGTTTCGCGGCGTCGGTTTGCCTGCCAATCTTTAGCCAGTGGGCGAAGTAGTCGGCCATGTTGTATCCACAAAACGGCAGCATCGCCATCGGGTCAAACCGCAAGTTGCCGACGGCGCCACCTGCAGCAGCCGTTGTCTCGCTCGCCATGATCGAGCCCAAAAATACGCCGTGCTCCCAGTCAAATGCTTCGGTTACGAGTGGCACGGTGGTGCGGCGACGCCCGCCAAACAAAATTGCCGAGATGGGCACGCCTTTGGGGTCTTGCCACTCGGGTGCGATCGATGGGCACTGCGCAGCGGGTGCAGTAAAGCGCGCATTGGGGTGCGACGCGGGCGTGGTGGTCTCGGGTGTCCACGCATTGTTGCGCCAGTCGGTGGCGCGCGCGGGTGGCGTGTCGGTGAGACCTTCCCACCACACGTCGCCGTCGGCAGTCAGCGCAGTGTTGGTGAACAGACAATTGCCGTGCAGCGTGTGCATGGCGTTGGCGTTGGTGACCCAACCAGTGCCGGGGGCGACGCCGAAGAAACCTGCTTCGGGGTTGATCGCATATAAGCGGCCGTCGGCGCCGAACTTCATCCAGCAGATGTCGTCGCCGACTGTTTCGGCTTTCCAACCCGGAATCGTTGGTGCCAACATCGCCAAATTGGTTTTGCCACAAGCCGACGGAAACGCTGCGGCGATGTACTTGAACTCGCCCTGCGGATTGGTGAGTTTGAGAATGAGCATGTGCTCGGCCAACCAGCCATTGTCGCGAGCCATCACCGATGCAATGCGCAAGGCAAAACACTTTTTGCCGAGCAATGCGTTGCCGCCGTAGCCCGAGCCATACGACCAGATCTCGCGAGTCTCTGGGAAGTGCACGATGTATTTGTTCTCGGGGTTGCACGGCCAAGCAACATCTTGTTGCCCAGCGCTGAGTGGTGCACCAACCGAGTGCACGCACGGCACCCAATCGCCGTTGCCCAGCACATCGAGTGCACCTTGGCCCATGCGGGTCATGATGCGCATGTTGACTGCGACGTATGCCGAGTCGGTGAGTTGCACCCCGATGTGGGCGATGTCTGAGCCAAGTGGGCCCATGCTGAAGGGCACGACATACATCGTGCGACCACGCATGGCTCCGGTGTAGAGCCCCGTGAGTTCGCTACGCATTTCGGCTGGTGGGCGCCAGTTGTTGTTCGGGCCGGCGTCGATGGCGCGTTCCGAGCAGATGAACGTGCGGTCTTCAACGCGCGCCACATCGCCTGGGTCGCTGTGTGCCCAATACGAGTTCGGGCGTTTTTCGTCGTCAAGTTTGGTGAACGTACCGGCTGCTACTAATTCGCCGCACAACGTGTCGTATTCCTCCTGCGAGCCGTCACACCAGTGGATGGCGTCGGGCTGCAAAATGGCAATCCACTTATCCACCCACTCGAGTAACCGGGTGTTGCTGGTGCGGGTGTCAGCGCGCGTGGTCATTGCAGTGGCCTTGGAATGGGTGAATGGGGCTAATAGCCCGGGGTGCCCATGTCCCTCTCTGAGCCGATGCGAATCTGGGTGGCGAGACCCGCAGCGTCGAGCGTGAAGTTCACGCGCTGGCCCTGGCGCAACATGCGAAAAATCGAACCCTCGAGTGCATGCGGCGCCAGTTCGTACTCAACCAAATCGGTATCTCGCAAAACGACGCCGTCACCAGTCGCCGGATTGAATGCCTTGACGACTCCCTGCATGACTGAAAAAGGTATCACAGGTAGTCTTTTGGCGTGCCCGTGCTGGAACAGTTGGGAGCAGATGCCTTGCGTCACACTTTGGTGACCTACCGCAACACGCTGAAGCGCCACCAAGCCGACTTGAACAAACTCAACGTGTATCCCGTTCCTGACGGTGACACTGGCAGCAACATGGCCCGCACGCTCGATGCAGTGGTGGCCGAGTTGGACAAGCACCCCGACTCGCTTGACGAAACGTACAACGCCATCAGCCATGGCTCGCTCATGGGCGCGCGTGGCAACAGTGGTGTGATCTTGAGCCAAATCCTGCGCGGGTTATCGGCCACGTTAAAAGTTGCCAGCGAGCACGGCGCAGTAAAAGTTGCAGAGGCACTGAAAGCCGCATCGGTCGCTGCTTACGATTCGGTGCTCAAGCCGATTGAAGGCACGATTCTGACTGTGGTGCGCGAGGCTGCTGATGCAGCAGTGCGTGCGGCAGGTGATGGCGCCACGCTGGCAGCAATGTTGCGGGTGGCGCGCGCGGCGGGCCGCGAATCGCTGGCCAACACGCCCGAGCTGTTGCCCGTTTTGAAAGAAGCCGGTGTGGTCGACGCGGGCGGTGCAGGCTTTTTGTTGTTGCTCGACTCGGCGTTGCACGTGGTCGACGGCGAGCCGCTGCCCGAGCCCGAAAACCTGAGCGGCCCGAACACCGAGCAACTCATCGCAGTGATGAAGCGCGGCGAAACTGACGCTGCAAACGGTGCAGGCGTCGACGTGAGTGAACTGCGCTACGAAGTGATGTTCTTATTGGAAATCGATGACACCAAGTCGCGCGAGTTCAAACTCAAGTGGGGAGAAATCGGCGACTCGATCGTGGTCGTTGGTGGCGACGGTTTGTATAACTGCCATGTCCACACCAACGACATCGGCGCTGCAATCGAAGCACCAATCTTGCTCGGTGGTCGCCCGCATCAAATTCGAGTCACCGACTTGTTCGAAGAAGTCGCTGAAGAGCACGAAAAGCGCGAGGCCCAAATTGGTGCCCCCACCAGCAACTACACCGCGTTGCCCGCCGTGACCTGCGCTGTGGTGGCGGTGGCGAGCGGCGACGGCATCGCCGAGATCTTCGGCAATCTTGGTGTGCACGGTGTGGTAACAGGTGGGCAAACGCTCAACCCGTCTACGCAAGAGCTGCTCGACGCTGTTGAACATATGAACGCTTCGCAAGTGGTGATTTTGCCCAACAACAAAAACATCATTCCCGTAGCCCAGCAAGTGGATGGTTTGACCAAAAAAGATGTGCGCGTGGTGCCGACGTGTTCGATGCCCGAAGCACTTGCTGCCCTGGTGGCGTACGACCCGGCGGCATCCGCCGAGCACAACGGCACTGCAATGGCCAAGGCAGCAGCTGCCGTGGTAACTGGCGAGATCACCACCGCGGTGCGTGACACCAAAACCGACGCCGGTGCGGTGAAGGCTGGCGACACCATCGGCTTGGTACGCGGCGACGGCGTGGTGGCAATTGCCCCAGACGTGTTTGAGTGTGCAACTGCGTTGCTCAAGCACATCGTTACCGACAACCGCGAGCTGCTCACCATCATCGTGGGTGTCGACGCCACAGCCGACACCACCGAGCGCATCGTTGCTTGGGCGGGTGAGCACTTCCCGGCAGTCGCCAGCGAGGTGCACCGCGGTGGTCAACCGTTGTACCCGTATCTGTTCGGGGTGGAGTAACTTCGGCGCGGCATGGCCGACGCACCGCTAACTCTCAAGGATCTCGCGAAACTTGACATTGCCACCATCAAAGGTGTCGGTGACAAGCGGCGAGAGTCGCTGGCCGAAGTCGGCATCGCCAATGTGTTGGAACTCATCACCACGTATCCGCGTCGTTATGTAGACCGCACCAACGAAGCCCACGTCGGCGACTTGGTGGAGGGTGTCGAAACGTTGGTGCTCGTCAAGGTGCGGAGTACCCGACGCGTGCCGCTGCGCACAAAACGCAGCATGGTGACTGCGTTGGTGGGTGATGCCACGGGTTCGCTGTCGCTCACGTTTTTTAACCAGCCGTGGCGCGAGCGACAACTCAAGACCGACTTAGAGGTTGCAGTGTTTGGCAAGCCCGAACTGTTTCGCGGCAAAATGCAAATGGTCAACCCAGTAGTCGACATCATCGGCGACAAAACAGGGCGAATCGTGCCGATATATCCGCAGAGTGAAAAGGCAAACCTGTCCACGTGGGAACTTGCCAGTTGGGTTCGCAACGCGCTGGATCGCGCAGCACCGCGCACAATCAGCGACCCGCTGCCGCTACAGATTCGCGAACGGCTGAAAATGATCGACCGGCATGCGGCGCTGAACATCATCCACTTCCCAGAAAGCATCGTGGACAAAGAGCGCGCCCGTGAACGCTTGGCGTTCGACGAACTGTTACGCGTGCAGTTGGTGTTGGTGGGCCGCAAGCACGCCTTTGAGCGCGACAACACCGGCATTCGCCACGACATGACCGGAGAAATGCAACGACGCTTCGTTGCTGCCTTGCCGTTTCCGCTCACAGGTGCACAGCGACGGGTAATCGACGAGGTGAATGCAGATTTGGCCAAACCTGTGCCGATGCATCGTTTGCTGCAAGGCGACGTGGGCAGTGGCAAAACAGTGGTCGCGGTTGCTGCGATGTTGGCAGCAGTGCAGGGTGGTCACCAAGGTGCGCTCATGGCACCCACCGAAGTGTTGGCCGAACAGCATTTTGCCGGCATCACGCGGTTGTTGGCCGACTTGAAAGTGCCCGATGATGGCAACTTGTTCGGCGAGCGCCAGTTGCGGGTCGAGCTCCTCACTGGCCGCATCACGGGCGAGCGTCGCCGCGAACTGCTCGCCGACCTCGCCAGTGGTGGTGTCGACATTGCCATCGGCACGCACGCGCTCATTCAAGAAGGTGTGGCGTTTTCGTCGCTTGGTGTGGTGGTCATCGACGAGCAGCACCGCTTTGGTGTCGAGCAGCGTGCAGCCTTGCGCGGCAAGGGTGCCGGCGAGCAACACACCACGCCGGATGTGCTGGTCATGACTGCCACGCCGATTCCGCGCACCGCAGCCATGACGGTGTATGGCGATTTAGAAGTCAGCGTGCTCGACGAACTGCCGCCAGGTCGCACGCCGATTGCGACCATGGCCGTGGTCGAACACGACGAGTCGGGGGAGCCAAGCGGCGAGGCAGCCAGCATGTGGGCCGAGGTGCGCAAAGCGCTTGATGATGGCCAACAAGCCTTTGTGGTGTGCCCGATGATTGAAGAGAGCGACAAGTTAGAAGTGGCTGCAGCCGAAGAAATTTACGAGTCGTTGAGCAAGGGTGAATTGGCCAAATACAACATCGGCTTGCTGCACGGCCGCATGTCGTCAAACGATAAAGACGCAGTGATGACCAAGTTTCGTGACCGCAAATTGGTGGCCCTGGTGTCGACCACGGTCATCGAAGTTGGTGTGGATGTTCCCAACGCAACGTGCATGGTCGTGCTCGATGCCGACCGCTTCGGCATCGCCCAGTTGCACCAGTTGCGTGGTCGGGTTGGCCGCGGAGCCATCGCCAGTCGCTGCTGGCTGGTGCGCAAGAACCCGCACGTTGGCGCCGAGCGGGTGGGGGCCTTGGTGGAATCCACCGACGGTTTTTATCTAGCAGAAGTGGATTTGGAACTGCGCGGTGAGGGCACACTCATGAGCACCGCCCAAAAAGGTGCCAGCGACTTAAAACTTGCATCGTTACGCCGTGACGAGCCGCTCATTAGAGCAGCGCGTGAAGTGGCGTTCGAAATCATCGGTGCTGACCCGACGCTCAAGCAACACCGCGAACTGGCCGGTGAAGTCAACTTGCTGCTGGCCCGCGAAGAAAAAGAGTTTCTCACCAAGGATTAGTGCAACACGAATAGCGCGCCGAAAAACGCAGCGCGCTATTCCATTACCAAGTCCCACCTGTCGCGGCAATCGCTGCAGCGATAGGTGGAGATATCACCGACATACCATGCGCCGTCGTCGCGCGCCGGCGTGAGCAGATGAGCGACACCGCCGCAATCCACACAAACAATCGTTGCCGACGGTGGCTCGGCACGAGTTAACTCGCCTTGCTCACTTTCATCGCTCATTGCAACAGTCAAGCAGGTAACGCACCGCCGCAATAGCGTTGAGCACATGCGAGTAGTGGCGGGCGAACTCCGGGGCCGACGCATCGAAGCCCCCGAGGGCAAAACCACGCGACCCACCACCGATATGGCGCGCGAGGCGATCTTCAACAGCCTCGGCAGCCATTACGACTTGACCGGCGCACGCATTGTGGATTGTTTTGCCGGCACGGGCGCCCTCGGCATCGAAGCACTCAGCCGCGGTGCTGCCCATGTAACTTTCATCGAGCAAGACCGCGACGCTTTGGTGTGTTTGCAGCAAAATCTTG